>CAXBSH010000060.1:0-21519 GCA_963977705.1 uncultured Planctomycetaceae bacterium
GGCCACCAAGATGGCTGTTCATGCGGCCATGATTGACCGTATGGATCAGGAAATTGGTCGCTATCTGCAGGCTCTTGAGCAGGCTGGCCAGCGCGAAAATACGCTGATCTTTTTTGCATCCGACAACGGGGCAAGTGCTGAGATTATGGTCCGTCACGGCGGTCATGATCCAGCCGCGGCCCCCGGCAGTGCAGCTTCTTACCTGTGTCTCGGCCCGGGCTTTTCCAGCGCCGCCAATACTCCGTTCCGACGACACAAGACGTGGGTCCACGAAGGTGGCATCAGCAGCCCCCTGATTGTCAACTGGCCACGAGGCATAAGTCGCACCGGTCAACTCAGCACAACCCCGGCCCACATGATCGATATTGTACCCACGGTCATGGAGGCAGCCAGGCTGCAGGTTCCCACGGAATGGGATGGCCAGTCGCGACCGGCTCTTCCCGGCAAAAGTCTGGTGTCAACCTTCACTGCTGACGTGCCAGTGCAGCGTGACTGTCTTTGGTGGCTGCATGAAGGCAATCGAGCCGTTCGTACTGGCGACTGGAAACTTGTAGCCGCAAAAAACGAGGCGTGGGAACTGTATGATCTGGCCACGGATCGTGCCGAACAGGTCAATCTGGCTGCCAGGCTGCCGGACAAAGCCCGGGAACTGGAATTACTGTGGCAGAAATACACGGACCAGTTCACGGCCCTTGCAGCACCAACGGCCACTGAACCGCAGAAAAAGTCGAAGAAGAAATAATATCGGGCAGTGCTGACAGCCTACAGTCCGCTCAGTGGGCCTGTGCTGTCACCAATCTGATCCCATGAAACCTCCATGCGAGCCAGCATCGACAGCCACAGATTGCTGAGCGGCGTCTCGCTGGCGAACTTCACGTGCCGCCCCGGTGTCAACGTTCCGCAACCACCACCCGCCAGCAGCAGCGGAAGATCCTCGTGGTTGTGCGCGTTACCATCATGGATACCACTGCCATAAGCCACCATGCAGTGATCCAGCAGCGTGCCCGTGCCCTCCTGAATACTGTTCAGCTTCTCCAGCAGCCACGAAAGCTGACGAATGTGGAACAGGTTTATTTTTCTGATCTTTTCCTTCTTACCGGTGTCGTTGCCATGATGGGACAGGTCATGGTGCCCCTCTGGAACCTCAATGAATGGATACGGACGATTACTGCCCTCATTGGCCAGCACGAAGGTGACCACCCGAGTCACATCGGACTGAAACGCCAGAGCGACCAGATCACACATCAAACGAATATGAGTTTCATACTCTGCCGGCACCCCGGCTGGAACCGGGTAATCGGGTGTTTTGACTGGCGGCAGTTTCTCAACACGTTCAATTCTCAGCTCAATCTCACGGATCGCAGTGAAGTATTCATCCAGCTTTCGATTATCGCCCGGCGTCAGCTGCAGAGACAGGTGTTTCGAATCTTCTCGAACGTAATCAAGAATACTGCGACGTCGTGCATCACGACGTGCCCGATCCGGTGACTGATCAGCTCCGAACATGCGGTCAAACACCAGCTTCGGATTAACTTCTTTGGGTAATGGCTGCGTCGCCGAACGCCACGCCATCGTCGAAGAATACACACAGCTATAGCCGGAATCACAATTCCCGGCCATCGCCCCGTGTTCACATCCGATTTCCAGTGACGACAGACGCGTACGATCACCGATCCGTGCTGCGGCAGCCTGATCAACAGAAACGCCCAGCCGAATATTGGTACCATCCGTTTTCAGCGCCTGAGAACCGGTCAGGAAGGCGGACAGGGCACGAGCATGGTCCCCACCGCCGTCACCGTGTGCCCGCGCCTTATCGGCTGTCAGACCACTCAGCACCTGCAGTTTCGATTGCAAAGGCTCAAGTGGCTTCAGGATTTCCGGCAGCTGAAATTCCGCCCCCTCCTGCTGCGGTGTCCAGTCGGTCATGTTGATCCCGTTTGGCACATACAGGAACGCCATCCGATTCGGCGCAGCAGTCTCGGCAGTGCCACCTTCGGCCCACGCCATCCGCGGTCCCATGGCCTCCAGCCATGGCAGTGAAACAACAGCCCCCGCACCACGCAGCGCAGTCCGACGCGAGATCCACGAAGTTGTACGAACCATGAGTTCAATTCCTGCATGAATACCTGACAGAGCAACGGCACATCACTTCAGGGCGCGGCATCAGGGCCTCGTCTCAGACGAAAGGCCTCACTCTGCACAATACCCTCAACCACAACCGAAAAGCGATAGTTTTCCGCCTCGGCCCGCCGCAGAATCGCTTCCACAACCGGCCGATCGTAATACTCAAGACCTCTTCCAATGGCATATGTCAGTAGCTTTTCAATAAAGCAGCGGGCAAATTCCTGACGTCGCTGCAGAATCACGTCTTTCAATGCTGCAGGCCCCGTAAACGCGGTTCCATCCGGAAGTTCACCGCTTGCGTCCACCTCAAAACTGCCGTCCTGAGTCCGAAAACGCCCCACAGCATCGAAGTTCTCCAATGCGAAACCGATCGGATCCATTTTTGCATGACAATTAGCACATGCCGGATTCGCTCGATGTGCCTCCATACGCTGCCGCAGTGAAGCGCCCGCAATATCGGCCGCCGTACCCGGCAGCTCCGGAACATTCGGTGGCGGTGCCGGAGGCGGTGCACCCAGAATCTGCTCCAGCACCCAGCGACCGCGTTTCACCGGGGACGTTCGAGTTGGATTGGAGGTGACGGTCAGGACACTTGCCTGCGTCAACAGGCCACCACGAGGCGTCCCCTGCAGCGACACACGCACAAAATCCGCCCCCTTGACCGGCTCACCGTTGGCCCCGGTGATTCCATAGTGCTGCGCCAGCGGACCATTAACGAACGTGTAGTCCGCTCCGAGCAGATCCAGCAGGCTGCGATCCTCGCGGAACACCGATTCAACAAACAATTCCGTTTCCCGACGCATCGCCACTCGCAGCTCAGAGTTCCAGATCGGAAACAGCACCGCATCCGGCGACACCAGATCAAGCCTCTGCAACTGCAGCCACTGCATTGCAAAACTCTGCACCAGAGTAACGGACCGAGGATCCTGCAACAGTCGCCGCACCTGCTCTGAAAGTCGTCCGGAAAGCTGCCCCCCATCGGCCAGATCCAGCAACTCATCGTCCGGCATGGAACTCCAGAGAAAGTATGACAGTCGACTGGCCAACTGATGCTCATCCAGATTGCGAATGTCCATCCGAGTTGGCTCAGCGTCCCGCTCAACACGAAACAGAAACGACGGGGAACACAGCGCCGCCTGCATCGCAAACTGAATTCCGCTTTCCCACGATTCGCCGGCACTCAGAGATTGCTCAACCAGTCGAATGCTGCGATCCAGTTCTTCCGACTGAACAGGCCGGCGAAAGGCTCGTCTGAGAAACCTCGACAGAACCTCACGCGTCTGCTCAGACTGCGGTTTTGACTGATCACACGCCAGTAACCGTCGCTGAGTGGCCGGCCGAGTGTCCAGTGGACCATCAAGAGCCAGATACTCAACCCACAGCTTCCCAGCCGGTTGCCCGGCATCCGGCAGAAGCTGACCGATCATCATCCGATCGCGTCCAACCACATTCGGTACAGCAATCTCGAGGATCTCTGCTTTCTCTCGCGAATCAGCCGCCACGTCATACACTTTCAGAATCTTCGCCGGCTGCAGCACCTGACCGGCAACAGTCCCCAGTTCCTCAGCAGAAGATGTCTCCTGCAGTCCGGCCCCCTGCAGCAGAATCGCAACCTTCAAAGGTCCCCCATGGCCACTCTGCCCATAAACTCGCGCTCGGAAGATATACTCGCCGTCTTCCCACTTGTATGGCGTGTGCAGTGGCCCGGTGGCTACGCCGTCGGTACCGTCCGACACCAGACGACGAAAACCGTCATCCATATATTTTCCTGCAACTTCTCCGGATGCCGGTTCGGTATAGACCGAAGCCAGTCGCCGCTGTACGACTGCAGGAGGCACCGGGAGAATGGCCTGCGACATAATCGATTCGGCAGCCTCGAAATATCGCTCCATCAGAACAGGAGAAACCGACAGCACGTTTCCGATGTTGTCAAAGCCGTGCCCGATATCGTCCGCAGGAAAATCGGCTGCCGGATCGAATGCCACGCCAATCAGATCTCGAATCGTGTTGCGGTACTCAGCTCGATTCAGTCGTCGCATCGTCACTCGACCGGGATCCGGTTCAGCCGTCCGATCGGCGTGTTGAATAATGGCTGACAGTTCTGCGACAAATCGTTCGGCTGCGGCCGGTTCCGGACGAGCCTCTTCCACCGGTGGCATCTCGCCGGCGATGATCACCTGCAGTACCCGATTCACGGCCTTCCGACTGCGGATCACTGCCGCGTTATCTGTCAGTTCTTCCAGCGAAAGCTCCGCGCTGCGTTTCTGAGCATTGTGACACTTCAGACAGTGCTGCTGCAGGAAAGCACGCCCATGATCGGAAAACTGTGGTGGCTCATCCGCAGACACGGCCACGCAGGTACTTCCTGACATGAGTGTGATCAGCAGAATTTGAAATACGCCCGGAAAAACCCTCATACTGCTCCCCCGGTATTCTGTAGTTCGCCGGACTGCAGATCATACTCCGGAACGACAGCTGTCGTGCTGATCTGTGAACACAGGCAGATATCGCTGTCGTAACCCAGTGTCAGCAGGTTCTGTCCGCCACGGGTGCCCCGCAGGAAGTCATGCACAGCGCTCGCTGGGTCTGTCGCACCCGCTACGACACTGGACCAGAGACGCGAGGCCAGTTGGGCACTGTCATTCTGAACCCAGCTCTCAGGCTGATCAGTCACGAGTGCCGATACGGTCGCACCTGCGAACAGCACGTCTTCACCCGTCACAACTCCATCTGTCCCCGCACACACCAGATGCAGATCCGCACCACCATCCTGCAACCGCTGAACAATTGCTTCCAGGTTCAGAAAACATCCAATCAGAATACTGCGGGACGAGAGAGACCTGAGCAGGGCACGAGTTCCGTTGGTTGTGGTAAAGGCCAGCAGACGCTTACCGACAGCCTCCGCCGTATACTCCGCCGGCGAATTTCCGAGGTCAAAGCCTTCGATCCGCACACCACCACGCTCGCCTCCAAGAACGACCTGCCCCGCCGGATACTGGTCACGGATTGACTCCGCTTCCTCCGGAGAACCACAGGGGCTGACAGCCGATGCACCGTTCTGCAGAGCCGTAACGATCGTCGAAGACGCACGCAGAACATCAATCACCACTGTTGTGCCGCCCCGTAGTACTTCCGGAGGACACAGGTCCGGCAACAGATGAACACTCAGTTTTCGACGCATGCAATGACTTTCCCGACGACAAACGCTATAACTCAATGACCAGCAGTCAGATTCCGGCGGTCAGTATCGCAGGTTCCGTCCCTGGTCTCAATTGGTATCACCGACATCAGCATCATCTCGTTCACCCGATCAGGAATTTCGTTATGACCACTCGCTACTGGTGCCTGTTCCTGCTGTTGTTTGCAGATGCAACCGGCACTTTGGGCCAGGAGACTCCAGCCCCAGCTCCGTCCGCCCGTATTGACGGGACAGGACTCGGCTGGGTCACACTCGGAAAAGCGGACTTCGTTAACGTGAACTGCGATGAGAATACGTGGAGTTTTCCCGCAGGGGAAATTCACTGCACCGGCACTCCGGTTGGCGTCATGCGAACTGTCAGGGAATATCGTAACCTGGAACTCGTGGTCGAATGGCGTCATTTGAAGCCGGCCGGGAACTCGGGCGTGTTTCTCTGGGCCAATGAGAAAAATCTTGCGTCCCTCAAACGCGGCGGACTGCCCGAGGGGATCGAAGTTCAGATTCTGGACCACGGCTATGCCGACGCCTACCGCAAAAGCACGGGGAAGGAGCCGGACTGGTTTACGACAAATGGCGACGTATTCCCCACCGGGAATGCTCGCATGACCCCGTTCCCGCCTGTCGCCCCCAACAGCAGCCGTAGTTTCCCAAGGAAAAACACCACGAAAGGCTCCCCCGAATGGAACCATTACTACGTGCGAGCGATTAATGGTGAAGTCCGGTTGTGGGTGAACGGGGAGGAAGTGAGCGGGGGCACCGGGTGTAATCCGGCTGCGGGTTTCCTGTGCCTTGAATCTGAGGGATCCCCCATCGAATTCCGCAATCTGCGGATCCGTGAACTGCCGTAAACTGAAGACCAACCCAGCAGTCGGGTGGAAAAAACTGATATAGTGGGTGTATTGTCTGGTGATTCGCAATTCCGCGCGATTCGCCCAGGGTAAAAACACCCGACTGTTGTTCCCTGAAAAAGTGAGAATTCCTATACTTCCCCAAGGTTGCGGTCAGGTTTGACCGCAACCCCGGGGACTGTTCTTACGCTGACCGAAGGCCAACTGGTCGTTGACTTCATGAAATTGTACCGGTTACTGGTGGCATGGATGCAACCAGCGCTGCTTTTCAGTTGCGCGATGGTCCTGATCGCCGGCTGCACAACCACCAACTTCGTGGAAGTTCGCCATAGCCCGGAAAATCGTCTGCATGCACGTCTGAATCGGTCGTGGATTGGTGCTGTTCACCCATCCAATCGAACGACTCATTTTCTCAGTACCACAGGGTTCCGTGGACGATCTGAATCTGAGCAGATGATCGCTCATTGCCTGCGACAGCAGCAGCAGCCGGAACGTTTTCGTGCCGCCTCACAGGCACTGGCCGAACTGCAGTATCTTGCAGCCGCGGCTGTCAGTGGCCGTGACCCCCAGCTGGCCATGGAACTGTACCTGGATGCCTGCCAGGACGCATGGAATTACTTCAGTCTGCCGACGGAGGCGGGGATCCCGGCAGACCCTGCGGACCCGGAACATCGCGACGTGTCCGAAACCTACAACGCCAGCGCTGAGCAACTGCTGAGACTGATGCGAAAACATCTGAGGATCAGTTCTGACGACTCCTTTCGTATGCCTCTCACCGGTCGTCGACTGACTCTGGAGATTCCTCATCCCAGCCGGCAGTTTGCTGAAGAGCCTCCGGGAGAATTTGAGTTTGTCTCGGACTATCGATTACTGAATCTGCGGGCTCGCCACACAACGGCAGGAATTGGTGTTCCAGTCATCATCAATCGCACTGGCCAGCGGCTCCCGGATCCACTTGAAAAATACTACACCACCAGCATGACGTTTCCCGGAACACTGGTCTTCAGTTTCCCACCGGGCGTATCTCGTCCTCGTGAGATTCGCCTGCAGCTGTTTGATCCTCGGGAATCTGAAACGATGGTCGTAGGCGATCATCTGGTACCGCTGGAAACTGATATCAGCACACCACTAGCCAGACAGCTCAGTAATCGCGATCTGAGTCTGCTCGATACGTGGGCTTTGATACGTCCGGATCTGGCACAGCAGATTGAGGGGCTGTACATGGTTCAGCCCTATGATCCAGAACGCATTCCTGTTCTGATGGTGCATGGCTTCTGGTCATCTCCCATGACATGGATGGAGATGTTCAATGATCTGCAGGCTGACCCGGAAATCCGTCGTCGCTACCAGTTCTGGTTCTATCTGTATCCAACGGGGGAACCAGTGGCATTCTCTGCTGCACGTCTGCGTGAAACACTGAAGCAGGTTCGCAAAGAATGTGATCCTCAGATGCGTAACTCCCGACTGGATGAAATGGTTGTCGTAGGACACAGCATGGGCGGCATCCTCGCTCACTCGCTGACAATAGACAGCGGAGACTCACTCTGGTCCGCCGTCAGTCGCCAGCCGATCGAACAACTGCGAGCCGACACGGAGACTCGCAGCGCACTCCGCCAGGTATTCTACTTCCAGTCAAATCATTCCGTAAACCGGATTGTGACAATAGCCAGCCCCTATGCCGGCAGCAATCTGTCAAATCGTTTCACTCGCTGGGCTCTCGGCTCTGTCATCTGGCTGCCCGCTCGTACACTCAAACTCAGTCGCGTACTGTTCGATCATGCTGCCGAGAAATCAAAAGAACGCCTTGAGCTGCCAAGAACCAGTATTGATTCACTGTCTCCCCGCTCAGCAATGCTGCGACTCGTCCGAGGGAACCCTGTGCCTCAGCCGGTCCACCACCACAACATCGTAGCAATCAACCGCGGTCGCAACCCTGAATCCTGGACCGACGGGGTAGTCACGTGGAAAAGCGCGCATCTGGCTGAAGTCGACAGCGAACGAGTAATCCAGGCGGGGCATACTGAGGTACTGCGGGACCCGAACACTGTCCGGGAAATCCGCAGAATCCTTATTGAACATCTGACGGAAACGAACCGTCGCAGGGTGCCCGTCATTCCAGCGACACAGACGGTGCAGACGCCCGATCCCACCACGAACTGACGTGCAGGACGGTCAGCCCTTTGGTAGCCTGCTGCAGTTCTGACACCCGGATGACCACAATTCTGGATGCCCCATGAAACTGGTCCTGCTTCTCTGCGCCCTGCTTGCACAACCCATCAATGAAGACCTGCCGATAATTCGGGACTCAGGTAAACCGGGGCCCACAATTCTGCTGACAGCAGGTGCGGGACAGAGTGCGGCGACCCTCGCTGCCCGGCAGATCAGTGCATGGCCATTGCAGCAGGGTCGTCTGATCTGTATGCCCGTCATCGGTACAGATGCCACTCCGGACGGTAGTTATCCTGCCGATACACTGCAACAACTGCTGATGTCTCACAGACCCGACTGGCTGATCGAACTGCGTGAATCCGACGGCTTCGCCTCTGTAGATCCGCAGCAGTATGGCAGTACAATTCGACCTGGCGATTTCACTGGAGGCAGTGCAGTTGTGGCCAGCCTGATCAGCCTCGTCAATCTGGAAATTGACGAGGCCACGCGGAAGTTTACCGAATCGAAGTCGGCACCTGCTGACAGCCTGACAGCTGCAATCTCCGAAAAAACTGCTGCCCATCCATCCATGCGCACCCTGCTGATCACCACAGCACGCAGCGAACAATCCACGGCCGTTCGAGCTCGACAGCTGCGGCGTGTCACGGCCGCGCTGCTGCAGCAACTCTCAGTACTGCACAGCACAGATGCCGTGACTGAACTGCTGGTGACGACTGACCAGCGACCACAATTCAACATCGCCCTGCTGGACGACAGAGGAGTTGCAGGAAAAGGGATCCCGTCTCTGCTGGAAATCTGGGGCTCGCAGCCGGACGTTACAGTTCACCGAGTCTGCGGTGCCGATATTCGCAGTGGCTGCCTCACTCAGTTTGATCTGCTATGCTGCAGTGGAGGATCAGGCAGCCGACAATCGGCATCGCTCGGTGACGATGGCCGCCAGGCGATTCGGGAGTTCGTCGATCAGGGGGGCGATTATGTTGGAATCTGTGCGGGCTCTTATCTGGCCTGCAGCGGTTTTTCGTGGGGACTTGGCATCCTTGACGCGAAAACAAAGTCCTCTAAGTGGGCCCGAGGCCACGCAGAGCTGCCACTGACGCTGACCACAGATGGACAAAGGATCCTTGCCGATGGCCTCGCTTCAAACAGCATCATCTATCACAACGGCCCCATCATTGAACCACATCACCAGCCGGAAATCCCCGACTTTCAGGTGCTGGCCACCTTCGCTGCTGAAGTCGCCAAAAACAACACACCAGTCGGTATCATGATCAATTCACCAGCGATTGTGAAAAGCCAGTTTGGATCAGGAGATGTGGTCTGTATCAGTCCACACCCGGAACAAAGCGGTCCACACGGAAGACAGTGGGTGATCGATACACTGCAATACATGCGGCGTGACACCACGGCAAACAAAAACAAATCACGCAGGTCAGAGTGACCTGCGTGATCAATATACTTCCCTCGGCATCCACTGCACTGACTGTTAAGGCTTCACACCTTCCGGCAGATACAGTTCGTTCAGCTTGTTGGCCGCGACTTCTTCAGGAGTTCCGGAATCCCATGCCAGCGGGATTTCCTTGCCAGGCTCGTACAGTGACTCCATCGGTGCCCAGACCTCGTCAACCTTGTCTTCGAACAGATCACCGATCAACAGGTCTGTGATCCGCCCTTTCAGCTGCGGATAATTCCGGACGAAATTCCCGAAATTAAACCCATCGTAGAACTCACACACCAGTCGACGGATGCGGTCAATCCCGCGATTCAACCCGGGCCCCCAACTACCCAGTCGTTCCTCAGAAAAGTCCTGCTGCTCGAAGGCCTGTCCAATCGCGTCGGCAGCCATCTCACCAGACTTCAACGCCAGAAATAACCCAGAGGAGTACAGGGGATCGAGGAACCCAAATGCGTCTCCCACCAGAACCCAGCCTGGGCCCGAGACTTTAGAGCAACGGTACGAGAAATCTCGAGTCGCGAAGTACCCCGCCACTCGGTTCGCCCCCTTCAAACGCTCTGACGCACCCATGCACTTCTCAACCTCTTCATGATACGTCTGCTCATGATTGCCCCGTCCTTTAAACAAATGGTCGAAAGGAGCCACAATCCCAACACTCACTCGATTGTCGTGCAGTGGAATGTACCAGAACCAGCCCTTGCGATCAGTTGTCTGAAGAATGACCGTCGCACCTTCATCTCGCCCGGTATCCTGATGAGCACCTTCCCAGTAGGTCCAGATCGCACCCTTGTTCAGCACTGGATCCCATGTTCGCAATTTCAGACGATTCATCAGCAGGCCACTCTGACCACTGGCGTCCACCACCACCCTGGCGTGGACAGTCCGAGTCTCACCACCCTCAAGCCGAACCCGCACGCCGGTTGCACGATCACCGTCAAACAGCACGTCCAGCACACGCGCTCCCTCATGGGCCTCAACCCCATGCTCACGCGCGTTATTCAGCATCAAAAGGTCAAACTCACTGCGCACTACCTGCCACGTCTGCGAACATTCATGCGGGTTGTTGTCTTCAAAGTAGAACGGAGCAGACGCCTTGCCGTTTGAACTGACGAACTGCACGCTCCGCTTCTTGACGAAACTGCTGCCCTTCATCTTGTCCAGCATGTTCAGACGCTTCAAAGTCCAGTAAGTCTCAGGAATCAGCGACTCACCGACATGAAACCTTGGGAACTTCTCACGCTCGAACAACTGGACACTACGCCCCTGTTGCGCCAGCAAAGTGGCCGTCGTCGCTCCCGCTGGTCCGCCACCAATCACCACCACATCAACTTCGCAATGACTGGCTTCCGAACCGCCGTAACCCGCAGAATGAGAGGCATCAACCATCGAATTTCTCCGCGTTTCCTGTTGCACCAGTGACTGACCAACGCCAGAAAGAGAATAGACAGCAAAACAACAGTTGTCTACACAACTATCGCCCTGTCAATCCGATTCCGCAGACCAATTCTGCATTTTTTCAGTGAAATCGTTCATGCATTTGACCCCAGCACGAATTCCACAGAGGATTTGGACCGGATTGCCAATCATGAGCCCGTAGCTTCTATCGGCTCTCCATCCCGCTCATATCAGAAAAACTGTATGTACGTACACTCATCACGCCAGATCCCCCTTTCCTCGCTGGTTTTCCTGCTGTCGCTGCTGCCAGCGGGTTGCACCAAACAGCAGTCACCTACTTCCGGTATCCCATCACAGGTGTTGCTTGTCGCCACAACTTCTCCGGTCCTCCAGGACTTCTCACAACAGATCCTTGCAGCGGACAACGGCGTTCGATTGGTAGTGCCCAACGGACGTCACTCGCGTGACTGGCGTCCCACGCGGACAGCAGCGGCAGAGATTCGCGACGCAAAACTGGTCATCCTGACCGGAGCCGGCTGGGAACCGTGGAGCGAGCGTATCTCTCTGGCTCCCTCCAGAACACTGGATCTGTCTGCTTCAATCATTCAGTCACTGATTGAAATCCCGGACGCCATCACTCATCAGCATGGCCCGGACGGCGCACATTCTCATCAGGGATTTGTGTGGACAACGTGGCTCAGCCCGCAACTGCTGCTGCGGCAACTGCCCGAACTGCAGTCAGCACTCATCAAAGTTGCACCTGACAGTGCTGACCAGATCCAGCGCGAATCCGGCCGGTTGCGAACAACTCTGCAACCACTTGCCGACCTGTGCACACAACTCAGGACAATCGTACCACAAAAACAACTGTCAATCGTGGCTGATGGCCCAGAGTTCCTGTATCTGCTGCGAGACCTGGGAATCGAACCCGTGCGGATTCGCTGGCCTCTGAGCAGCCCCGCCGACTCAGCAGTGCTGCAGCAGATTCAGGCCGAAGCACAGAGATTTTCCGGTCGAAGTCCCCTGATGATCCTCAATGACCGACGCAGCAAAGACCACGAAAAGCCGGTCCTTGAATCCGGCTTCCAGATTCTCAGACTCGATGATCTTGAACAGACTGCACCCCCTCGGTCAGTCATCGAACGTCTGACAGAGAACGTAAAAGCATTGCAGGCTTTGATTGAATCCGCACCAGCAGCCGTTCAGCCCTGACCTGATGCGACTAACCAATCAGTCTCCGGTGATCCCGCCGCCACGTGCAGCCACTCAGCCCACTGCCGCTACACCTCCAGATGCCACGCGCTGACTTTCAGTCGCTGCTCGACGATTCTTCGAACATCACGGGCTTCCTGAGCACTGCGACAAAAGACAAACACAGTCGAGCCACTGCCGGACATGAACACGGGCTTCCGCACAGCGTGCTGGAATCTGCCCTGTAAGTCAGCCATTTCCGGATTCACTTGCCGTGCAGCATCCGTAAGACGGTTGAACATGCAGGATTCCAGAAGATCCATGCGTCCAGCAGTCAAACACTCCGCCAATGCACGTGAATTCCGTTGCTCAGTCGCTACGACCGTCCGCCGGAAAACCTCTGGCGTGCTGTTACCGCGACCAGGTCGCAGTGCCACAAAATGCAGTCGGCCCGCCAGTGCCAGTGGTTGCACCTTCTCTCCCCGACCATGACAAACAGCCGCACGAGCTCCACTTAAAAGGAAATTGATGTCGCTGCCCAGCCCCGCAGCAATCTCGTGCAAATGCTCATCCGAAAGCTGCAGATTCCAGGCTTGCCGCAATCCCAGCAGAGCAGCTGCTGCATTCCCGTAACCGCCGCCAAGACCAGACTCCGGAGGAATACACTTGTGCAGAACCAGCTCAGCACCAGCATCAGGTGCTGCCAGCAAACGCAGTTGCTCGGCTGCTCGCAGAATCAGATTCCGCCCGTCCAGAGGTACCAGACTCTGCACAGACGCCGGTGTCGCATCACTGAAACGCAGCAGCACCTGTCCACTGGAATTCGGAATCAGAGTGAGCGTATCACAGAACTGAGTACGCACCATGATCGTATCAAGCTCATGGTAACCATCAGGACGTCGCCCCAGAACCTCCAGAAAAATATTCAGCTTGGAAGCCGCTGGCAACACGATCCGATCACCACTCCGCGGCCTCCAGCCACAGCCAACAGTACCCCCGGACCCGCCGGCTGCTCCCGTACACTCCGCCATTCCTGTCGCACCTTTCAGACCGCACATCACCCAAATAACGCAGACTTCGCAGACCCACCTGTTACCATTAAACCTGCTGAACGCGCCTTCTGCAGATCGGCAGATTCTGCCATACTCCGGCCTCAAGGGAAACTGAAACTTTCACAGAGTGCAGCAGGATGCGGTCACGCCGGCGACAACCCTCAGATCAATTGCTCAGCCTGCTGCGGGCTGAGGGTCTGGCAGCACGCTGTGACCTCGACCGCTGCACCCCACTCGTCCGCTCGCTCGCTGCAGAGCTGCCCGATTTTGATTCGGTCTGGCTGGACGCTATGGTCCAACTGCGGCAGTTGACTCCCTGGCAGGCATCGCAGTTGCAGCTGAATCCCCCTGGCAGCCTTTCGGTGGGACATTACCTGCTGCTGCAGCCACTGGGTACGCACACCCACCTGGCTGTGCATCGAAAAAACAACCAGACATTTGCCCTCAGTCGCCTGTGTGACCGTAGTGATGCTGCAGCCGCCGGTCTGCGTTCAGCCGCTCAGAATCTGCTTGATCAGATTCGTACGGCGCGGCAGTCTCCCCCCGAAGCCTGCGTGCTGCCAGCAGAACTGAGCGAGGATCATCACGGACAACTCTGGCTGGCAACTCCATACGCCGGCCACTGGTCCCTGGATGAGCTTCTGATTCGCGGCGGGCGTCTGCCGTGGTCGGCGGTGGCAGAAATCGGACGAGAGCTGCTGCACTGCCTGATCTGGTTTGAACAATCCGGGGTCCTGCATGGGGATCTCACCACGGCCGCCGTTCGCCTGAATGACCACGGCCGGGTCCGCCTGACCTCCGCCTGTGCCCGCAGAATCAGGCGTCCTGCCAGTTCCATCGGACAACAATTGACGCTGCGTGACTGCGAAGCGGCAGCCCCGGAACTCGCCCAGGCGGCCAGACAACCAGATCGTCGCAGCGAACTTTACTCTCTGGGTTGCCTGCTCTGGCAACTGCTGGCCGGGCGACCTGTGATCATCTCGGCAGATCCCGTGCGAAGAATGATCAGCCAGCGCGAACACGACGTTGCGGATATCCGAGGATTGGTTCCCGAATGTCCCGAATGGCTGGCTCGCCAGATTCAGACGATGACCCGCCGACTGCCCGAGCTGCGGCCCGACAGTGCGGCCGACGTGCTGCGTCATTGGGACGCCCCCAGCGGATTTTCGGCACTCCGGCAAATCGTCCGCACCCTACCCGAATCTCGAAAATCCGCGATCCAGCTGGCTGTCCCCGCATTCCGCTCGCTCACCACTCCCCGACGCATCCTGCGAAAGGCGGGCTGGCCGGTGGCCGCGTTCACGGCGCTGGGCGGTTTGCTGCTGATTGCCAGCGAATCTACCGCTCCACTCATGCCACTGACGATCAATCGCTGGCAGAAACTGCTGACCTCCACACCAGCAACTCCTGCGGTCGAAGCTCCTGCCACAACTGCGGTCACTGCCACCAATCAGATCGTCAGCGAACTTCCCGAGCCCGACGCGGCGGGAGTCGTCCGCCTCGAAGCAGGCCGCCGCTATCGGCCCCGTAACATCCAGCTCCCCGGACGCCTGACCATCGAATGCTCCGGTACTCCGGCCGCAACGGTGGAAATTCCATCAGCCGGTCAATGGATCCTTGCCGGATCAACTGTGGAACTGCGAGGCCTGCAGGTCAGCCGAGCTTCCACCCGCGCCGAGACCACTGTACCGCGACAGTTGATCGCTGTGCAGTGCAGCTCACTACTGATGCAGCGCTGCCACATTCAGTCACCCACCGCTTCCGACGAGTGCTCAGGCATCGCCTGGTTTCGACCGCCGGGACAACCCGGAATTCTGGAGGCACAAAACAGTATCTTCGGAGGTGGTGGCTATGCAGTCTCGTGCAATCATCCACCACAGCGTCTGCAGTTGGAGAATGTTCTGCTGGCCTGTCGTGGAGGCGGACTGCTGCTGGAATTCGGCCCTCAGGATCCCACGGAATGGCAGACGACGCTGACAAACGTCACACAACGCTTTGGATTCAGCCTGCTCGATGCCATTGTACATCCCGAAGGGCCACAGCAACTGGCACTGCAGATCGTCTCACAGGACTGTGTCTACCAGCCACGCATGGCCGTCGTCCGTATTCGCCCCCCCGGTGACTGGAAACCAACCGATATGCAGATCCGTTTCCAGACAGACAGTGGCCATCCCGCAATTGTCAATCCGGAAGCCGAGTCAGCTGTCTACATCGATCGATCTTTGAACCAGACCGTCGCTCTGCCTGAAACAAGCCTGCCGGACAATATGCTGCTGTTTGTCTCAAGCACATTTGCCGACACCGAGCAGCAAAGCCCACGCTCGCCATGGGAAGCGTCTCTGCTGCTGGACTTTGACGGCCCAAAGCTGTCTGATCGACTACCCGGGATTCTGAGTGGAGCAGGGCGGATGCCCGCAACCACCCCCTGAAACGACCAGCGTACACGAGGAATGCTGACTACTTCACGAACTGAAACTCGCGAGTATTCAGAATCGCCCAGATCGCATCTTCCCAGCCCTGCTGCCGGTTCGGATACTCTGCCAGCTTCTGCACCACGAACTGCAGCTCGTCCGGACGCGGCGGACGACTGAAAGCTGCCAGATACAGTTCTGTCAGCTGCTCTTCAACCGCTCGCTGCTCATCGCGTGCAAACACGGCAGCCCGCCCCTGACCGCTCTGCAGACGCCCCTGCACATCGCTGGAATTCAGCAGGTGCAGAGACTGCGAAAGGTTGGCTTCCGGTGACCGCTCACACTCACACGCACTCTCCGCTTCGGGCTTACCGAAGACCTGCAGAAAGTAGTTATTAAAGCCATTGTCCGGCAGCTGCACAGCGGTTGTTCCCTGCGGAATCGTCCCGAAATTTGAGGGGGTCGAAGCAACGGAATTGACAGCGTCGTACAGGACTTCTGCCGTCAGCCTGCGCGGATAGAACCGCGAGAAATTCTGAGTATCAGCGGCATTGAATTCGGAAGGTTCCGAACTGAGCTGATAGGCGGCTGAACTGCAGATCGTCCGTACCAGATCCCGCAGGTCAAAACGATGGTCCACGAAGTGCTTTGCAAGAGCATCCAGCAGTGCCGGATTGGAGGGCGGATTGGTCACCCGCAGATCATCTTCGGGATCCACAATCCCGCGCCCGAAGAAATGTTTCCAGTAACGATTGACAAGAGCTTTGGCAAAAAACGGATTCTCAGGCGCCGCCATCCAGTCCACAAGGTGCTGACGAGCATCATCGTATTTCGAAATCTGCAATGGCTGCCCACCCAAACCGGCAGGTGGCACATCCAGTTGCGTGCGCGGATTCCTGGACTTCGGCTCTTCAGCCTTCACGTACACCATATCCGGCTGATTCAGCTGCATGTTGTAACGTGAATTCTTCAGACCCACCTGCGAGAAGAAGGCTTCAAATCCGTAATAGTCCTGCTGGCTCCAGCGCTCAAACGGATGATGATGGCATTTGGCACAGGCCAGACGCATACCCAGAAACAACTGAGCAACATCCTCCATCTGCTGAGTTGACGTCGCTACTTCACGATACCAGGCTGCTGGAGGATGCGTTTCTGCGTCACCAGTGGCCGTCAGCACGGAGCGCACGAATTGGTCGTACGGCATGTTTTCCCGCAACGAACGACGGATCCAGCTGTGAAATCGGAATGTGTACTGAATATCGGTTGCCTGACGACGCTTGTTGCGCAGCACCGCTGCCCACTTGTTGGCGAAATAGTCTGCGTAGCCAGGACTTGCCAGCAGTCGATCAATCAGACGATCCCGCTTTGCCGGATCAGCGTCAGCGATGAACTGGCTGGTTTCAGCCGGTGTCGGCAGACGCCCCGCAATGTCAATTGAGACCCGCCGAATGAACGTTGCATCATCACACAACGCAGCAGGCGGAATCCCCAGCTGCTTCAGCTTCCCGAACACCAGAGTGTCCACAAAGTTCTTTTCGGCAGGCACTGTCTGAACTGGAATTCCCTGGGGAACCACACCCCGAAACACGCCCACCTCACCCTGGAACCTGACCATGATGGCCACTTCCCCGGGTACGTCCTCCACGGTAACCCGGCCGAAAGCGTTCGTAATCGCCATCTCAGGATAATTCGGTTCGTAGGAAGCCAGCCTTGTCACATCACGTACCGACCCATCACTGTAGTGCGCCAGCACAGACAACTGCTGCCTGGACCGAAAGTTCATTTCTCGAACCGCAGGTACCGCTTCAATTCGCTGCAGGACCGGATCTTCAGCAGATCCATAGGGCATCCCCTGCTGAATCCAGCGAGTCACCAGATCCCACTCATAGGTGCCCGGCGACATTCTCTGACCACCACCATGCGGCAGGATATTGGCTGGCTTCTGCAGCAGCAGACTGAAAGTCGGATCAGCCGGGAAAATTCGACGACCGCGATCTTCGTGCACCAGAAACTCATAGTCCTCATCAGGATAGAACCCCAGCAGCGACAGGCGAAATCCATTCTGGCCATCAGCCTTTCCGTGACACCCACCCGCGTTGCAGCCAAGACGGGTAAAGATCGGCACGATCTCGTTCTCAAAGCTGATCGGCAGGTCTTCCGTGCAACGCGATGCCGACAGTTCAATCACCGCCGTTTTTCCACCTGGCTCTGTCGCCGTGACCCGCGTAGCCCCGTCGGCCAGCGGAACCACAAGGCCTTCCGCATCAACGGCCAGCACACCTGCAGTGGCGACACTGTAGGCCACGTTGTGCGTCAGATCATGCCGCTGCCCGCTTGAATAGACACCCGTCACAATCAGCTGCCGACGAGCATTGCGTCCCACCAGAGTCGCAGGGCCCAGTGTTTCAAACTCGATCCGCTGCAGATCCCCGGCCGGCCCCAACCCAGGCGGCTCTGCCAGCACGGGGCGTTGAGCAGCCACGATCAGCACCATCACCGCAAGTATCAAGCCGGCACGCTTTACAGCACTCATTCGCAGGACTCCGGAGAAGATCCGATCCGCCGTGAAATACCCATGGAATTCTGACGGTTGGCAGAGAGAAACGCAAGAAATCTGCTGCAGAAACAGGTGCCTGAATCTCTTCGAAGGACGGGTTTTCACCCAGTTTCCAGCAAAATCGGACTCAGTAACTGCCGATTCTCAGGAAAATCCACGATAGAAGGCCTCTCTTCCGCTGGTGGCGAACGGATGAGTGGCCGACTAAACTCCAGACATTCCACCTCCGAACACACCAGTCCGGAGGGGCAATCAGTACTTGCTGCGGAGAACACAAATGCGTGCGGATCAGAACGAAAAGCAGGTACGTCGCGAATTCCTGCGGGCCGTCTCGGCAGCCGCTGTAGCCACGCTTGCCACAGGTGCCCCGCGCACACTTACCGCAGCCACAGAATCTGAGCTGCTGCAGCCCACTCCCACGGCAGATTCCTGCATCCTGCTCTGGATGGGAGGTGGCATGGCCGCACCTGATACACTCGATCCCAAACACTATCAGCCGTTCCGTCGTGGCCTGCCAGTCGCTGAAATGCTCAGCACCTTTCCGGCTATCGATACGGCCGTCAGTGGCGTTCAGATCTGCCAGGGCCTCGAGCGTATCGCTGCGGTGATGGATCGCGCCACTCTGATCCGCTCGGCTGTCCAGCCAGACCTCGGCAGCATCCTGCATTCACGACACCAGTATCACTGGCACACAGGCTACGTACCTCCTCAGACAGTCGCCTGCCCACATATTGGCTCGTGGATCGCTCGACTCCGCGGACCACTCAATCCCGTAATACCGGCGTTCATCAACATTGGACAGCGACTGGAGGGCGTGGGCGAAAGCGAAGAGCTGAAAGCCTTTACCACCGCCGGTTTCTTCGGCAGTGAATTCGGCCCGATGAACCTGCCATTCCCCGAAGAAGCGGCAGCCTCTGTCCGCCCACCCGGCACCATGACCAGCGGGCGATTTGGCAGTCGCCAGAAGCTGTTTCAGAAACTGGTGGACAACAGCCCCCAGAAACGCTTCATGAGCGACTATCAGCAGCAGTCACTGCTGCGTTCCATGGACAATGCTTCACGACTTCTCAGTTCCCGGGATCGTGAAGCCTTCGATATTCAGCTTGAGCCTGAAGAAACCCGCCGTATCTACGACACCGGGCGATTCGGACGAGGCTGTCTCCTCGCCCGCAGACTTGTCGAGGCTGGGGCAAGGTTTGTTGAAGTCACGACTGAGTATGTTCCATTCCTGCACTGGGATACGCATGCCAACGGTCACGAAACGCTGGCCCGACTGCATTCCGAAATCGACGCTCCAATCGCACAGCTCGTGCGGGACCTTGAACTTCGCGGCCTGCTCGATCGCACACTGGTGATACTCGCGTCCGAATTCAGCCGTGACGCGCTGATCGAAGGTGTCCCGGGGTCCACGGCCACGGATCAGGCTACCGAGCGAGTTGATGCGGTCAGCGAAATGAAACACTATGGTCTGCACCGCCACTTCACGGGAGGCACCAGCGTCCTGATGTTCGGCGGTGGCCTGAAACGTGGCTTTGTCTACGGTCGCACAGCTGATCAGCGACCATTGATCGCAGTCGAAAATCCCGTGCCGATTGCCGACCTTCACGCCACGATCATGACGGCCATGGGCATCAGTCCGCAGACAGGTTTCGACATCGAAGGACGACCATTCTACGTTACTCAGGATGGCCACGGTAAGGCCGTCATGGACCTGTTCGCTGGTGGCTGATTACAGTCACCCTGCGGCTGACTGCATCATCCCGGTGGAGGTCATCTGAGTGTCTCGTCGCCATCGACTCTCGTGGCTTATTGTCCTGCTCCCGATGCTGGCGGCAGTGGCCGTCCCACTGCTGCTGAAGCGACCGTCCCAAACGCCCACTGTTGTCGTCTACTGCGCCCATGACTCCGTCTTCGCGGACAGTATCCTGCGCCAGTTTGAACAGCAGACAGGAATTCGCGTTGACGTTCGATATGATGAAGAGGCCAATAAAAGCCTCGGCCTGACCCAGATGCTGCTGGCAGAGAAAAACGGGCCACGCTGCGATGTCTTCTGGAACAATCAAACCCTCGGCACCATCCGCTTGCAGCGGGCCGGAGTGCTGCAGCCACTGCCACTGGAACCACTGCAGCGGATCCCACAGAAATTCCGCGATCCCGATAACCTGTGGTGCGGCTTCGCTGCCCGTCTGCGAGTCTGGATTGTCAACACCGAGCGTATGACGTGCACGCCAGAAACTATCAGCGATGCACTCAGCCAGTCAGATCTGTCCAAGGCCGCTATTGCCGTCCCTCTGTATGGCACAACACTGACACAGTACGCAGAAATGTGCCGCGAACAGGGTTTGCAGACACTGACCACGTGGCACGAATCACTGCATCAAAGGGGCATTCGTGAAGTTCGTGGGAATGGAGCTGTCCGTGACCTCGTTGCGGCCGGAGTCTGCAGTTTCGGCCTGACGGACACCGACGACTTTTTCGCCGCCCTTACCGCCGGAAAACCTGTCGAAATGCTGCCTTTTCGACTGCAGGATGAAAGCACAATCTGCATCCCGAATACAGTCGCCATGATCCATAACTGCCCACATCCGGACACGGCAAAAAAACTGATTCAGTTTCTGCTCTCTGAAGCTACCGAACGACAATTAGCAGAATCGCCATCACGACAGATTCCACTTGGTCCCACCAGCACCAACTCGCTGCCACCTGAAGTTCAACGACTGCTGCCATGGGCCGCTGCAGCCACAGATCCTGCTGCTGCCGCAGATGCCGATTCGCTGGTACTGAGCTGGCTGTCAAAAACACGCTGACAGCAATCAAAAACGGATATTCAGGCTCTGCGACGCTCGCGGCAGGTCGCCGTGATTTCTCTGCAGAGCCCCGTCGCCTGAGCGTCCCCGACAAAAAACAATCAACGCGAAGCGACCATAGACAGCGACATCAGCTTGCCCGTTCCGCATCCGCAGGACGCCACCAATCTGCCACCCCGCACGGCATCTGACCACAAGCCTGCCGATTCTGGCTGCAGCATCCTTCGTTTCGGGTGGAGCCTCCCCCCCAAAAAAAGGGGACTTCGCATACCACTGACCACTGACCACTGAAAACTGATGACTGAGAAACACA
>CAXBSH010000061.1:0-21466 GCA_963977705.1 uncultured Planctomycetaceae bacterium
GAATTTCTGCCCGGGACTGCGCTGCTGCGGGAAGCAGTGCCGCTGGATCGTCGGATGGTTTCCGGTCTGCAGAAGTTCTGTCTGCGGGAACTGTCACAGGCTCCGCAGCGGCGCAGCGAGCTCTGGGAACCGTTTCTGGCAGCTCATGAGACATTGACTGCGCGCGTGCAGACGCGGCGTCTGGAGCTGCTCAGACTGATCGGGGCGGTGGATCAGCGAGTTTCTGCGGACCAGGGTGTTCAGTCTGAGTTTGAGTTTCTCGGTCACTGGCCTCGGGAGCTTCAGGCCAGCAGTGATGATGTGATTGAGGTGCGGCGAGTTCGCTGGCCTGTGCTGTCGAGTGTTTCGGCAGAGGGGCTGATGATGATTCCGGATCGGATACAAGCGGCGGTGGTGTTGTTGCCGGATGCTGACTGGACTCCGGAAATGCTGTGTGGTGTGCAGGCCGGTGCCGACGTGACTGCGGGGCTGGTTGAGCGACTGGTGGGGGCCGGTTGTGTGGTGGTGATTCCGACGCTGATCAGTCGCGACTGTCACCATTCCGGAAATCCGGCGATTGCGATGACGAATCAGTCACATCGCGAGTATCTGTATCGACAGGCGTTTGTCGCAGGGCGTCATGTGATTGGATATGAGGTCCAGAAGATTCTGGCGGCTGTGGATCTGCTGGAACGAGTGCTGCGAAGTGAGCAGCTGGGTGCCGCCGGGGAAGCTGTCCCTTTGGGTGTGGGTGGTGTGGGTGAGGGAGGCTTACTGGCGCTGACAGCTGCCGCTGTTGATTCTCGGCTGACAGCCTGTTGGGTGGCGGGCAGTTTTCAGGAGCGTGAGGGGCTGTGGCGGGAACCCGTTTATCGGAATGTGTGGCGATTACTGACGGAATTTGGTGATGCAGAGCAGGCTGGGATGATCGCGCCGCGAAGCCTGACAATAGAGGCCTGTCGTGTGCCGGTTTCAGCCGGATCTGCAGTGGCGGACGCGGGACGTGCGGCTGTGGCAGCACCAGGTCGGATCGAGCCGTGTCGATTGAGTTCTGTACAAGCAGAGGTAACGCGGGCGCGCAGGTTTTTCGAAGTTTATGATGCTGAGCCAAAGCTGCAGCTGATTGTGAGTGGACCGGATGGGGCGGGGCTACCAGCCAGTTCGCAGGCGCTGGCCAGTTTTCTGAGTGGACTGTTACCCGGGACTGACTTACCGACAGCCAGTCTGCCATTGAAGCTGGCAGAGTTACGGGATATCAAAGTTGATGCGGGGGAATGTGCAGAACGACAGCGCAGGCAGCTGGAAGAGTTACAGGAGCATGTGCAGCGAGTGATTCGCCGCAGTCATCAGACGCGAGACAGCATCTGGCAGTCGGTGACAGTCGATGACTGGTCAGCCCGGCAGGATCGTCTGCGTGCACTGGTGCACGACGAGCTGATCGGTCGCCTGCCGCACTCGCTGCTGTCGCCGGATGTGCGCAGCCGCAAAGTTCGCGAGACGCAGGAATACCTTGCTTATGAAGTTGAGCTCAGGGTGTTTGAAGATGTGCTGGCCGGGGGCATTCTGCTGTTGCCGAAAGGGATCCCTGCCGGACAGCGGCGCCCGGCAGTGGTCTGTCAGCACGGCCTTGAGGGCATGCCTCTCGAGACGATTTCGCGGGATTCCAGACCATTTGCCAGTTACAAGGCATTCAGTGAACAGCTGGTGCAGCAGGGTTATGTGGTGTTTGCGCCGCAGAACCCGTATCGGGGCGGCGATGAATTTCGCGTCCTGCAGCGGATGAGCAATCCGCTGGGAAGAACGCTGTTCAGTCTGATTGTGGAGCAGCACCGACAATTGCTGAACTGGCTGCAGACACTGCCGCAGGTGAATGCAGATCAGATTGCGTTTTATGGTTTGTCTTATGGGGGTAAGACCGCCATGCGGGTACCGCCGCTGCTGCAGCAATACCGCGTGGCGATCTGTTCGGGAGATTTCACGGACTGGCCCCGCACGATTTCAGCGAATGACGAACGATTCAGCTATGTGTTTACCGGCGAGTATGAGATTCCAGAATGGAATCTGGCACATCTGGCGAATTATGCAGAACTGGCCCGGTTGATGTCTCCACGTCCCTTCATGGTTGAGGCGGGCTACAAGGATGGTGGACAGCCTGCAGAGCTGGTGGCTGCCGAATTCGCAAAGGTTCGGCGACATTACGATCGACTGGGAATCTCTGAACGAGCGGAGCTGGAGTTTTTTGATGGTCCGCACACGATTCATGGCGTGGGAACGTTCAGGTTCCTGCGGAAGCATCTGCTGGGTAAGTGAAGCAGATTTGCCTGTGAGTGTGCAGTGGGCGACTGGCCGTGCTTTGCGGGCGTTACCGGTGGGGTGCGTCGGTGGCTTTCTGGCTGTCGCTTTGTGTCAGCCAGGTGCAATCTGTGCACCTTCCAGAGTGAGTCTGCCTGAGGGAGTGCTGAAGACGGCTCGCAGTAATCTGCTGGTCGAGGGCTGACCAGCAATCACTGAGGGTGTCTGGCTGCAGTCGATCTGCTGCAGCCAGCTGTGAATCTCAGCGGCGCGTGGGTGGCACAACTCCAGACGCAGCAGTTCAATTCCGGAGTCTGGCAGTCGTGCGGGAGGCAGGGGTGTGGTCTTCCACTGGATCAGGGATGGCATGCAGCCATGCAGACGCAGACGGCCATCGTCCGGAATGCTGATCTGCCAGCGCAGATCACCGCGATTCATTTCCTGAATCGGTCCTGGATCTTCGGCAGACGAGAGTGATTTGATGGCGGCAGTGCGCGTCTGCTGAATGCTGCTGGTTCCAAGTACCCACGCTGCGAGCCGAGGTGTACTTACGGAGTGCGGGTCATCAAGCTGGAACCAGCGGGGCCGATTGACCGGGGGGACTGCGGGATCGACTGCGATGACTTCCAGGTAGCAGGACTCACCGATTCGCAGCAGGGCGTTGTGGGTGCCCATGCGAGGGTGCTGGCCACCAATCTGCATACTGCAGCCGAAGTGCTGTTCAATGAATCGGATGCCGTTCTGCAGCGAGTCTGCGGTGACGACGAGGTGGTCCAGTTGGCAGGGCTGTGAGTTCACTGCGGGCTCCTGCGGATGGTCGCCAGTGAGTCAAAGAATGGTTTGCGTATGCCGCGCAGAACAAATGTCCCATCGGGGCCGTATCGATGAATTCTGAGACCGGGTTCGGCAAAGCTGGCGATCAACCTTCCGACCAGGCTGATGGGCACGCCGAATGCAGCCATGATAACAGCGATGTTACCGGCAAAGACCAATGGGGCAAACAGTGAGGCCAGTCCGGCAAAGGTCAGCAATCCTCCGATTCGTCTGAGCAGGCGGATGCGGGATCCGATGGAGTCATGCAGGTAGTACTGGCATTGAACCTGCTGCTGCCTGAGGATCAGGCGATATGCCGGAAACCGAACGCCAAGAATCCATGGAGTGATCTGCTGTACGGCACCAGTGTGAATGCAGACTGGCGGCAGCTGGACCTGCCGCCCGCACCCGATGTAGCGACCGTCCACAATCGTGAACCATTGCGGAGATCTGCCGGCAGCATCTTCGGGCTGAGCGACTTCAATGACTGCGAACGGGTTACTGCTGTTCATTCAGATTTTTTAGCACCACCCGGCTGGCCGCCTACCTGCAGGCGAATGGCGCCGCCGCCACCTGCGCCTCCGAAGGAAAATTTGATGTTGCTGAACATGCGACTTTGAGCGTCGAGGAACTGAGCTACGGCGAAGCGGGCAATGCCGGTGCCGACGCGAGCATCCACCAGCAGTTCCTGTTCGGCCGAGCGAATCTTCAGCTCAACGTCCGAGTCTTCCTTTGTGAGCGCCTTTTCTGCATAGCTGGTGAATTTTGCCGCGTCATCAGTGACCGCTTCTGAAGCCTGTCCATTGATGGAAAACGACATTTTGGGAGCAGTGGTTTTCTGCAGCCAGCGTTCCAGAGTTCCCAGCCACTGTCCCGGAACTCGACTGACGGCGTCATCGGTCTTTCCCAGCCACTGACTGAGTTTCAGGCGTACCAGCAGGGGTGATCCGATGGAGTTTTTCTGCAGAGCCTGTTCACTGCCGGCTACGATTTCCTCAAGCATCTGCACACCTGATTCATCGCCGACGGTAAACCACAGCCACGAACCCGTGGCGGCCAGGTTCAACTGGACAGGAATGGTGCTTCCGGCGAGTGGAACGGGGGTCTTTTCGGAGCGGATGGAGAGCATACGGCAGTCACCCACTTCGCTGCGAGTGACTGTAACCGTCTCGCTGGCGCTGGTTGCCTGCAGCAGAAACTCGAGTGCATCGAGGAATTTCTCTGCGGATTCCAGTCGCAGACCACCACACGGCAACAGTCCGTTCTCAACACTGCCACGCAGGCAGAAGGAAGCGTCAAAGATACCGTTGTCAACAGTCTGCTGAACCGCTGCGACAAGATCATCCATGAGTACGGAGGCTGAAGGGGTGTCGCCAGCCGCTTCCTTCAGACGCAGGCCGGATGAGACGGCCAGTACACTGAGGAACGGGCGAATGGATTCCGGGATGGCGACGGTGGTTGAGAGTACGAGGGGCGAGTTTTCATCCTGCAAAGCACCCAACTGAGTTCCCTGATTGCTGACGACAGACAGGAATGACGCCAGCGTGCTGTTTTCGCGAGCCCGAATTCGCAGCTGACTGATGACGGGCTGACCAGTCTCCGACGACAGCTTCAGTGTGAAACGTGCGCGATCTATATCAAACATCACTCGCCGCAGCAGCTCCAGTCGTCCTTCCGCCAGGGCTCGACGCAGTGAGTACTGTCCTTCAGCTTCGTCATCAAATCGCTGCAGGAACACCGAGGCCTGACTTTCCAGTGCTGCCCAGAAAACCTGCCGGAAATCTGAGGGCACCTGAGTCAGGTCGAAATCCGCGTACAGATCCTGCCCGGTTTGTTCTTCATCCAGTTGCAGACCTTCGCGAGTTGGCAGGTCAAGGGTATACAGGGCATCCGAGCGACAGGTATACATGATACCGTCCTGATAACGATACCAGGTGGAGATGGACTTGGGGGGTTCCGGTGGTTTGGTTGCAGCACCATCGGTATAGCTGGCTGAGGATGTGGCCACGATGGCAATGGAGAAGGTTTGAGTTTTGTTTCCATCCTTGCCAGAGACGGGCATGGGTGGGGTCGTGCGGAGCTTTTCAAGGTCCAGCTTGACCTCGAAGCGATCTTCACCACCAAGGATTTCGACAGCCGGTCCCATTGTCCCGGCCTGCTGTCGCACCAACTCCTCGAATTTGTCGCGGGATTCACACGACTCAAAGGCAATCGGGTTGTCCAGAGAAACTTCGGGGACGGTCTGCAGGAAGAACAGTGTGCCGGACATTTCCGGAGCAGAGTCGTCGGCAGCGCGCGGGCGGCGCAAACCCATCCCGATCGACGCTCGATTCATACCGCCACCCATCAGCATCACGGGTGACTGAGGCACACCCAGCTGTTCGCGGACAGAATTCAGATACTTGAAGCTGTCTTCCGGTCGCAGGCCGGTGTGCCAGACTTTCCCAAAGATCCGACCACGAGCAGTGGCTGCGGTTTCATCTGCGGCGTTGAGACCGGCCGCTGGCAGCAGGACGAGGGCCAGCGACAGCAGTCGAAGTGAACAGCCACGAGAAGTGAACATGCGATTAGTCCTGCGATGGGCCAGAAAGTTGTGTCGGGCAAGTGGCGGAAACTGCCGCAAGGTTGCCGATCACGGAAAAACCCGGCAGCAATTCTGAGGGTTTCGAGGAAAAAGGTACAGCGGAGATCATTTTTCGTGAATTGGTGGTGGATTTGGGAGCTGGAAGGGTGGGTAATCGCCCAGTTTTGCTTGCTCGGTCGTTTCAGAAACTGACGATTCTGCTGAATGTACTGATTTTTGGCGCCCGGTGGTGCCGATCTTAACGGCTGTCGCGGTGCCCGAATTCGTGGATGGGAGAGATTCACGGTTGGGGTGGATTCGCGGTAAGAGTTTTCAGACGAAGCTCGGCACAGTGGGTCGAGGTTCTGGTTCCGGGGGCGATTGAGACAACCCTAGTGTTGTCCGAAAATCGATCCATGTGCCGAGCTCGTCAGAGACACAATGTTCCAGATGCGGCGCAGAGTCGCTCTGAGTTGTCCGGTTTGTTCAGGCTGGCGTGTGCAGCCTTGTCAGGCAGTTTCGCCGGAGGGGGTTCCAATGCTGAAGAGATTGGTTGCGATTGCCGTCATTGCGGTCGCTGTGCTGAGCTCGACGAGGACGGTTGAAGCCGCTCCTCCGGGACAGCCATCGGACTGGCAGCGTTTCTATTATTACCCGTACATCTACTATCCGCACTCCTTCCAGAAGCCGCAGCAGTACGATCACATGTACTACCGCTACGACCCTTCGATGCGGATCCCGGTGTACAACAAGGGTTGGTACAACTTCTATCCGACAGAGAAGCCGTACCACAGCGGACACCATTTCATTCTGGATGTCTTCTGAGTGTATTGAGATTCAGCAGTCTGGGTGACTGTCAGTCTGCCAGCAGGGATGCGGGGGACGGATTTGTGTCAGTCAGTGCTGTGGCCTGAGGCCGAGCCCGTTGTCTTTGTTGTTTCGCCGAACAGGAGGTTCAGGCGGAATGATGAAGTCAGCGGGCTTTGTTTTTTCGGAGCGGCGGAACAGCCAGTTTTCGCGTACCGCATGGACGTCTTGCTGTCAGGCGGCAGGTGGCAGCAGAGTCCACCAGGCAAGTGCGACGGGTCCGGCATAGAGTGGGCTGTCAACGAGGTCGAGGAGTCCACCAAAGCCGGGCATCAGTGCAGCCGAGTCTTTGCGGCCCACATCACGCTTGATCAGTGATTCGACGAGGTCACCGATCAGTCCGGCGAGTCCGACAGTCAATCCGTAGAGCAGCACGATTGGCAGGCTGGCGGCCTGTGGCGAGTTTTGAAACAGCTGCCCGGCGAATGTCAGCCACAGCCAGCTGCCCAATACACTTCCTGTGACAGCGCCGACCAAACCCATCCATGTTTTACCGGGGCTGAGTCGGGGGGCCATTTTGCGTTTTCCCCAGAGTCGACCGAAGGTGTAGGCGCATGTGTCGCCTGCCTTGACGCAGATGATCATGGAAGCCAGAGCGAAGTAGCCGGGTTGTGATTGAGGAAACCAGCGGAGCTGGGCTGTGATCCCCAGCAGAGCGCCGGCATACAGCACGGAAATCAGTCCGCCACCAAGTGCCTCCAATGACCTGCCGGGCTCTTCAAATCGCCATGCTTCCCACGCCAGCAGTGTGAGAAAGCTGGCGACAACTGCGGCTGCAAGGCAGGCGAGTGAAGCCGGCAGCGACGGTGTCTGATTGATTTGCAGCAGTGCGGGAAGCCACGCTGCGACAACGACGAGTGCGCTGAGAGTTCCTGTCAGCGGAAAGCAGGGCTGAAAGTGGCGTGTCCTGAGCAGGTCAGCCAGTTCCCACGCGCTGCGCACGGCGATCAGCAGGCACAGACCGAACAGAATGACAGCGGGTGGCCCCAGCTGCTGGTCCAGTCGGAACAGGCCCACGACCAGCGGGATGAGAATCGCGGACATGAGCAACCGCCAGCCGAGCATGGGAGATTTCCAGTGAGTGTCAGAGTGAGAATGGCACGTGGGTTATTCGGTAGTCAGTCCGCCAAAGCGACGATCCCGCCGGCGGAAGTCCTGCAGAGCCGAGCGAAAATCTTCTGCGCGAAATTCAGGCCAGTGGCGGTCTGACACCCAGAGTTCTGCATAGCTGATCTGCCAGAGCAGAAAGTTGCTGATGCGAAATTCGCTGGCTGTGCGGATGACGAGGTCCGGGTCGGGCATGCCACCAGTCATCAGGGCGTTGGCGATGGTGGATTCACTGATCTGCTGTGGGTCCAGTTCGCCATTTCTGACAGCCTGTGCCAGCTGTTGTACTGCGAGAGTGATTTCCTGACGCGAGCCGTAGTTGATGGCAAGGCAGAGTGTCATGCCATCATTTTCTGCGGTGAGTTGTTCGGTGGCAGCAATTTCCTGCTGAATGACGGGATCCAGTCCTGAGATGACTCCAATGACACGAAACCGCAGGCCCTGTCTGTGGATTTCCCTGCGTTCTTCGACGAGGTACTGTCTGAGCAGGTGCATGAGGAGTGAGAGTTCGCGGGGCGGTCGTTTCCAGTTTTCGCTGGAGAAGCAGTAGAGGGTGAGCTGCTGCAGTCCGAGTCGCGAGGCTTCTTCCACGATGGCTCGCACTGAGCCGACTCCGCGGCGGTGCCCTTCGATCCGCGGCAGGCCTCGTTTTCGAGCCCAGCGTCCATTGCCATCCATAATGATCGCCACGTGCCGGGGCAGGCTGGACCGTTCCAGGTCGAAAGCAGCCAGTTGGGCGTCAGTATAGGGGACATCTTTTGACAAAGGGCGACTCCGAATTGCCAGTCGGTCGATGGTCTGAGCGTTGTCACGCGGGTGGTGAGTATAGCAGATGGGGGCGTGAAGTTCATTCCGGCCGGATTCTGGCTGCTGGGTGTCCCATGTTGTTCAGTTTTTCGAAAGCCCTTAAAGCTCCTGTTTTCCCTGTCTTTCCTGATTGGCATCAGGGCTGATGTTCAGGTCGCGTGGGGGGCCGGATGGATTGATTTTCGCGGTTCCGGACGATAGGGTCTGAATCGCTGATGGTGTTTTTTCAGCACAGGTGGCCATGATCAGCGGGGTCTTTGGGCTTTGGCTGATGGCTGCGTAACCGGGCTTTCCCGGTGCAGAAAAGTAACTCGGGCACATTCGATGCTTTGGAAACGGCTTGGAGATCTGACGGCTCGACACGCGCTGCTGATTGTGGTGGCGTGGGTGGTGCTGTTGGTTATCAGTGTGAAGGTGGCACCGCGCTGGGAGTCTGTGGTTGCGAACGGCGAATTTGCCTTTCTGCCACCGAATTCAGACAGCGTGGTCGCGAACGCGGCGTTTCGAGAAGCGTTCCCGGACGATCAGATGCGCAGCACGGTTGTGCTGATTGCTCGGCGTGAAAGTGGCACGGACGGTCTGTTGTCGACCGATTACGACTTTGTGGCTCAGCAGGTCGTTCCGGAGCTGCATCGGATTGCAGGGTTGCCTCTGCCGGGGCAGGAACCCGAGGAGACTGGTGAGACTGCCGCCGAGGGTGCTGCGGCATCGGAAGCTCCGGCTGCGGCCGGTTCGACGGAATCTGAAGGTCCGGTTGCTGCGACTGCGGCTGGTTCGAAGAGTCGGCAGCAGATCGTGCAGAGTATTGCGTGGTTTGAAGATCGCAAGGTCGGCGAATTGCTGGTCAGTGAAGACCGGCAGGCCACCACGATCGTATTGTGGCTGACGACAGAATTTCTTGACCAGGCCAACGTTCCGATTGTGAACGAGGTGGCGAAATTTGTTGAGCAGATGCGGCGAGTGCCATCGGGGCAGGCTGGTTCACTGCCGGCGGGGCTGGAGATTGCCATCAGTGGCAGTGCGACGTTCGGCCGTGACATGATGGATGAATCCAGGAAGAGTGCCAAGTCGACTGAAGACTGGACAGTGATCCTGGTGATTGTGCTGTTGATTGCCATTTATCGTGCTCCGGCTCTGGCCTTTATTCCGCTGGTCACGGTGGGTGTGGCCACAGCAGTATCGAAGCATCTGTTGGCGATCGGTGCACAGCTGGGGATTGTCAGCCTGTTCAACGGGATCGAGACGTATGTCACGGTGCTGGTCTATGGTGCGGGGGTTGACTACTGTCTGTTTCTGATTGCTCGATATCGCGAAGAGCTGGATGCGGGTCAGACGATTGAGGAGTCGATTACCGGGACGCTGCAGCGGATCGGGGCGGCGTTGACGGCCAGTGCCGGCACAGTGATGTGCGGTATCGGGATGATGTACTTTGCTCAGTTTGGAAAGTTCAGTCAGGCGGGAGTAGCGATTACTTTTGGTCTGGCGGTCTGTCTGCTGGCCTCGCTGACTCTGACACCGGCGATCCTGCGATTGTGCGGCAATTATGCATTCTGGCCCGTCATGACAACTCGCCCTGCCGACACATTTCCGGCAGGTCGCGGGGTGTTAGCGCGGCTGAAGAACCTGCGTCTGCTGACACTGGGCTGGCAGCGGATGGGGGTACTGCTGGAGAGTCGACCATGGGCCGCGTGGCTGGGCAGTATGGCGTTGCTGTTGCCGTTTGCAGCGGCGGGAGTGATCTTCTTTGGTGACCTGAGTTACGGATTACTTTCTGAGCTGCCAAAAACGGCAGCCAGTGTGTACGGTGCCGAGGCTGCTCAGAAGCATTTCCCGGCCGGTGAAGTGTCTCCGATTACTCTGATGATCGAGGCTGAGGGTCTTGATTTCACCACGATGCAGGGGACTTCGTTTAATCTGATTCGTGAGTTCACTGAGCGTCTGGTGACTCAGAAGGACCAGCTGGGTCTGGATTCTGTGCGTTCGTTGTCATCGCCGCGGGGTCAGCGGGAATTTCGGACGCGTCCGAGCATCGCGGTCCGGCAGGCTCAGAAGCTGCATGCTCGGCAGTATTTTGTCAGCCCCAGTAATCATTCGATTACTCGAGTCAATCTGATTCCGAAGAACGACCCGTTTGCTCGCAGCAGCATCAGTGAGTATCGGATGCTGCGGGATCGGATTCGCAGTGAGCTGCCGGATGGTCTGCGAGAATCGCGCATCTGGTTTGTGGGCAACACGGCGGAAATCAGTGACCTGAAGGCTGTGACGGACGGCGATCAGGTGCGGATTGACGCCTATGTGATGCTGGGTGTGTACGTGATTCTGTGGATGCTGCTGAAGCGACCGGGGATCTGTGCGTATCTGATGTTTACGGTGTTGTACAGTTATTTCGCGACGCTGGGCTTTACCTATGCAGTGTTCTGGGCGATGGATCCGGAGGGATTTACGGGACTGGACTGGAAGGTTCCGATGTTCCTGTTCACGATTCTGATTGCGGTGGGTGAGGACTACAACATCTTCCTGATGGCGCGAATTGAGGAAGAGCAGAAGATTCATGGCCCGGTGAAGGGCATTACGGTGGCTCTGGAGCGTACGGGCAGCATTATTTCCAGCTGTGGAGTGATCATGGCGGGGACCTTTTCATCGCTGATGGCCGGCAGTCTGGTTGGAATGGACCAGCTGGGTCTGGCTTTGGCGACGGGGGTTGTGCTGGACACGTTTGTGATTCGCCCGATTATGGTTCCGGCCTTTATGGTGTTGCTGGCGACGATGCGTCTGGGAATTCTGAGTCGTCTTGCCGGATATGGCAAGAAGGACTCCGTTCCGCATGCCGCCTGAATGAGGCTCGACCAGTCAGCTTCCCCGGTGTACTCTGCCGTCTGTGTCGTTTGCGAGCTGAGGCTGCTGTGGACGACGGTCTGAGACGTCGATTTGAATCGGCCTGTGCACAGGTCAGAGTATTCCATGCTGCAGTTATTGCCCGCGATCGATCTGCTGGAAGGCCGCTGTGTCCGACTGCGGCAGGGGAACTATGAAGACAGCACCGTATTTTCGGACGATCCTGTTGAGATGGCTTTGCGGTGGCAGCAGGAGGGTGCCGAGCGTCTGCATCTGGTGGATCTCGATGGTGCTCGAGCCGGCCGTCCTGTAAATCAGGAGGTGGTGCGTCAGATCGTACAGCGGACTGGTTTGCCCTGTCAGCTGGGTGGCGGGATCCGGGACGAGCAGTCGATCCGGTCAACGATTGAGCAGACGGGTGTGGATCGGGTGATTATCGGTACGAAGGCGCTGCGTCAGCCCGACTGGTTTGCAGAGATGTGTGGTCAGTTTCCTGATCATCTGGCGCTTGGTCTGGATGCTCGGAATTCCATGGTAGCGACGGATGGCTGGCTGGAGGTTTCGCAGGTATCGGCCCTTGAGCTGGCTCGACGTTTTGTCGGACTGCCTCTGGCTGCTGTGATTTACACCAACATCGCCAACGACGGGATGATGCAGGGCATTGATGCTGCGACTCTGCAGGACTTCCGGACTCTGGCTGCCATGGGATTGCCGGTGATAGCATCGGGTGGTGTGACGACGATGGCGGATCTGGTGGCATTGAAGGCGATTGCGGCTGAGCAACCGGGTCTGATTGGTGCGATTACGGGGCGTGCGATTTACGAGGGTACGATTTCGGTGCGTGTTGCAGTGGACTTTCTTCGCGGGGCAGAGTGATGCGATCCGATTTTCTGACTCTGGAGGCAGTAGAGGCGTTTGATCGTGATGGGTATCTGATTGTCGATGGGCTGCTGGATGCGGAGGAGACTGCTCTGCTGCGTGAGATTGCGAAGCAGGATCGTCTGTTGTCACAGCGACGCACATCGCGGGCGGACGGCGAGGGTGGTGCGGTAGAGCTGGTTGTGGAAAACGAGCTGCCGAGCGACAGCATTTACAGTGCGATAGTGCAGTGTGAACCGCTGGTTGCCGCGATGGAGCAGTTATTGTGCGATGAGGTCTATCATTATCATCACAAGATGATCCTTAAGGAGCCGCGGATTGGCGGAGCGTGGACGTGGCATCAGGACTATGGGTACTGGTACAACAACGGCTGTTTGTTTCCGGATATGGCCAGCTGCATGTTTGCGGTGGACCGGGCGACTCGTGAGAACGGCTGTCTGCAGGTGTTGAAAGGTTCGCAGCGGATGGGCCGAATTGATCATCTGAAGCGTGGTGATCAGACGGGTGCTGATATGGAGCGAGTGGAGGCGGCTCTGGAGCGTCTGGAACTGGTGCATGTTGAGCTTGAGCCTGGTTCGGCGGTGCTGTTTCACGGGAATACGCTGCATCGTTCGGATCAGAATCAGAGTGAACATCCGCGGTGGGCATTCATCTGCTGCTATAATTCGCGCAGCAATGATCCGTGGAAAGACGGTCGGCATCCGCGTTATTCGCCGTTGCAGACAGTATCGGCTGGTGACGTTGTGTTGACAGGTCGACGACATCTCGCGCAGATGCAGAGTCTGCAGGGTTGATGCTGAAATCTGGTGGCTGGAACAGCAGAGTCGGAGTTTTCGGATGCAGGCGCCTGCATCATTATCGAGTGAGCTGAAGAGCGTTGCAGCTGAGCAGGGCTTCGCGGCGCTGGGAATTGCCCCGGCAGTGACTCCGACTGGTTTTCATCAGCTGTTGCAATGGCTGCAGCAGGGATACCAGGGTGAGATGTCGTGGATGCAGTCGCGAGCGGAGTTGCGGCGTCATCCTGAGTCGCTGTTGTCGGGCTGTCGCAGTGTGCTGATGGCTGCTGTGAATTACAGTGACGGGGCGGAGCTGTGTGGGGGTCCGCGGATCTCGCGATATGCCTGGGGCAGTGAAGACTATCATACGGTGTTGAAGCGGCGGCTGGCCCCGGTGGCAGCGCACCTGCGTACTGCCCTGCCCTCCTGCAGAACTCGAGTGGTTGTGGATTCGGCTCCATTGCTGGAACGGGACTTTGGTCGACTGGCCGGACTGGGCTGGTTCGGGCGGAATACGATGCTGATCAGTCGGGGCTTTGGCAGCTGGTTTTTTCTGGCGGCGGTGCTGACGGATGCAGAGTTGGTGTGTGATGAGGCTGAGGAGCGGAATTACTGCGGCACTTGTACTCGCTGTCTTGATGAATGTCCGACGGATGCGTTTCCGGAAGCCGGCGTTCTGGATGCTCGTCGCTGCATCAGCTATCTGACGATCGAGCTGCGGGATCGGTCGGTGCCTCGGGAGCTGCGGGAGGGCATTGGAGGCTGGTTATTTGGTTGTGATGTGTGTCAGGAAGTGTGTCCGTGGAATCGTTTTGCGCCGCACGAGTGTTTGCCGGAGTTCACTGGTCGACGCTGGAATGTGTCTGCGGAGCGGGTTCCGGTGGAGATACTGCGGATGACGGCCACCGATTTTCAGCAGGTTTTTGGCGGGACTGCTCTGGAACGTACGGGCCGGGACGTGATGCGGAGAAATGCGGCGATTGTGCTGGGGAATCTGCGGCAGCTGGAGGGGGATGCGGAGTTACTGGTGGCATTGCGGGATGATTCGCCGCTGGTGCGGTCGGCGGCTGGCTGGGCCTTATGTCGTCGCGGGGGTGCTGTGGGTCTGGCTGCTGTGCGGGAGCAGCTGGAGCGGGAGCCGAGTGCGGAGGTGGCGGTGGATCTGCGGCTGAGCCTGTCGGAGAGGGGGGAAAGTTAACGCTCAGACCGGAAAGCTGACACTGTTTGGAAGATTCGGAGCGAGTTGGGCTGGTTTCCGGTGGCAAAGATTTGGGGGAAATGTGCTAGAATTCGCACTTTACGACAGTGGTTTACAGACTGTCGAATCATCATCAATAACTGACTGGTCAGCGGTATGGGACGAAGTTTCGAAAATCGGAAGCATGCCATCTTCAAGACGGCTGCCATTAAATCCAAGCTGTATTCTCGGTATGGCAAGCTGTTGTATGTAGCGGCCAAGAACGGGGTACCGAATCCAGAGAACAATCCGACGCTGAGGCACCTTGTAGAGCGTGCGAAGCGTGAGCAGGTTCCGGCTCACGTGATTGACCGAGCGATTGAGAAGGCAGCGGGTGCGGGTGGTGAGGACTTCGTGACGGTGCGTTACGAGGGGTTTGGTCCGGGTGGCACATCGGTGATTGTGGACTGTCTGACGGACAACAACAACCGGACGATTACGGACGTGCGGAACTGTTTCAATCGCACGGGTTCGCGAATGGGTCCGACGGGTTCGGTATCTCACATGTTTGACCATGTGGCCTTGTTCCAGTTCGCCGGTGATGACGGCGATAAGGTTCTGGAAGTGATGCTGAATGCGGATGTGGACGTGGATGATGTTGAGGTGGAAGAGGGGCAGGTAAGTCTGTACGCGAAGGCATCTGAGTTTTTCAAGGCGAAGACGGCACTGCAGGAGGGGTTTCCGGGTCTGGAGCTGGAGACGGCCGAGGTGACGTGGCTGCCGCAGTCATCGAAGCAGATTTCCGGCGAGGATGCTCAGACGTTCAAAAAATTTCTGGACCTGCTGAACGAGTGTGACGACGTGCAGGAGGTGTATCACAACGCGGTACTTGCCGAATAGCAGCGGATTCCTGGTAGTCGGTCAACTTTTTCAGACACGAATGCGTGGTTCAGGGGTCATGTATCTGATGACGGGTCGAAGTTTTCGTTGACCTGCCGTTTTCCGGGAATGGGGATGTTCGGCAATGACGAATTTACTTGCACTGCTGATCAGTCTTTGTCTCGGGCCTGTACCCCAGCAGGCCGTGCCGCAGGTTGCGGCGACTCAGGGAGCGGAATCTTCCGGGGCTGTTGGTCGATTGACTGTGGCTGAATCTGCTGCGGAAATCGACCGTTTGTTTCAGCAGGCGTGGCAGGCCAGTTCGGTGCAGCCATCATTGCCGGCAACGGACGAAGAGTATGTGCGGCGTTTGTATCTGGATCTGGCGGGGCGAGTTCCAGCGGTTTCTGAGGTGCGTGCGTTTCTGGACGATCCGAATCCGCAGAAGCGTACGGCTTTGGTGGACGCCTTGCTGGACAGTCCTGCGTTTGTGCGTCATTTCACGATTCTGTGGCGGAATGCTCTGATCCCGGACGCCTTTGATGACATCGGGAATCGCCGCATGATTCCTGGTTTTGAAGCGTGGCTATGGACTCAGTTTTCGGCTGGCGTGCCCTATGATCAGCTGGTTCGTGAATTACTGACGGCGCCACTTGAGTCGGGCAGTGCGTTGGGTGGGCCGGCGTTGCGTACGGCCAACAGTCCGCTGGCATTTTATGCAATTCGCGAGTTGCGGCCGGAGAATCTGGCGACCGGTACATCGCGAGCGTTTCTGGGTGTGCGTCTCGATTGTGCTCAGTGTCATGACCATCCGTTTGACCGCTGGAAGCAGGGGCAATTCTGGAGTCTGGCCGCGTTTTACTCGGGTTTCAGTCCGATGGATGCTGAATCGGGCATGCGGATGGCGATGACTGAGCGAAGCGACAGTCACAGCATTGAGATTCCCGACAAGGGGCAAACAGTGCAGGCTGCTTTTCTGGAGGGTGAGCAGCCTGAGTGGAGTGGCGGGCGTTCTTCGCGGGAGGTACTGGCTGACTGGGTGACATCGCCGCGAAATCCGTGGTTTTCCAGGATGGCTGCCAATCGTGTCTGGGCTTTGTTTATGGGTCAGGGTATTGTGCATCCGGTGGACGATTTTTCTGAGAACAATCCTGCTTCGCACCCTGAAGTTCTGCAGTTACTGGCCGACCAACTGGTGGCTCATGAGTTTGATCTGAAGTTTCTTGTGCGGACTATTACAGCAAGTCGCGTGTATCAGCTCAGCAGCCGTCAGACTCATCCGTCGCAGGCCGACTCGCTGCATTTTGCGCGGGCGGCAGTTCGCGGGTTGACTCCCGAACAATTGTTTGACAGTCTGGCGGAGGCTACGGGGTATTATCAGCCGTATCGAACGGACAGTCCTTTTGTGATTGCCGCAGAAACTCCGCGGGCCACATTTCTGGAATTGTTTCGGGATGAGGGCGAGTCGCCGTTGCAGCGTGAGACAACGATTCTGCAGGCTCTGGCGATGATGAACGGTGATTTTGTAGATGCGGCGACCAGTCTGGAAAACAGTCAGACACTTGGCAGTGTGGTGGATTTTCCGCTGATGTCGGATGAGGAGCGTCTGGAGACTCTGTTTCTGGCGGCGCTCAGCCGGCGTCCATCCGAGGCCGAGCGAAGCGCTTTGCTGCCTTACATTGAGCAGGCGGAATCGGCATCGGGCGCACTGGCGGATGTCTTCTGGGCGTTGCTGAACAGTTCTGAGTTCATGCTGAATCACTGAGTGGCCGAGGTACAGCGGGAGAAGCGTTATGGCAATTCAGCGGATGTCTCGCAGGCGACTGTTTGGACTGAGTGGTCTGTCATTGCTGGGGACTTCGATGTCAGGCTGGTTGCCTCAACTGGCGGCTCAGGTCCTGCAGTCGGGACAAAGTCCTCCACGTTCGTGCATTCTGCTGTGGATGTCCGGCGGTCCCAGTCAGATGGAGACCTTTGATCCGCATCAGGGCCATGAAAATGGTGGCCCGACAAAAGCCATTGAAACCAGCGTACCGGGGATTCGCATCGCAGAGCATCTGCCGAAGCTGGCGGGTCAGATGCAGGATCTGGCTGTGATTCGGTCGATGACGACGAAGGAGGGCGACCATACTCGGGCGACTTACTACCTGCGGACGGGCTATTTGCCGCAGGGGCCACTGCTGTATCCAGCGATGGGTTCTGTGCTGGGAAAATCCCTGCAGCGTGAGGCCAGTGATTTGCCCGCCTGTATCAGTATCAATCCCTTTCGAGCGCTCAGTCCGGCAGCATTTACATCCGGATTCCTTGGGCCGGCGTGGTCACCTCTGGTGGTGGCATCTGAGACAGGGGCCGAGAATGATGTTTCCTTTCGGGTTCGAAATCTGAAACCGGCAGCTCGTCTCAGTGGTCAGCAGGTGGACGAGCGTCTGCGTTTGCTGGGGGTACTGGAGCAGTCGTTTCTTGCCGAGCGTCCTGACGTTCCGGTTCGCAGTCATCTGCAGTCGTATGAGCGGGCGGTCCGCATGATGAAGTCTTCGTCGGTTGAGGCATTTCAACTGGAGCAGGAGGATGAAGCCCTGCGGGAGGCTTATGGCCGGAATCCATTTGGGCAGGGCTGTCTGCTGGCCCGACGGCTGGTGGAACGTGGCGTGCCATTTGTTGAGGTTTCGCTGAACAGTCTGACGGATGATGTTGGTCCCGGCTGGGATACTCATGTGGACAATTTCAAAGCCGTGGCTGATCTTTGTGGCGTTCTGGACCCGGCGTGGACAACTTTGCTGACGGATCTTCGCCAGCGGGGTCTGCTGCAGAACACACTGGTCATCTGGATGGGTGAATTTGGCCGAACGCCAAAGATCAATCCGAGTGGCGGGCGTGATCACTGGCCGGGCAGCTGGTCAGCTGTACTCGGGGGTGGTGGGATTCGAGGTGGTCAGGTGTGGGGATCGGTGTCGGACGACGGTCTGGAGATTCGCGAAAACCCGGTCCGCGTGCCGGATCTGATGGCTACGATCTGTCGTGGTCTGGGACTGGATCCGGCGATGACAAATCTCAGTAATATCGGGCGCCCGATACCGTTGGCGGATCATGGAGCGACAGCGATTGAGCAGCTGCTGGTCTGATTCCTGAAAACGTGTTCCTGCCACTGTTGGACTCTGCAGGCTGGACGTCACGTGGCTGGTGCCGTTATCTTCTGGGCATGCATGCACTGGAATTCCTTGCCGACAAGACGCCTTTTCCCAACGTGCCCATCGTGGCGATGTATGGGGCCGAACGTTATTTCCGTCCGGAGGTTCTGCGGCGTATTCCTGGTGCCAGTGGCGAGGACGCCGAACTTTCGCTGACTCGGATCACGGGCGAAGCGGCCGAGTTGAAGTCCGTGATGATTGACCTGCGAACAGTGTCGATGTTTGGTGACAGGCGGGTGCTGCTGATTGAGGATGCTGACCCTTTTGTCTCTGAGAATCGTGCCGCACTGGAAAAGTACGTCGCGGCCCCTGCAAAGGGTTCACTGCTGATTCTTGATGTCAGGGCGTGGAAGAAAACCGAGCGACTGTACAAGCTTGTTGAGCAGCACGGGCTGAATATTGAATGCGGCGAGCTTAAGGGGGCTGAGCTGATTCGCTGGATGCAGCAGATTGCGAAACAGGAATACGGCAAGACGCTGGATCGTGACAATGCAGCGCTGATTACGGCGCTGGCTGGCGACGGACTGTCAATGCTGCGGCAGGAGATCGCCAAGCTGGCCGCACTTGCCGGTGATGCGGCGGTGATTTCACGAGAGGACGTGATTGCTGCGGTCGGTGGCTGGCGCACTGAAACCACGTGGGTCATGCTGGATGCTCTGCGGGATGGGCGTCCGGGAAAGGCACTGGAGAACCTGCAGAAGTTGTTCCGGGCTGGTGAGTCGCCGGCGAAGATCCTTGGAGGCGTTGTGTTTTCGTTTCGCAAGTTTGCTGAAGCGACAGAACTGGCGCGTCAGGGTGAGAAACTTTCGGTGGCATTGGAACGGGCCGGAGTGTTCTCAAATGCCATCGGGCCTTCTGAGCAGTACCTGAAGCGGCTTGGGTTTGAACGTGCGTCACGAATGCTGTCGCTGTTGATGGAAGCCGACAGTGAAATCAAGGGCGGCAGTCGCACAGATCCTCAATTGCTGCTGGAGCGTTTGTTTGTGCGACTGGCCGGTGAAGTTGTAGTGACTGACCGCTGATCGCTGACCGCTGACCGCTGATCGCTGACCGCTGATCGCTGACCGCTGATCGCTGATTGCTGATCGCTTAGACCAGCCAGAAGAAGACAATCGCCACGACGGTGGGCATCAGTGCGCCGAGGAACAGTTTTCCCGGGTTGATACCTTCGTCGGAAAATGCGGCTGAGGACTGAAGAATACCGGCTCCTGCGGGGTTTGGTGCGTTGGCGATGACAGTTAATCCACCACCGGAGACGGCGCCGGCCAGCAGGGCAAACTTCAGCTCATCGCTGAGATTCGGCACCTGTGAGCCCAGCAGAGTGAGTGCTGCGTTGTCCGTGATGGCTGTCAGTGCGGTCGCTCCGTAATACAGCATCGACCCACTCATATTCTGAATGAGGGGCTCAAGCCACCATGCCTGCAGCTTGCTGAAAACAACAAGACCGGCAAGGAAGAATCCGACCAGCAGGCCTTCCTTGAGCTTCAGTGAATCCTGGTATTCGCGAGTGGCGGTTACCAGCCCCAGAAACAGCATGAAGACTCCGAAGAATACGTCCGGGTAGTGCGAGAAGTAGACGACTGCGGCGAGGCAGGCGACATGCAGACCGGTAAGCCATGTCGGGATGAATCTGCGAGATGCATCCGGGAGCTGCAGGCTGTTCAGTTGTCTGAAAAAGATCGCGGCGACGATCAGGGTGGAAACAAAACAGGCGGCCGCCGATCGCCAGCCGAAGTTGGACAGCATGTGCCAGAAGCCCCAGTTCCATTTGGAGGCGACCATCAGGACCGGGGGGGCAGCAAAATGTGTCAGGGTGCCGCCGATCGAGACATTGACGAAAAGCAGCCCGATGGTGGCGTAGGCCAGCGGACGGCTGATGCCACGGTCGAAATAGCGGTCCTTGAGCAGCATCGCCAGCAGCGTCATTGCAGCGGGTTCGGTGATGAATGAACCCAGCAGAGAACCGAATGCCAGCGTGGCAATGAAGAACGAAACGGTCTCTTTCAAAGGCAGCAGCCGAGCCACTGACAGGATCATCCGCTCGGCCAGCTGAACCACCGGGCGAGTGGCAGCGACGACCATGACCACGAGCACAAATTTCGGTTCCGTGAAGTCCAGTTGATTCTCGATGTACTCAACGGCGTGATGGATGGATCGGTGTGCCGCCGCATAGGCAAAGAACATGACGGAGGCCCACAGGCCGAAGACGATTTCTGTTTCGGCAAGGAAATGCAGCAGGTTTTCCTGCAGCGACCCCTGAGGGTAGTGGTGCGCCCACTGGGCGAATTTCTTGACTGCGAAGGTGTGCAGCACAGCCAGTGCGAACAGAGTCGTTGCAAGCACCTTGACGAACATTGGCTCAACAGACGGCTGAGCAGTTGCCTCGGATGCGATAAGGAATGAACAGTCGAGCCATGTCATAAGAAGTCTTCCGCAATTTGCTGGTTGCATGGAATTCAGGGTGTTCTGAATTCGGCAGGCTGTCAGCGCACAGGGCTGTGCGGGTGGTCCCTGAATGGTAGCCGATCAGCTACGGGATTTCAGGGTCCCGCCGGACTGTTCACGAAAGTTGCGGAAAACGGATGGTCAGTCCGGCAGCAGTAAATCCGAGTCTCGCAGGAAGCGGACATCGCTCTGGCTGGAGTCTGACAATTTCTTCGGGGATGCGGCAGCGGATCCGTCTGGAATGGCAGGCATCCATTCTGTGCGATGCTCGCCACCCTGTTGCCGTGGCGCGTCGGGGCCCATGTGGACCTTGTAGGTGACGCCGGCAAAGGACAGCATATCGCCGGGCAGTAACGCACCTCGGATTACTCGCTGGCCATTCACTCGAGTACCGTTTGTGCTGCCAAGATCCCGGATGTAGACCAGCCCGTCAGTTTTTACCAGCATGCAGTGCTGCTTGGAAATACTGGTGTGGTCAAGGATCAGGTCGCAGAGCTTAGGGCTGCGGCCGACGACAGTAATGGGATCTGTCAGGGTAACCGGGGCTCCGCCGTTCTTAGGCAGCAACTGGGCGATCATGAAACGTCTCCTGTACTGAACCTGTCTGCAAGTATACCACCAAATCGACGGACGATCATCAGTTTCTGCCTTTTTGCTGCCTTTCACCACAGCAGGTGCCATGCACCTTGATTCCAAATTCGCGTGTTTTTACTATGAAAACTCAAGGAGACGATGCCATGCCACGTGTCAGCCGCAAACAGATTTTTTCCGAAACCGATGTTCAGGTCTTCCATCTGATCAGTCGCTGTGTCCGTCGCAATCATCTGTGCGGCACTGATCGCCGGGCAGGTCGCGATTA
>CAXBSH010000062.1:0-21358 GCA_963977705.1 uncultured Planctomycetaceae bacterium
CTTCCGATCTGAAAGCGGTGCCCGCGGCCTGATGGTCGGACGGGCACCGAGAGACGGCAGCAGTTGTTCAGGACTGAATACGTTCCATGTAGGAGCCGGATTCGGTGTCGATTTTGACCTTATCACCGTCTTTAATGAAGGCGGGCACCTGCACTTCGACGCCGGTTTCCAGGGTTGCCGCTTTGGTGACGTTGGTGGCCGTATTTCCGCGAGCGGCTGGTTCGGTGTAGGTGACTTTCAGGATCACCTGCTGCGGCGGAATCATGGAAATCAGCTGACCGTTCCAGAACAGCAGTCCCACCGTCGCCCCCTCCAGCAGCCACCGCATATCGTCTGCGACAGTGGCGGCCGGCAGGCTGTGCTGTTCGAATGTGCTGTTGTCCATGAAGACGTAGTTGTCACCGTCGCGGTAGGAGTAGACGCCGTCGTTGCGGTGAACATCGGCGGTTTCGAGTGAGTCACCGCTGCGATAGGTTTTCTGGAACAGCGTACCACGGAGCAGGTTGCGGAGTTTGGTGTGGTACAGAGCCTGGCCTTTGCCCGGCTTGACGAAATTGCATTCAAGCATTTCGTAGGGTTCGTTCTCGATCTGGACCTTGATGCCTTTTTTGAATTCGCCGGCGGGAATGCTGCCCATGTGACACTGACTTCTGCAACTGCTGTGGAGGTGAAATGAATCAGGCGACGGCACGCGGGGGGCGTCTACCAGCTGGCTGGACGCTGCCACGGGCAGTCGAAAACAGGCGGAATCCTATCGAAACGGCGATGCTGAGTGAATGGATCTGCGGGAAAAACCGACAAAGTCCTGCCACGGGGATTCTTTTGGGGGGGGACCTGCGGGTTGTGCGAGGAGGCAGTGCGGGGAACTGCAGAGGCTTGTCGCAAACCCGGAATTACTCTGCCCGCGGATTTTCAAACGAGGTCGCTGCACGATATGCTGTCAGGGCAGAATTTGCTGCCGCTGACAGGTATTTCCACGCAATTGTTTCCTTTGGGGGGTTCACGATGTCCACCACTGCTGCTCCGACCGGTTCCGGACTTGCTCCGGCGGTCAGTGCGTTTCTAGCCACAGCATTGCATAAGTCATTTGTCGGTGGTCGCTGGGTTGAGGCGACTGACGGCGGAACGTTTGAAGTGCTGGACCCCGGTTCGGGGGCGAAGATCGCGACGGTCACCAGTCTGCAGAAGGCGGATGTGGATCGTGCCGTGGATGTTGCGGTCGACGCATTCCACAACAGCGGCTGGGCTTCGATGCCGGTTGCAGAGCGGGCGGCGAAGCTGCATCGAATTGCGGATGCAGTGGAATCACGAATTCACGAATTTGCTCAGGTGGAAGCGCTGGACTGCGGCAAGATCTATTCGCAGGCAGTGGGCGACATTCAGAACTTCATTGATACGTTCCGTTATTTCGCAGACCTTGCTCAGGCGGTAAATTATCGGCAGGTGATTGCCGTGAAGAAGCACGAGGCCTGGGTGACTCGACATCCGTGGGGTGCCTGCGGGTTCATTATTCCCTGGAACTTCCCGTTTCTGCTGGCGGGTTGGGGTCTGGCTCCGGCATTGGCGGCGGGCAATACCTGCGTGCTGAAGCCCGCTGAAGATACTCCACTGTCCGCATTGTACCTGTGTCACGTCGTGCAGCAGCTGGATCTGCTGCCGGCGGGTGTGCTGAACGTGGTTACGGGTTATGGCGAGACAGCCGGTGCGGCGGTATCCCAGAATCCGCGGTTCCGTCGCATGAGCTTCACAGGCTCACCGGAAGTTGGCCGTTTGGTGGCTGAGGCTGCTGGACGGAATCTGATTCCGGTGAAGTGCGAACTGGGAGGCAAGGGTGCGGCGGTGGTGTTCAACGATGTGGACATTCCCGAGACTGCTCAGGCGCTGGTTAACGCGATTACGTTCCATACGGGGCAGGTTTGCTGCGATGCGACTCGCTGGCTGGTTCAGCGTGACATCTACGACGACTTCGTTGGTGAGTGCGTGAAGCGGATGAAGTCGGTACAGATTGGATATCAGTTTGACGACGGTGCTCAGATGGGGCCGGTGGTCAACGCCAAACAGCAGGCGCGAGTGCTTGGTTATCTGCAGAAGGGTGTGGCAGACGGAGCGGATCTGGTGCTGGAGGGTGGTGCTGGCACGGTCGCTGGGCGGAATGGTTTTTACGTGAAGCCGGCATTGCTGGCCGGTTCTCTGAACAACGTGGCAGCACGTGAAGAGATCTTCGGGCCAGTGGCCTTTCTTGCTCCATTTGCATCGGAGGAAGAGGGTGTTCGGCTGGCGAACGACACTGAGTACGGTCTGGGCAACAGCGTGTGGTCAAAGGACCTGCAGCGGTGTGCTCGCGTGGCGGAAGCGTTTCGTGCCGGGAACGGCTGGATCAACGCTCACAACGTGATTGTGCATGGTGTGCCGTACGGCGGTATTGGCAAGAGCGGAATGGGTGGTGGGGTTGTCAGTCCGGAGACTCTGGACGACTATCTTCGCCCGATTTCGGTCGTACGTCCGCTGTAAGGTGGCTTGTATTTGTTGACAGCGATGGTCGTGATCAGGCGAGTCCGAATTGTTCGGCGGATTCGGGCTCGCCTGGACCCATCTGGCAGGAAACTGTGCAGGTCGGTCATTCAGTATTCTGGTACAGCCGCTGAGTGTTCTTGAGGGTGTTGAGGGCCATGCAGACATCTGATGTCGACATTTCGTCTTCTCGTGTTCTGATTGCTGACGATATTCAGCAGAACCGTGAGCTTCTGGAAGCGTATCTGGCGGATGAGGGATATGAGATTCTGATGGCAGCCGATGGTCAGCAGACGATTCAGATGGTTGAGCAGCATCAGCCGGATCTGATTCTGCTGGACATCATGATGCCGCGGATGAGCGGGTATGAGGTCTGTCGTCAGCTGAAGTCTGATCCAGCACGGCGTGGCATTCCCGTGTTGATTGTGACGGCTCTGAATGAACCGGGCGACATTGAGAAGGCGGTTCATGCTGGCTGTGATGACTTTCTGTCAAAGCCGGTGAATCGTCTGGAGCTGCGAACTCGAGTGCGTTCGTTGCTGCGAGTGCGTCATCTGGCGAACGAGCGGGATCGGCTGCTGGCGTATCTGCAGGAGATGGAGCAGCGAGTTCTGCGTGGTGGGGACTGACAATCGTCGGTCTGGCTGGTCATTCAATCAGGAAATGTTTCAGGCATGTCGGCTGCGGAAGACTCAGAGCGTCAGTTTGCGATTCGTGAATCGCAGGGTCCGGCGGAAGTAGTGCTGAAGGCTCGCAGAGCACAGCCCTTTTTTGGTCGTCATCCGTGGGTATTTGCGGGTGCTGTGCATCATGTGAATGCAGGCAGCGAGCAGCCACTGCAGGCCGGCAGTATTGTGCGGCTGATCAGTGCTGAGGGGCACTTTGTCGCGTGGGGGCTGTACAATCCCAACAGTCGAATCGTTGTCAGACTGTATTCGTGGGATGTGCAGCAACCACTGGATGCCGCATTCTGGTTCGCGCGGGTGCAGCAGGCTGTTCAGTTGCGGCGGGGTTTGTTCGATTTGCAGGCCGCGGACTGTGGCTGTCGACTGATTTTCAGTGAGTCTGATCGGTTGTCTGGTCTGACAGTGGATCAGTATGGTGGCTGTCTGCTTGTGCAGTTCACCAGTTTGGCGCTGTATCAGCATCGTCAGTCCATTCTGCAGGCTTTGCAGGCGGAATGTCGTCCGACGGGGATCTGGCTGAGAACAGAAAAGGGGATGCGTGAGGCTGAGGGTCTGGAGGTTGTGGACGGTCTTTTGACGGGGGTGGAGCCTGCCAGTCCGTTGTTTATTTCTGAGCATGGCCTGCAGTTCGGTGTGGATGTGCGGCATGGCCAGAAGACGGGTTGCTATCTGGATCAGCGGGACAATCGAGCGGCAGTGGCGCGGTATGCGGCTGGTGCCAGTGTGCTCGATGCATTTTGTTTCTCTGGTGGCTTTGGTATAGCGGCAGCGAAACTGGGCGGAGCGAAGTCAGTCGTCGGGATTGATTCATCGGAAGCGGCACTGCTGCTGGCTCGCGAAAATGCTCGCCTCAACGGCGTGGCTGAACGTTGTGAGTATCTGAATGAGGACGTCCGGACTGCTCTGGAAGGATTTGTGGACGTCGGTCGTCAGTTCGATCTGGTGATTCTGGATCCGCCGCGGATGGCTCGAGCTCGCAGTGGAATTGACCGAGCATTGAACGGTTATCTGCGATTCAACGAGCTGGGGGTGCGAGTGGTTCGTCCAGGCGGCATTCTGGTGACCTGCAGCTGTTCCGGTCTGGTGACTCGCGCGGAGTTCATGGAGGTGATTTCAGAGACGGCGCGGCAGTCTGGTCGCGACATTCAGATTCTTGAGCAGCACGGTCAGCCACCGGACCATCCGATTTCTGCCACGTGTCCTGAGTCTGAATATCTGAAGGTCGTGATCTGTCGCGTGGTTTAGTGGGTCCTGCGAAGCGACACGGGAACGCGGCGGCACCCCGACAGGCTGCAGCTCACGGCACAGCGTCTGTTTTCAGGCTCTGCGTAAAATGCCGTGCGCGGTGCTGCTGTGCCGTCTGAGTGTTGGTGATTCTTCACCGCCGCAGGACACGGTGATCAGTGATCAGTAGTCTGTGATCAGTGCACACAAACTTTCCCCTGGGAGGGCGAGGCTCCTGCCGAGCCGAAGTCAATTGTCCGTATTCAGTTGCCGTTGTTCGCCGACAACCGTAGTCCGGGCATTCCTGCCCGGCCACCTTTTGCCACACAAAGCCGCGACGCGGCACGCGTTTGCCCATCGCTCAGCCATTCCGTGGGCTGATGACCAATACGCAAAGGGGAGCCTCGGCATTGTCCCCGAGCTGGTGCCTGGTGGTCGTAGCATGGGCTTCAGCCCGTGTCGTCTACCGCGTTCAAGCCCTTTCAGGCGAGCCGTTAGCGTAAGCTGACGGGTGTTGTCGTTTGCGTCTGGGTGGTTGTGTTTTTTCTGGCAAGGGAGCAGTATTCAGTGCGATTTTCGACAACCCTATCAGGCCACAACCTGCAGGTACGCACATGATTTTTCATTGAACCTGCTTTCGGGCGGTTCAGCATCTCAAAGGGAGTTTAATCGCGAGGCTGGTCGTCATGTCTTTGGCTGGTGATGATCTTTTTGCGCAGCAGTTACAAGCGAACGACGCGGGGTACACAAGTCGGTTTGTGTCAGCAAACCGACTTGTGTACTGAACCACTAAGAATTCCGGACGGTTACGGGCCGATCAGGAATGCCGGACTGCCCTGCTGCAGATCTTCTCAGGGCTGGAAGTTGGGGTGTCGAGGGTCACCCAGTGATTCCAGATAGGCCAGCAGATCAAGGATTTCGTCCTTTGAGAAGGTATTGAGCAGTCCGGTTGGCATAGGCGACGTGCGTGACAGTTCACGGTTCTCGATGTCGGATTTCAGGACTGTGACAGTCTCTGGTGCCAGTGGATTGGGTCGCAGCACGATCTGTTGTTCGTTTTCTTCGACGATACGACCGATCACCACCTGTCCGGCTTTGGTTTCGATTGCCGTGTTCATGTACTGCTCGGACAGCACCTTTGAAGGTTCAGTCGAGGATTCCAGCAGATCCTGGCGTTTGAAACGTGTGGCAACTGCTGTCAGGTCTGGCCCGACGGCTCCACCTTTATCGCCGTAGCGGTGACATGCACTGCACTGTGCCTGATAGAACACATCGCGACCGCGCTGGAAGCTGCGACCCTTGCCGACCTGAGCCAATGCGGGTTGCAGATCGGCTGTGGTCCACTCCTGCACAAGTTTTCTGGAGCTGAGTGGTGGAGCAGGTTCCTGTTTATGCTGGGAACTGTATTCGGTCAGAACACTGCTGAGCGCGAGAATTTCGTCGGCTGTCAGCGTGAACTTGGCTTCTTCGTGGGCATTGGCCATGAAGTTGGCATAGCTGGCCCCGTTGTTGAACGGGATACCGGCGTCTTTGAACCAGTTCAGTACTTCGGCACTGTGCGTTGTGGAAGCCTTTCCGTTCCACCATTCGAGGTAGCTGCGACGCAGGTCCGGATTCCAGCCCTGTTTCTGATTTCGCAGCTGAACGATGCTGCTGATCTGCTCTTCCTGAGTTTCTGCGGTCTGCAGCAGTGCAATGGTGCGTGCGACCACATTGGGGGCGTTCATGGCGATCAGGATTTGTGAGAGTTCCCGATTGAGAGCAGAACTGGTGGCTGGATAGAGCCGATCAATATCTGCCAGAATCAGTTTTGCAGTAGCCTCGGACGGGACGCCATGTCGAGCGATGGACACCTGAATCACTCGCAGCTTTTCCAGCAGTTGCTGTTCTGACAGACCATTGGAAGGGATCGAGGTCAGTGCTTTCAGAGCTGCTGGCTGTGCCTCCTGAGTTCCCAGACGTGCCAGAGCAAGAAGAGCGGCGAACGCGGCGGTCGGGGACTTTTCTGCAAGTGCTCGGGCCTGCCATTCGCTGACGGGATTTCGTTCCACTGCAAGCCGCGCAGCGTAGCGGATATATCGATCAGAGCTGTTCAGGTGCGGCCATGCAAAAGCCACCGTCTGTGGGTCTGGTCTGACGTTCAGGGATTCCAGTTTGTGTCGCAGTTCGCGATTGCTGCGAGCGGTCTGATCGGCCAGTTGTTCGACGGGCAATGGAGCCGTTTTTCGAGGCCCCTGCCATGACACTCGGAACAGGCTGGCCTGAGTGCCTCGACCACCGATGGTGAAGTACAGAGCGCCGTCGTCACCGATCACGGCATCCGTCAGGTTCAGAGGCACTCGAGGGCCTTTGCCACGCAGGGACTTCGGGGCCACGAAATTCTCAAAGCGACCTGTATAGCTGGCACCATCCGGTTTCAGATGTACGGCGATCAGGCGACCATAGGTCCAGTCGCAGATGTAGAAAGCCTGCTGGTATTCTTTTGGGAATGCGGCACCGGTTCCGAAGGTTACTCCGGTTGGACAGCCGATTCCGATGGTTGTGGTCTGTGGCAGGCTATCCGGATAATACTGGGGCCATTTCGCAGTGCCCTCGCGGAAGCCGTTATCACCACCGCGAACGGAGTGAAAAACGTGTACCGGGCGATACCATGGGGTACCCCAGTCCCACTCCATATCGCTGTCCCAGCCGAAAAGTTCACCATCGGCGTTAAAGGCGATGTCGTAGGTATTGCGTTGACCAGAGGAGAACAGTTCGATGTTTTTTCCATCCAGATCCATCCGTGCAATGTAGCCTCCGGGTGGTTTGGCACCGGCACCGAATCCATTGCCATCCTCCATGCGTGGCAGCGCGAGGTCATCGGCGTAATTGCGATGTGGCGACGTGTCTGTCAGATCCTGGGGCAAACCGGTGAAGTTTCCACAGACGGCGTAGAGCATGTTGTCGGGGCCCAGTACAAGTCCGTGGGACCCGTGTTCACCACCACCACCGCGCCATTCTCGCAGGAATTCGACATCGTCGTAGCTGTCGTTGCCTTTTGTGTCGCGGCACCGATACAGGGCAAATCCTCGACTGCCGGCTCCGCTGATATACAGGGCGTCATTGATGAAGAGCATGCCCATGGTTTCGCTGACGGGAATACTGAGGATTTCCTGCTTGATCACTCGGCCTTCCTGCAGGGTTACGCGAGTAATGGGCTGTCCATTCTGACCTCCCAGCAGAAGCCGACCCTTAGGATCTTTGGCCATACAGATCCACGACCCATTGACTGAGGCATCAGCCTGCAGGACTTGTTCGATGGCAAAGCCCGGCAGGGTATCAAGGAATTCTGCGGGCCGTGAGTAGTCGAGTGGTTTTGAACCATCAGCCGGGCAGTAGAGGGCCTTAATGATCACCAGTTCCTGTCCGGCCGGGGCGGCAATTTCAAGCCGGCCGCCTTCACCGGTTTCGGCGACTTCCTCTTTGTCACCGATCCGGTATTCGACTCGCAGCTTCTTGGGCACACCGGGAACTGTGTCTCCGAATGTCTGGTTACTGGCATCGATTGTCAGACGATTGTCGCTGACAGCAGCAACAACTTTTGCCGTGACATCCGTCTTATCAGCAGCGGTGCAGAAGGCGGGCCACAGAACAGTGAAGACAGCCGTCAACAGCAACGAGTGGCCGGTGCGGCGGAGTGAAGGTTTCATGCGGAACAACTCTCGACAGAGGTGGGAGTGGAGGCAAGGGAATGAAGACCAGTGAGACAGAGGATAAATGAAAACTGCAGCGAATGCGACTGCGTTTGCAAATACTGACGCAGCAACTTTTTCAGAATTCGGCAGTCTGTACCTGTCCTGCCGGGAAATCAACGACTTTGAGGCCAGGAGGAGAACCGCTGGCTGGCCAGCAGATGGCTGCGAAGACGCATGCAGATACCTTCAGACCTGTGGCAGTGCGTTCAGCAGAAAGCGGGACTGTTCGGACTGCAGTTCGGCCCTGGACTTCAGTGTACGTTCGCGGCGTATCCACCAGAGCCATGGATGGGGCTCAGAAATTCGAATCCGGAACTGAAGATCCGATGGACATTGTCGCAACAGGGCATCAATCACGCCTGCCTGAAAACGGTCTTCGGGAACGAGTGGGCTGCCGGTGGCCGCCAGTGACAGACGATCAAGTCCGAATGGCTGCCAGCCATCAATGACTGTGGGGCTGAGCCATGGCTGGAACTGTGCGGGCAGGCGGTCGCTATCGTCACGCCGGATCCACAGCTGCCACGACTCCGGACGGCTGGAATACAACTGCCAGGACGGCCAGTTATCAGCGAGGCCAAACAGACCGGACAAAGCAAACAACCACAGAATTCCGACTGGGACCGATCGCAGAAGCCGCTGTTTGGCCGTTTCGTCGCGCATTTTGTCCAGCTGTGCAGCAGATCTCCTGGGAGCCGTGATCGCCAGCAGCGGCGCCAACAACAGCAGCTGAAGGTTCCACAGCAGCACCGCCGAGTGATGGCGCAGGCCGAATGGTCCCAGTGCCGCAAGCAGTGGCAGATGAACTGCGATTGCCATTGCTGCAGCAACTTGTGGATACCGGCCGGCACCCAGCAGAGTCAGGCCCGCAAGGATTTCGAAACCACTGGCCAGATGGCAGCACCAGCGGAGGGTTTCCACAGTGACTGCATCAATTCCGACAAAAGACAAGAGCTGTCGTACGATCATTCCTGCCGGCCCCTGCTCCGGGAACTCCGTCAGGCGTGACAGTCCGGAGCAGACATAGATGGCGGCGATCACGGACTGCAGGCAGATCAGTGGTTGCGGCAGCAGGCTGCTGGCAAGTGTCAGCAGAAACAACCAGTGCCATGCCTGCAGGCAGTGTTGATTCAGCAGCACCGGCAGACAGGCAGCGGCAAGGCAAAGCAGAATGGTGCGGCGACAGGCGTTTGGTGAGTTTACAAAGCAGCCGGCCAGCGTCAGGCACCCTGCAGCGAGGATGCAGGCTGCCCCTGTCAGTATCTGATGGGGTAGCCGCACGGCAATCAGTGGGACTCGTGGAAAACTGTCGGGGTACAGCCACAGTTTCCACGTCGCGGCCATCAGCAGTAACTGAAAAACGGATGCAAGTCGAACGATGGAATGGGCCAGTGCGGGCTCGGAAACGAGCTGCATTCGGCGGAAAACACTCATGCCACCCACCTGCGTAACAGGTTGGTGGCCTGCAGCGCGAATTCACTTTTGTCCAGCAGAGCCTCAGCCCAGTCGGGTTTACGGCAGCCGGTGAAGCCGGTCACTGCTACAACTCGCAGACCGCCCTCGGCGACCCGTGCTGCAAGGCCGTCTGGTTGCTCGGCGTCATCAAGATCCACAAACAACAATTCCGGCGGTGCGGCCGGTGTCTGTGTCAGGAGTGCTGCAAGGACATCATGGTTGCCGGATTCTGCCTGCACTCCGGCTGTCTGCAGAACTGCCTGCAGTGTGCTGCGAAGCGCGAGATCTGACGACATCACAAACGCACGCACTGCCCTGCTCTGCCCTTTGCGTACTGCCAGTGCCGAGTATTCTGCAGCGGTGGCGTGTACCGTAAAGACCTCCTCGGCTGCAGCAATCGGCGAGACTGGCGATTGTTGCTGCAGGAACCCCTGCAACTCGTGCATGATACGCGCCTCGGCCGTCTGCAGCTCCGTTCGACAGGCGATGGGCCAGACGTCATGCGTTCGACCGTCCGAAACGCACCACGCAGTACTGCAGCAAAGTAATCGACTGAACAGCACTCGCCCGATCAGGCGACTGACATCCTGTGGTGCGTATTGATCGCTGTACTCCCGCAGAACAATGGTCAGATCCGGCGGTTGAGCAGCCAGCAGTGAAGATTCGAGGGCCTCGGCAATTGTGCGAAAGTTTCCCGCAGGGCCTCGAGGTAACGCATCTTTCAGCCACTGGCGCAGTCCGCTGAAAACAGGGGACTGCTGTCCAATGACAACCACAATCGGAAATCCGGCAGTCTTCGCCTGCATCTGTTTCAACCTGGAATCGGAGCCTGCAGCAGGTTTGCAGCGGCCGCCTGAATGCGAGGCACCGCTGACTGCGGTACTCCCGACAGCAGTGGCAGGTGTCGGCCCGTCTCTGCAATACCAGCAAGCGCGACGGCTTCATGCAGCACACGAATGGGGTTAATTTCATTCCGCAGGTCTTCCAGCGGCCGAAATGTCTGACGAATGGATTCGGCGAGCGGAAGTTCACCGGCCAGCACAGCTTTCAGCATCCGCTGAGACAGCCCGGGATTCACGCAGACACAACCCGACGTGAAGCCAGTCAGGCCGAATTTTCGCAGATGCACGATAGCTGGTTGCTCGCCAATACCACTGCAGATCAGTGCCGGGTCAACAAGGGCCGTGAGGCGGTCCAGATAATCATCATACGCCGGATCCGGACGGACAATTGCGTATTTGATGAACGAAACAAGGCCATCACGGACGAGCTCGGCTGCTCCTTCAGGACTGATGTAGCCTTCTTCCTTGATATACAGGACGGCTGGACGCCCGAAGACCTGCACAAACCGTCGGAATCCGGTCATCAGTCCGGCTTCCGTCATGATGGCTTTTGTCGGCAGCACCATTGCCGTTGGAAACTGCATGTCCTTCAGCACATCGGCCTGATCCATCATCAGCCCATAGGATGGTCCGACTGAGGGAATTACGGCAGTCTCCGGGCCAGCGGTCTGCTGCAGCATTTCGAGCAGTCCGGCGTATTCTGTCAGTCTCACATGATACAGATTCGCATTGCCTCCATACAGCAGCATGGAAACACCACCCTGTTCAAGATGCCGAATCAGGCGTGCGTTCTGCTGCGGGCAGATTCTGTCCGACTGATCACGGGCGAGCGGGGGCACTGCCAGGACCGAACGGTGAAAATGTGCGGGCTGGATGGGTGTCGTCTGCATAGTGGTATCGACAGTTTCTGCGGTTGGTAAGCCACGAGCAGTAAGGCTCGCAGCGGGGAATTGTCAGGCGTTTTCAGTAACTCAGGGAATATCCCACGGCAGGCAGCGGACGGCGGGACTGTTGTCCCGCCGTCTGCTGCTGTGCAGTGTGTGACGAGGTTAATTACCAGATCTGAATGCGTTCTGCTGGTGCCTTATACAGCCTATCTCCGGGCTTGACGGCAAAGGCTTCATAAAACGCGTCCAGATTTGAGACTGGTCCATTGGCACGATAGGCTGACGGTGAATGCGGATCAATCAGCAGTCGGCGCACCATTTCGTCATCGCGGTACTTGCGTCGCCAGATCTGTGACCAGCCGAGAAAGAACCGTTGTCCGGGGGTATAGCCGTCCAGAGTTTTTCCACCGTTCTGACCCAGTGACAGCATGTAAGCCTTGTAGGCAATGGCCATACCACTGAGGTCGGCGATATTTTCTCCCAGAGTCAGTTTCCCGTTCAGTTTGCGTCCCGGCAGTGGCTCGTAGGATTCATACTGGGCCACGAGTCGACTGGTCAGTTCTTCGAAGGCCTTTCGATCAGCTTCCGTCCACCAGTTGCGCAGGTTGCCGTCACCGTCGTATTTGCTGCCTTCGTCATCGAATCCGTGGCTGATTTCATGTCCGATGACAGCGCCGATACCGCCGTAATTGACAGCATCATCGGCTGTTGCATCGAAGAAGGGAGGCTGCAGGATTGCAGCAGGGAAGACGATTTCGTTCAGGCTGGGGTTGTAGTAGGCATTGACGGTCTGGGGAGTCATGCCCCATTCATTGCGATCGACTGCATCTTTGAGTCTGTTCACCTGTCGGAAATGTTCGAACCGACGTGAACGCATGATGTTGCCGATCAGATCATCAGCAGTAATCTGCAGATCCGAGAAGTCTCGCCAGACATCCGGATAACCGATTTTTGTTGTGATTTTACTGAGTTTTTCGAGGGCTTTCTGTTTGGTGTCCGCTGTCATCCACTTCAGGCCGTGAATGCTCTGCTCGTACGTTTTCATCAGATTGCCGACCAGTTCGATCATGCGTTTCCGGGATTCCGGAGGGAAGTGTCGACGTACGTACAATTGTCCGAGTGGTTCTCCGAGGACGCCAAAGTCCCCTGCCCCGGCTCCGGATGTTGCATCGACTGCCTTCTTCCAGCGTGGCTTCTGCTGAGGCACTCCGGAGACCGCCTTGTCGTGCAGTTCGAAGTGTGCGTCCACGAACGCTTTGGGCAGGTAGGGGGCGGCGGCATCCAGCAGGTGAAAGCGGGCATAGGCCTTCCAGGCGTCCATTCCGGCGGCAGTGGCTACACCACCGAACTTCTCGAAGTAGCTGGGGGTGACGACGTTGACTTCGTCTACACCAGCGACTCCGGAAACATCCATAAAGACATTCCATGAGATGACCGGCGAGATGGCTGCCAGTTTTTCGGAGGACATCAGGTTGTAGCGTTTTTCGGCGTCGCGAAGTTCTGTGCGGGACCACTGAATTTCCGCGAGCGAAGTTTCGAGCTGAATAATCTGATCGGCGGCAGTCGCTCCACCGCTGATTTCAGCCAGTTCGAACAGTCTGGTGATATAGGTTCGCAGTGCTTCTCGAGCAGTCTTGTAGTCCGGGCGATCGCCGAGGTAATAGTCGCGATCAGGCAGTGTGAGTCCGCTCTGGACGACGTGTACGAGGTAGCGTTTGGAGTTTTTGTCATCGACACCCACATAGAACCCGATGGGACCGGGCATGCCGTAAATCCCGGCGCTGGCGAAGAAGCGAGTGACCTGCTCGGGCGATGACATCTCATCGATGGCAGTCAGTTGTTCTCGCAGAGGTGCAAGACCGCGGGCTTCAATCAACTGTTCGTTCATGTAACTTTTGTAAAAGTCGCCGACTTTGCGGCTGATGGGATCTGCCGGGTTGGCAACGGCCTCTTCAATGATTTTGCGAATGTTGTCGCGGGCTTCATCATCGAGACGAGTGAAGGAACCGTAATTGGATTTGTCCGATGGAATTTCGGTGGACATCAGCCAACGTCCATTCACGTGCAGGAACAGGTCATCCTGCGCGCGTACGGATTTGTCGAAGCCATCGGGGTCCAGTCCGGAGTGTGGTTCATCGGCCAGTGCCAGTGCCGGGGCACACAGGCACAGCAACGCGGGGAGCAGCAGTCGGCGAAGCATGGAAGTTCCTGAAGAGTGAAGTTTCAGCGATACAGATTTCGGTGTGGAGCGAGCGTGAAAAAGAAATTCAGCGGACGCCGTTGACAACATTCGGCAGCGGTTCACCGCGGAGGGCGGCGAGTGCCAGCGACGCAGCTGTTTCCCGCAGCTTTTTGACTGCCGGGACACTGGCTGAGGCGATATGAGACGCGAGGACAACCTGCGGCATCAGGCGAATGGGGTGATCAGCCGGAATCGGTTCCGGATTAAATACGTCCAGTGCAGCGGCAGACACATGTCCTGACTGCAGTGCTGCTGTCAGTGCCTGTGGATCGATCAGATCTCCGCGGGCCAGGTTGACGACGATGACACCGGGTTTGGTGAGCTGCAGTGACGTCTCATTCAGCATGCCACGTGTACCGGCGGTCGAGGGGCAGTGCAGGGAAATAGCGTCAGCCTGTGCCAGCAGTTCTGCAAGCGAACAGGGTTCGGCACCCGCTGCTTTGACCTGCTCGGGCGAAATGACCGGGTCATGTACCAGAATGCGGCATTTGAAGGGTCGCAGGCGAGCACAGACTTCCTGACCAATGCGACCAAAGCCGACAAGGCCAACAGTCAGGTGTTTGAGTGTGCGAAGTGCCTGAAGTGGGGTCGCCAGTCCCCAGTGTCCGGCGGCAATGTGCTGAGTATTGGGGACAACCTGACGAGTCACGGCGAGCAGGAAAGCGAGTGTGTGGTCAGCGACTTCGTCAATACAGTAGTCGGGGACATTGCAGACCGGGATTCCGCGAGCTGCAGCAGCGGCAAGGTCCACATTGTCGACACCGATACCGTAGCGCACGATGACGCGTGCTTTGTTCATGGAGCCGATCACATCCGCATTGAGCGGTGCGAACTGAGTAATGACTGCGTCGGCATCGGCGACGAGAGCTGGCAATTCGGCGGCCGATTTTTTTTCCTTCCAGGCATCCAGAGTGAACCCAGCGCCCTGCAGGATGGCAGTTTCAACGCTGAGATCCGGAAACGAGTAGTCAGTGACAACAGCGCGCATCAGTGAACGGCTCCTGAGATTCCACCCGGCAGCGTCCGATGTCGGCCGGCTGGGGCGGGAAGTGAAATAGTTGATTGGCTGCCGGCCGGATTCTGGTGTGCTGAGGCTTCGAAGGCAACTGTTTCCAGTGGCGTTTTCTGCCGTGTCGAGGTGGATCTGATCTTGGCAAAATGCGAAAAATCGCGATGATAAGCCGTGCGACAGTCGGCAGGGAGCGTGTGGGACGTGGCGGACTGTGCGGGATCAGAGACAGATCAAAAGTCAACAAAAATGCGATTCGAATTCGCCGTTTACGGCATTTCCTCGCTTTTTTGCGTGTTTTCGGGCTGATGTGGAGTTGTCAGTTCCGGTGAAACGGGCCCAGGGACAGGGTGGGGAGACATGGAATTCAATGTGCGACCTCCGGGCAGAAACTGCTCCGTTTCGGGGCGGGCCTTTCGTCCGGGTGAATCCTGCTGGTCCGTGCTGGTGGAGAAGAACGGAGAAGTGGTCCGGCAGGACATTGGCGAGGAGTACTGGCAGGGGCCACCTGAAGGGGCGATCGGCCACTGGAAGTGTGCAGCCAATGCTGCTCCTGAAAGTCAGCGTCTGAAACTGGACACAGAATCATTGTTTGAGTATTTCCTGCAACTGCAGGAGTCGCCGAACGTGGTGCAGCAGCAGTACCGGTATGTGCTTGCATTGCTGCTGCTGCGAAAACGGCGGTTGATTCTGGAAGAGGTTGTTGAGGTGGATGATCGTCCAGCGATGAGGCTGGCGGGCAGCGCGGGTGAAGGCCCGTTTGACGTTCCGGAAGAGGAGCTTTCGGAAGACGAGATTGGTCGATTGCAGCATCAGCTGTTTCAGTCAGACCGAGCGGTGGCCTGAGTTGATGGCAGGGAAGTGAGTGATGTTACGGATGCGACTACTGCTGACTGTCCTGCTGCTGCTGCACCTCTGCGGGTGTCAGTTGAGTCAGTACTGGTTGCGCACAGAGCGTCGCAATGCTGAGCCGGTGCTGTCGCCCGGGATCACTGCGGGCGAGCTGGTGGCGTGGTTAAACGGTCGGACCGAAGGATTGTCATCGTGGCGCAGCAATGATGTGCGTGTGCAGGTCCGGATGCCGGGGCTGCCACTGCCTCAGAAGCTGACTGGTTCGCTTGCCTGCAGTGCTCCGCGAAGTTTTCGCCTCGTGGCTCAGAACCTTGCCGGGCTCGCGGATTTTGGTTCCAACGACGACTTCTGCTGGGCCTACGCGCGGCCCGGCGAGCCAGTTGTACTGACCTGGCAGCACGAGGATGCCGGCTTGCTGTCATTGTTACCCGGGGGGCTGCCGCATCTGGATTCCGAGTGGTTGATGACGATTCTTGGTGTGGCACCACTGGAGCCTGCTGATTGGCGGCTGGAGTCTGCTGTGAATCGGACGGTCCGTCTGGTTTCGACCGAGACAGACACTGAAGGGCGAACGCTGGAACGCAGCATTGTTGTGGATCTGATGACAGGCGAGGCGCAGGAGCATGTGCTGCGGGATGGTTACGGGGACGTGCAGGTGCGAGTCCAGCTTTCGGATTATCGTCCGCAGGGTGGTGGGGACCTGCCGCATATTGTGCGGGTCAGTTTTCCGGCGTCGAAAACGGAGCTGGTGATTTCGATCGGGAAAATCTCTGAGAATCTGCCGCTGGAGGCCCGTCTGTGGGAGCCTCCGAGCGGTTCCGGGATTCAGAGGCTGGATGTGCGCGAGGTGCTGGCGCAGCTCGAGCGGGCTGGTAGTCGTGTGGCGGACCGTGAGTCCGGTTCGGAAGCTCGTGCCAACGCGACTCTGCGGCAGATCGCTGATCGCCGTGATGTTGAGAGTGAGCCGGTGTTTGATGAACCGGTTGCTGCACCGCGGCGGTTCCGCTGGTTTCCGTTCTGGCGCTGATCAGGGGGTGGGGGCATGAATTGTGTGCGGATCATGTTCGGCGTGGTGTTAAGTGGGTTTCTGCTGTCAGGTTCGGTCTGCGGCCAGACTGACGGAGTGCGATCACGTCCCGTGACGGTTAGTGCGGAAGCGGCGGAGATTCACAGCAGTGGCATGCTGTTTGATGGACACAATGACCTGCCGTGGGAAATTCGGGATAAGGGCAAGTCTTCGTTTGATCAACTGGATATCGGCCGTGAGCAGTTGAGTCTGCACACGGATATTCCAAGGCTTCGTCGGGGTGGTCTGAAGGCTCAGTTCTGGTCGGTGTATGTGCCTGCCGAGACAGCCGAGACCGGCGATGCGCTGCTGCAGACGATGCAGCAGATTGATATTGTGAGGGCGATGCTGAAGCGGTATCCGGAAACCTTTGAGCAGGCGTCAACAGCGGCGGATGTTGAGCGGATTGTGAAGGCCGGACGTGTGGCATCGATGATGGGTGTTGAGGGTGGATACAGTATTGAAGAGGATCTGGCCAATCTGGAACGCCTGTATGCGGCTGGCTGCCGCTATATGACTCTGACGCATTCGAAGTCTCTGTCGTGGGCTGATTCGGCAACAGACAAGCCGCGGCATGGGGGATTGACGGACTTTGGTCGTGAGGTGATTCGGGAGATGAATCGGCTGGGAATGCTGGTGGATCTTTCGCATGTTTCGGTGGAGACGATGAAGCAGGCGCTGGCAGTCACGAAGGCTCCGGTGATTTTTTCGCATTCCAGTGCGCGAGCCATCTGTGATCATCCACGGAATGTTCCGGATGATGTCCTGCCGCTGGTGCGTGAGAATGGCGGCGTGATCATGGTGAATTTTTACTCGTCATTTATTGTGCCGACGGCACAGCTGAAGCAGAACAGGGAAGCGGCCGGCACGATTTATGATGTTGTGGATCACATAGACTATCTGGCAAAGCACTGTGGTGTGAAGCACGTGGGGATTGGTTCAGATTATGACGGTGTTCCGCGATTGCCGGATCAGCTGGAGAGTGTGGCAGCGTATCCACGAATTACTCAGCTGCTGCTGGAGCGTGGTTATGATCGAGCGGCGATTCATGCGATTCTGGGTGGGAATGTGCTGCGTGTGCTGCGCGAGGCCGAGTCTGTCAGTGCGACACTGAAGGCGGCAGCAAAGCAGTAATTCCGATCGTTGCAGGGCGACTGAAGCTGTTGCCGCAGGTTTGCAGTGTGGTCTGGTTTTTCGGAAGAGAGTGTGGGCAGCGGTGATGGTGCAGCTTGCGGCAGCGGATGTGCTTCTTGTGACGGGTGGGACGGGGCTTGTGGGCAGCCACGTGGCCAGTCAGGCGGTGCAGCGTGGTCTGCGAGTTCGTTGTCTTGTGCGTCGAGCTGCGGCTGCCGGGTTTCTGAAGTCACTGGGGTGTGAGCTGGTCGAGGGGGATCTGGATCAGCCGGAGAGTCTGCAGCGTGCTGCTGCGGGTGCCACTGTTGTGGTGCATTGTGCGGCGAAGGTGGGTGACTGGGGACCGACGGAGGATTATCGGCGGGTGAATGTGGAGGGGACGCGGGCGCTGTTGGACGCGACGCTGGCCGCCGGTTCCCTGCGGCGCTGGGTGCAGATCAGTTCGCTGGGGGTGTATGAGGGGCGTGATCACTTTGGTACAGACGAAGCAACGCCTCCCAGTACAGTCGGGATTGACGGATATACGCTGACCAAGGTGGAGTCCGAGTTGCTGGTGATGCGATATGTGCGTGAGCGTGCTCTTCCGGCGGTGGTCTTGCGACCGGGGTTCATTTATGGGGTGCGTGATCGGACTGTACTTCCGCGACTGCTGGAACGTCTGCGTTCCGGAAAGTTTGCCTATCTTGGTGATCCTGGAAAGCTGATGAATAACACGTGGGTAGAGAATCTCTGCCGGGCGGTGTGGCTGGCGATTGACCGGGACCATGTGGTCGGGGAGGTGTTTAACATTCGTGATCCGCGGTCGGTGAGCAAGCGTGAGTTCATTGAGACGGTGTGTCAGGCTGCGGGTCTGAAGAGCCCGCAGAAGGTTGTGCCCTTGCCGATCGCGCGTCTGCTGGCGGGTTTGATGGAGCGATTGTGGAAGCTGCTGGGGCGTCGGGAGGCTCCCTTGCTGAACAGTGCACGCATTAAGTTTCTGGGTCTGAATCTGGACTACAGCATTGACAAGGCGGAGCGTGTGCTGGGTTATCGCGCGGAGGCGGATTTTCGGGATGCGATGCCTGCCGCGGTGCGGGACGTGATGGGTGTGCAGGGATTGTGATGTTGCTGCAAAGCAGCGCGTCGTCATAATCCACCGTTTATTGACGGGGTAGCGAAATCAGAGGGCATTTCTGCTGGCCTTATGCGGTATTAGTTATAACGTGTAGTGCATGTATGAATTCCACCCTGCAAATCCTCATGATCACTTCGTGCGACGAACGTTTGACGTCGTTGATCACGCAAAGGTGCTGTTGGTCAGTCTGTTGCCTGCCGCTCTGCTGACAGAGATCGATCTGCAATCGCTGCGACCGACCAAAGAGACCTTTCTGTCAGCGGACGAAGGCGAGAATCGTCTGGATCTGCTGTATACAGCTCGTCTGCGCGGGGGTGACGAGGTTCTGATCTATCTGCTGTTCGAGCATAAAAGCAGCATTGATCGTCAGATTGCTCTGCAGTTGCTGCGGTATGTGCTGAGGATTCTGGACTGGCGGAATCGCAATCGGCAGCCTTTGAGCGTGGTGATTCCGCTGGTGCTGTACCACGGTGATGATGCGTGGGACGAACCGACTTCGCTGCGGGACAAAGTGCAGGCCAGTCCGCAACTGCGGTGCTTTGTACCGGATCAGGGTGTGATTGTGGTGGATTTTGGCCGACTGGCCCCGGGTTTTCTGGGGGCATACCCGGAACTTGAGGCTCGCATTCGAACTCTGCAGATTGCTCGCAGGTCCGAACTGGCCTACGAGTCGGTCACGGGGATTTTTCGTCTTTTGTCTTCATGGGAAAAAATCCATGCACAAATGGATGCTCTGAACGATATTATTATCTATCTGTATACGGTGTTTGATGCTCGCAACCTGCCGTGGTTTGAGCAGGCAATCAGAGCAGGACTGCAGACTGATTCGGAGAAACCAATGCCGACGTGCCTTGAAGCGATGATTGAAAAGGGAATCGAAAAGGGAATCGAGCGGGGCGTTGAACGCGGTTTGATGGTGGGACGTATACAGACTCTGCAGCAGTTTCTTCGTCAGTCGGTTACAGCCGAGCAGGAACTATTGGGTCAATCCATAGAGCAGTTGCGAGCATTGTGTCTGCAATTGCAGGAACAGCTGGGGCAGCAGCAGTCCTGAACAATCTGCATTCAGCTGCTGCAAGGTGGATTGCAGCAGCCTGTTCGGCTGTTGCGTTCCATCACGCCAGTATGTCGTTCAGCACATGACCGTGCACATCAGTCAGGCGATAGTCACGTCCCTGAAAGCGGAAGGTCAGTTGTTCGTGATTGAAGCCCAGCAGGTGCATGACGGTTGCCTGCAGGTCGTGCGGTGTGACTTTGTTTTCCACAACGCCGAACCCCAACTCATCCGTCTGCCCATAGTTGAAGCCTCCGCGGACACCACCACCGGCCATCCACATGGTGAAGCAGTCCGGGTAATGGTCACGTCCCAGTACGACACCACCTGCAGTACGTCCTTCGCGAAACGGTGTCCGTCCGAATTCTCCGCCGCAGATGATCAGAGTATCTTCGAACATGCCGCGTTCCTTCAGGTCATTAATCAGCGCGGCGATGGGTTTGTCGGTGCGGGCCCATTTGTTTGTCAGGCCGTCAGTAAGTCCTTCACCGGGACCGGTCCCATGGAAGTCCCAGCCCCAGTCGAACAACTGCACGAAACGCACGCCCTGCTCGACCAGGCGGCGGGCCAGCAGGCAGTTGTTGGCGAAACTGGATTCTCCCGGGACAGCGCCGTAGGCATCCTGCGTCTGTTTCGATTCGCGTGCAATGTCCATGACTTCGGGAACAGATGCCTGCATGCGATAGGCCAGTTCGTACTGTGAAATGCGAGTGGCAGTTTCGGGGTGTCCAAGCTCTGTGGACTGCAGCTCATTCAGCCGTTTCAGTGAATCCAGGGAGCGACGACGAATGGAACGATTCATCCCCGGTGGATCGGAAACATACAGCACCGGGTCACCTTTGGAGCGACACTGCACACCCTGGAAGACTGAGGGAAGAAAACCGCTGCCGTACGAATTGGAGCCGCCGTTTGGCTGTACACCACTGCTGATCAGTACCACGAAACCGGGCAGGTTCTGATTTTCAGTTCCAAGGCCGTAGGTGACCCACGCACCCATGGAGGGGCGTCCGGAGCGTGGCGAACCTGTATACAGCAGCAGTTCAGCGGGCGCATGATTGAACTGGTCAGTATTCATCGAGTGAATAAAGCAGATGTCGTCAGCCACGGTCTGCAGGTTGGGTACAGCATCGGACAGCCATGTGCCGGACTGGCCACACTGCACAAACTTGCGCGGGCTGCCGAGGAGTTTGGGGACGCCGGATGTGAAGGCGAAGGTTCGCCCTTTCAGGTATTCGTCCGGGCAGTCCTGTCCGGTTCTGGCGACCAGTGCCGGCTTGTAGTCGTAGATGTCCAGATTTGGAGGTGAGCCTGTCAGGTGCAGATAGATGACCTGTTTGGCTTTACCGGCATGATGTGGGTGGCGTTGTTCAAGGGGGGCAGAATCCCGGATCGGGATATCTGCGACGGCAGAACCAGAGGTCACAGCAGATCCGGTCAGGGATGACAGCGCGATGGCCCCGAGTCCCACACCGGATCCGGAAAGAAAGTGCCGACGAGTTGCCTGTTCCAGCGGAGTGTAATCGGGCAGCATGGCAGGAGGTTCTTGTTTGC
>CAXBSH010000063.1:0-21054 GCA_963977705.1 uncultured Planctomycetaceae bacterium
AGTGGCTGTGTCGCGAGGAAACAGGTGCAGAATGCTCGCTGTGGCCGGCCCCACGATAAACTTCGCCTGAGGTGGGGATTTTGTGTGGGCGTGTGAACAGTCATGGCAAGAGTTTTGCCGATGTTTTAGGCGGTTTTGCCTATTCGGCGATTGACGCTGAGAAACGGTCACGTTAATTCTGTACGAAGAAACACCGTCCCTGCATACGGTTTTCACTGTCGCCTGCGATTTTTAGTGTACGTATGTATATTTCTGAGGAGTAGCGCATGCAGATGGGTTTGTGGGGGCGTTTGAGGAATCGTCGGTCCGGGGGTTTTACGCTGATTGAGTTGCTGGTGGTGATTGCGATTATCGCGATCCTGGTGGCGTTGCTGCTGCCGGCAGTTCAGCAGGCTCGTGAAGCGGCTCGTCGCACGCAGTGCAAGAACAATCTGAAGCAGATTGGTCTGGCGTTGCACAATTACCATGATACTCACGGTCGGTTCCCCCCGACTCAGATCATGGTTGCGTACATGGGTGCGAACAACACGAACCCACAGCCGCGTAATCACACGTGGGTGTCGCTGGTTCTGCCGTATCTTGAGCAGGCCACGTTGTACAGTTCGATCAACTTCAGTGCTGCTATGCACCTGAATGGTGTTTATCAGACGCTGTCGACTGGTGAAACGATTGTTTCGCGTAAGTTGCCGGTTCTGCAGTGCCCTTCAGACCCGGGTTTTGGTGGTGGCATTTCGACTCATGGTTTGTCGCACATGAACTATGCGGGCAACATGGGTTGGGACTGGCACTATCGTGGTCCGCACTGGGCGCAGGGTCCATTCCAGAACGGTTCAGAAGGAACTCGACTGGAAGACGTGAAGGACGGTACTTCGAACACGATCTGTGTGGCTGAAACATCGACTCAGGGGTTCACTCCCCGTGCCGGTGCTCCCAGCCATCAGGCGATGGGTGGCGTGATTCGTCCCAGCGGTGTGACGAATGCCGTATTCCGAACTCCGTTCATTGATCCGGGCAGCAACGGCGACGTCATGGACTCAGCCGCTCTGCGTGGTATTGGTATTGTTGGGTCTCGCGTGTGGCTGCGTCCGGACGGTCAGGCTGCTGGTTACTGGTGGAAGTCTTCACCATACGCTCATCCTCCGACCTACCTGGCCTGCTTTGGTCTGAACAACAACTGGCCGGGCGCCAGCAGTGTTCACACTGGTGGTGGTCAGTTCCTGATGTGCGACGGTTCGGTTCGCTTCATCAGTGAGAACCTGCAGGGTGCTCAGCAGCCGTCCATCTGGTTTGCTCTGCATACCTATGTGGGCAGCACAGAAGCTGGTCAGCCGATTGTTGGCGAATTCTGATTCTGCTTCGCTGCAGTCTGCAATCAAACTGACTCCCGCGCCGTCCTGTTCAGTTCGGCCGGGAGTTTTTTTGCAGATGGCTGGCGGGGACTTTCGCTGAAGTTAACAGCTTTTTTTCGTTTGCAGATGAAGGAGTTTTTGAGTGTTGCGAAACTTGTGTTCTGTGGCTGTGTTGTTGTCACTGTTTGCGGTTGTGGGCTGTGGTGGCGGAGCTGAAGGTGGTGCCAAAGTCAAAACGGCGGCGTTCACCGGTAAGCTGACGCTGGACGGTAAGCCCTACGGCAAGGTGAAGGTCCAGTTCATTCCAGAGGGTTCGGACGCGGGCGTTCGGACTGCCTATGCGGAAGTCAAGGACGATGGAAGCTTTGCGGCCACGACCTATGTGACTGGCGATGGAATTGTCCCTGGTAAGTACACCGTGCGTGTCGGTTCAGAAGGTGACGGCGGTTCAACGGATCCGGCAGCGATGATGGCTGCAGTGACGGGCGAGGCGATTGAGCCATTCACTGTCGACGTGCCTGCGGATGGCCTGACGGATGTCGAGCTGAAGCTGACCAGTTCGAAGAAGAAGGCTGGTGCCGGCGGTATGCTGGGACAGTGAGGCCGGATTCGTCACCACATCGTGGCGATGAAACCAAACAGCGAAGGCTCGGACGGCAGCGTCTGAGCCTTTTTTATTGGGTGTGAGACGGGGCGAATGAATGGAAGCGAGGGTCCCGGGAGAATCGCGGTTCGGCAGTGGTCTCGCCCTCCCGAGTTGTCTGTGTATTGGGTCCTTTGGGAGGGCGAAGCTCCTGCTGAGCCGGGCGTCTGTCAGGCTGGTGGTTTCTTGCGGCTCGGCGGGAGCCTCGCCCTCCCGAGTTTGTGTTGTCAGGCTGGTGGGGTTTTTCGGCTCGGCGGGAGCCTCGCCCTCCCGCGGGGTGTTGTGAGGCTGGTGGGCTTCCGGATTTGTTACTCCGTGAGCTGTTGCTGTTTCAGCAGGCGGGACAGAATCGCAGTGCCACCACAGGACCAGATGGACACAGCGGCAACAGCAAGGGCCTGGATAGAGAGTAATTCTGATTTGCCGTGGATCAGGGATTCGATGGGGGTACGATTCCAGTGAAAGACTCCATTTGACGAGCTTGCCAGCAGTCCTGGAAGCAGCATGCCGATTGCAGCGGCGATGGAGATCTGCAGCGGAATTGTCGAGACTGCGGTGACGGTCCACTTTTTCAGCAGCGAGCAGCCGATCAGTGCGGTGACGGTTCCTGCTGCTCCGCAGATCAGTGCCGTCATGGGATCATACAGCACAGCGCCAGCGGCGGTCGCGGCCATGCCGGTCAGCAGTCCATAAACGGGCACTGTTCCGCCACTGGCAAAGGCCAGTCTGAGAAGCCCACTGCAGCTGAATCCACCGATCGCTGCAGCCAGCAGGTTCAGCATCATCAAGGATCGCAGTGGCGCGACGGGGACCTGCAGTGAGCAGGCGAGGACGGGAAAGCTGAGCCACAGCAGACCGACACTGAAGGATTCGATGTTTGTGGAGTTTGACAGGTGAATCGTGTCGTCTGTCGGCGCCCGGCGTGTTCCAACGACAAGTGCGGACGAACTGATCAGCAGCAGAAACAGTGAGCCACCGGTATCCAGCGCGTGCCGGATTCCCAGCCAGCCTTCACCCCACACCCAGTGTGCGACGGGCACATAAATCAGGATGCCCCAGCCCAGTGTGAATCCGAGGATTCTGGCGGCAGACGCGCCTGTCGCAGCCGCAGCGGCCGCAACTCCGCCGACAGCGCACAGGTAAACTGCCAGCTGCAATATCACGAAGGCGCTTAATGACACACTATGATGCGGACGACGCGACGCAAACAGAGGTTCTCCCGGGTCTCCCTGTGCCTCCAGATGGGCAAACCCTGCAAAATTCAGGTCGCCGATGAATCCACCACGTCCGAAAAACGGTCTGATATCCTTTTGATTGGCCGGGTCCCGCATCATTTCGGACATCGGACGCGGGGCTGCTTCGCCCGGATCGTCCGGTGTAGTTCCCAGTGAGGGACCAAATGCAAGGCTGTGCAGCACCAGCAGCCAGAGGGCTGAATGCAGGGCTGCCCCCGTCAACCACTGCTCTGGCTTCCACGGCAACTGCAGCACGCGGCCTCGACTGAGCAGTCCCATCAGTGCCGGCAGCAGCAACAGCAGCAGCAGAATCGCCGCCACCAGCAGCCACAGCATCTGCGATCCATCAAACGCACCATTCCATTCAATCATCATGGCTGCTGCTCCACCTGCTGACCTGTCCCTCGGCGAATCACAATCTGCTGATTCACCGGCACAGCGGCAAATCGCTCGACGCACTGGTCAACCGGACCATCCGGCCAGACGACCGTGATGGACTGCAGGTCAGTTCTGGCACCCAGTCCAAAATGGACTCGACTGTCACTGCTGGCCAGATAGCTGCTTTGTGGCAGGCAGCAAGCGGTGCGGCGGCTGCCGTCCGAGAACTGCAGAATGACTCGTGCGCCGATTGCGTCACGTCCACCTGCACCAGTTTCTGTTTTTACCAGCAGCCAGTTTCCGGCAGCGAGGTCATTGCGGTAACAGCGCGCTGTTGTACCACAACTTGTGACAATCAGGTCCGGATCGCCGTCGTTGTCCAGATCTCCGCAGGCGAGGCTGCGTCCGGAAGTCTGTGCTGCCACAAAATCGCCACCGGCCACCTCGTCTGCCTGCCAGCGTCCATCCGCTGAGCCCAGCAGCAGCACATTTTCGTCATGGTAGGCGCGCCAGTATTCCTCAGTATTGTCAATGCGTTCCTTACGTACCTGAAACTCGTCTTCACCATGAAACGGAAATCCACTGTGGCAGGGAATTACCAGCCCATTGACAATCGGAATATCCAGCAACCCATCATGATTCAGATCCAGCAATGAGACCCCCCAGCCCGTGTGTCCACGAGAAGCCAGATCGATGCCACAGCCCGGAGTCCGGTCCTGAAACAAGCCATCTCGGTTGCCAACGTACAGGGTCGCTGTTTCCTTCGTCAGATGAGTGACCAGCAGATCCATGATGCCATCCGCATTCACGTCACCGGCAGCTGCCCCCATCCCGGCTTCCACATGGCCTGCCTGATTGCAGGCCGTACCACGCAGAGTAGCTTCCTCCAGAAATGTGCCGTCCCGTTGATTTACCCACAGTCGATTCGGTGCGCCATCATTGGCGATAAACAGATCGGGCCATTCGTCACCTGTCAGATCCATACAGACAGTACCGAATCCAAATGTTGTGACTTTTGCAAGACCAGCTGCTTCCGTCACGTCACGAAAACGAACCTGCCCGCCGGATTCTGCACTGCCCGTTTCATTGTGATACAGACGATCAATTGTCGGTTGAAACTTGTGCGGGCCACAGTAACTGACAAGTCCATGTGAAAAGCCACAGGAAACGGAGTGTCCATACTGCGGATCGGCCGTGTAGTTCACCACCAGCAGGTCCAGCCAGCCGTCTCGGTCATAGTCCACGAATGCCGCTGCAGCCCCCCAGTCCGATTCCGTTCGCTGCAGTGCTGCAGTGATATTTTCGAACGTACCCTGCCCCGTGTTGCGATACAGCGAGTCCTGGGTGTAGTTGGCAATAAACACATCCGGCAGCCCATCGTTATCGACATCGCCCACAGCCACGCCGGCCCCGTATCCGGTATCACCAAGGCCGCTGCTGTCAGTCACGTCCTCAAACCGACCTGATGAAGTCTGCCGATACAGCCTGTTGCGATAATCGACGGCCGGCCCCAGTGAACCCACTGCTCCGGGCGAAGGACCACAGTTCACAAAATACAGATCCTGCAGCCCATCTCGATCATAATCGAGCACTGCGGCACCGGCCCCGATGGATTCCGGCATGAACCATGTGCCAGGCGGACCCACGATGTGTCGAAAGTCGATCCCCAGAGGCTTCGTGATATCCACGAGACCCGGGGGGGCAGTCTGGCTGCGAACGCGCTGTGGACGCTCCTGCAGACAATCATAATCCGGGACCGCCGGGTCAGGTCGCTGAGCCAGCTCCCGTTGCGCACGATCACGCACTCGCCCCATCTGGATCCACGCCAGTGCAGCGAGGACCAGTACACCGGCAATTGCACCCGCCCGTCGCCAGTCAACAAAAGAGTTCGAAGAATCTGCGGTCAATGCTGCCTCAGGGGGTTTGCGTGTTGGATCGAAGTGGTTCAGTGACCGTCGCCTGCTGCAGTTCGTTCTGCAGCCGCTGCAGTTCGGCTGTTTCCGCCTGCATCTGTGAAGTCAGAATTGACTCGATCGGCTGCAGCGTTTCAGCAGCCTCAGGCAGCTGCTTCTGTCGCAGCAGCAGATGCACCAGCCCGAAACGGATCCATGGATCGCCCGGTGAATCCGCAACTGCCTGACGATATTCCTGGATGGCTGCAGCAACCTGTCCGGCTGCCTCCAGCAGATCAGCTCGTACAGCCCGAGCCAGTCCGTAGTCGGGCTTCAATTGCAGGCAACGTTCAAGAGTCTGCAGCGCCTCAGCAGGCTGGCCGGCCTGTGCTGCAGTGACGGCAAGGTGAAACAGGATCAGCGGATCCTCCGGAAACCTCGTCGCCAGCTCGACCAGTTCCGCCAGAGCTGCGGCGGCATTACCCTGATCGCGGAGTGCGAGGGCGCGATTCAACGCGGGGCGTGAGCGTTCAGGAAAACGGTTGGCCAGAGTCGACAAAGTCTGGACGGCTCTGTCCAGCTGTCCCTGCTGACGCTGCAGGTCGGCCTGCGCAGAAGCCACAACCCCACTGGCATCGAAAGACCGCAACTGCTCAAGCCACGGATCACGTACAGAACGATGTGGCGGGGCAGTACCCGATTCCGTCAGCAATTGCTCGGCAAGGGCCTGCTGGCCGATCTGTAACTGCACACCAGCGACTTCGCGCAGCAACAGATCACTGACCGACTGCTGCTGCCGTGCTGACTGCAGCAGCTCAGACACCTGCTGTGGAATACCGGCAAGGCGGGCCAGCCGTACCCGCTGCAGCCAGACTTCCGGTTCACCGGGAAACTGCTGCGACAGCTGCTGCAGCTCGCGGTCAGCCTCCGGAAACCGGCCCTGCGTCAGCAGCACGGAAACCAGCCGCAGACGCGACTGAGCTGACTTCGGCTGCAGGCTGACTGCAGTGGCGTAACACTGAGTTGCCTGTGTCAGGTCTGTCTGTTCAAGAATTACACCACTCAGATGCGGCCAGCGAGCATCTTTGGGAGCCAGGATCGCCGCAGCCGCAAAGCACTGCAATGCCTCGGCAGGCCGTTCATGCTGCATCAGGGCCATCCCATAGTCACCCCACGCCGTGGCACTCGCAGGCTGACGCTGCAGCCGACTGCGAACGTCTGCCAGCAGCGAAACAACTGCCCGACTGGCTCCCTGCTCCTGCACCTGCGGGATCTCCGGAAGCGTCGTTGTGGTTGTCAGGGACCACGTCACCGCAGCGGCAGCCACGACCCCACAGACCAGCAGCATCAGCCGCCAGCGGCGGAATGATGGACGTGCCATGACCGGCGCTGCGTCCGATGTTGCTGAGTTCCCATGGTCGTCGTTCACCGCTGACCTCCGGCTCTTTCCAGCGTCTCACCGGTGCCCTGCTTCAATTCCACGACCTGATCCACATTGACGCCGGAAAATCGTTCTGCCTTCGCGGAACCATCCGGCCACAGTACCTCGATCCAGTCGATTGTCTGCGTGTTGCCCACTCCAAAGTGGACTCGCGGATCACTGCCGGACAGGTAGCCTGTCTGAGGTTGTACCTCTGCCACCAGTTTCCGAGCGCCGCAACAGACTGTAATGCGGGCCCCGATGGCTGGTCCTGGACGCTGACTGCTGACAGCACTGACCATCAGCCAGTGACCACGACGCTCGGACACATTCTCGTACAGCATCGCTGGTACAGAAACTCCGGAAACGAGCAGATCGAGGTCACCGTCATTGTCAATGTCTCCGCTCGCCAGTCCCCGCGAGACCTGCACAAGCTGCTGCAGGGGATCACCAGTATGCGGCGAAAAACGCCCGGGGCCGGACCCGACATACAGCTGGCAGGATTCCGCATACTCCTGCCAATGCGTGGCAGCAGGCTGCGGCTGCAGCAGCGGAGCCCTCATGACACGCCCATTGACAACGGCCACATCCACGTTTCCATCAAGATCAAAGTCCGACACCACAGTACCAAAGCCCGTCTGATTGCGACTGGGTTCACCGAGTCCACTGCGACCGGTGTCATCCAGAAAGAAGCCGGCGCTGGTCTGACGATACCACGTATTGGTTTCACCACGCAGATGCGACAGAAACAAATCCAGTTCACCATCCTGATTCAGGTCCGCTCGACTGACACCCATACTGGCCTGCGGTCGCCCCTGCAGATCCACCGCACATCCCCGCAGTACTGCTTCCTCAGTAAACTGTCCCTCGGAATTCTGGATCCACAGAAAATTGGGCTCCATATCGTTCGCGACATAGATGTCCATCAGACCATCCCCATTGAAGTCGGAGGCCGACACGCCAAGGCCCTTGCCCTGAGCTCGCGCAAGTCCGGCAGAGATCGTGACATCGCGAAAGCGAAACGGAGTCCCCGTACCACCGAGGTTCCGCACCAGCAGATCCGTTGTCCCCTGAAAGGACTGCGGACCGCAATAGTCGCGACGGCCAGTCCCATCGGCACAGATACTGCCCGGAAAATAATCCACGTAATGCGTCACAAACAGATCAAGCCAGCCATCGCGATCGTAATCGAACAGGACAGCCGCCGTCGCCCAGCGTGAATCACTGATCCCCGATTCTGCGGTGACATCCACGAACCGAATGTTTCCATTATCTGTGTCATTTCGAAACAGCAGCACGCCACGTGAGCCGGTCGTCACGGCATCTGCGTCGCCGTCGTTGTCAATGTCGGCAGCGAAGCAGCCCATGCCAAATCCCGAGACTCGCAGCCCAGCCTGCTCACTGACATCACGCCAGCCACCCTCCGGTTGCTGCTGCAGGACACAGCACAAACCGGCCTGCTCTGCTGCCACGTCTGGCCGACTGTCACCGGGTACCACAAGAATATCCAGTCGCCCGTCGCGATCGATGTCGGTCAGAGTACAACCACTGCCCATGATGCCGGGCATTTCAAAGCTGGTCGGATCAGAGAAGTGGAAATTCTGCGGGATCGGCAGATCCGCCAGCGGGCGAAACCAGGGCGCCGTCGGGCCCGAACCGTCAGCGGGCAGAGCAGCTGAATCGCCGTGTTCTGTAGACTGGCTGCTGACTGGAGTCGCGCTGCCGCAACCAGACAGCACGCAGCCGCAGATCACAGCCAGCAGTTGCCGCAGCCACAGCCTGCGCAAGGCATCTGCCCGCAAAGCTTTCGCAACGGTTGTGTGCTGAGCAGTTGTCCGCATCCGCCACTCCGCATGGCAGCCGTTGCCATGTCGTTCAGAATTGTTTGCGCAGGTCACCGCAGAATACCGCGGTTCCGCCCTGATGCGAAACCCCATTCGCAAAAACATGCCGACCAGAACGCAAAAACCCGCGGCCGTGAAAACGGACGCGGGTTGAGCAATTGAATACTGACCGCACGAAGACGGCAGGACCTGATCTTAATAACGGTAGTGCTCTGGCTTGTACGGACCGGATGGCTTCACGCCGATGTAGTCCGCCTGAGCCTGTGTCAGCACTTCCAGTTTCGCACCCAGCTTGTCAAGGTGCAGACGAGCAACTTCTTCGTCCAGTTCCTTCGGCAGCAGGTGCACGTCGACAGAATACTTTCCGGGGTTCGTGAACAGAGCAATCTGAGCCATCACCTGATTCGTGAAGCTGTTGCTCATCACGAACGACGGATGACCTGTCGCACAACCAAGGTTCACCAGACGACCTTCAGCCAGCACGATAATGGCCTTGCCGTTCGGATACACATACTTGTCAACCGGACCACCCTCGTCAGCCGCGGTTTTGATCCGAATCCGACGCACAGACTTGTGATTGTTCAGGTAAGCAATCTGGATTTCAGAATCGAAATGGCCAATGTTGCAGACGATGGCCTGATGCTTCATTTTGTCCAGATGCTCGCCGCGGATCACATCGATGTTACCAGTGGCTGTGACGAAGATGTCGCCGATGGCTGCGGCTTCATCCATCGTCAGCACCTGATAACCTTCCATCAGAGCCTGCAGAGCACAGATGGGGTCGATTTCGGTGACGATCACGCGAGCGCCAAGACCGTCCATTGCGTCGGCACAGCCCTTGCCCACGTCGCCATAACCGCACACCACCACAACCTTGCCAGCAACCATCACATCGGTCGCTCGTTTGATGCCGTCTGCCAGAGACTCGCGGCAGCCGTACAGGTTGTCAAACTTCGACTTGGTGACTGAGTCATTGATGTTGATGGCAGGCACAGCCAGTTTACCGGCAGCCTTCATCTGGTGCAGACGGTGCACACCGGTCGTCGTTTCTTCTGACAGGCCGATGATGCCCGGCAGCAGTTCCGGGAACTTGTCGTGCACCATGGTGGTGAGGTCACCACCGTCGTCAAGGATCATGTTCAACGGCTGGCCATCGGGGAAGATGATCGTCTGCTCGATGCACCAGTCAAACTCTTCGTTGCTCATGCCTTTCCACGCGTAGACCGGAATTCCGGCGGCTGCGATGGCGGCCGCGGCGTGGTCCTGAGTGGAAAAGATGTTGCAGCTGGACCACTGCACCTGAGCTCCGAGGGCCTTCAATGTTTCGATCAGTACGGCAGTCTGAATTGTCATGTGCAGGCACCCGGCAACGCGGGCACCCTTCAGTGGCTGGGAATCCGCGTACTTTTCACGCAGCGCCATCAGGCCGGGCATTTCAATTTCGGCGATTTCAATCTCTTTTCGCCCCAGTTCGGCCAGCTCGATGTTGGCCACCTTATATGGCAGTGCAGATACAGTGCTCATGAAAATCTCACTTGCAGGACAGACTAAAAGGATTCAGACCCTGGGTCATTCCGCTGAACAAACCCCTAATTTAACCAGCCATTCCACGGAAACTCTACAGAAATGCGATTGTTTTGCATGTTGCTGAGGTTGGGAAATGGCGGGAAATCCTCAGAACCGTCAGGCTTAACCACCTTTTGAGCGGGACTGACGCTTGCGTTCCGTTTCTGTCAGCATGGTTTTTCGCAGCCGGATGACCTGGGGAGTCACTTCCACGTACTCGTCCCACTCGATGTATTCCAGAGCGGCCTCCAGAGTCAGTTGTCGCGGCGGCCGCAACAGCATCGCATCATCGGCACCCGCTGACCGGATGTTCGTCAGCTTCTTCTCGCGGATCGGGTTGACAACCATGTCGTTGTCACGGCTGTTTTCCCCCACCACCATGCCCTCATACACTTCATCGCCGGGGTTGACAAACAGGTCGGCCCGTTCCTGCAGCTTCCACAGGGCATAGGCGATGGCTTTGCCACCTTCCTGGGAAATAAGCACCCCGTTCAGTCGATGCGGAATCTCGCCTTCGACCGGCCGATATTCTTCGAATCGATGATGCATGATGGCTTCGCCGCGAGTCGCGTTCAGCATTTTGGTACGCAGACCGATCAGTCCGCGAGCCGGGATGCTGAATTCAATATGTGTCATGCCGGTTGATGTGGCACTCATGGCTTTGGCCTGGCCGCGGCGAGCTCCGACAAGCTCCATGACGGGACCGAGGTCTGATGCGGGAACATCCACTTCCAGCAGCTCGTAAGGTTCACACTTGCGGCCGTCGATTTCGCGAACAATCACTTCGGGCTTACCAACCGACAGCTCGTAGCCCTCGCGACGCATGGTTTCGATCAGCACGGCCAGGTGCAGAACGCCACGACCGGAAACCTTGAAGGCTTCCATGTCGTCCGTCTCTTCGACTCGCAACGCCACATTCGACTGCAGCTCGCGAAACAGACGATCCCGCAGATTGCGGCTGGTCACGTACTTGCCATGCTGTCCGGCCAGTGGCGAGCTGTTGATGGTGAACTTCATGGACAGCGTAGGTTCGTCCACGGCAATGCGTTCCAGAGCGACCGGGTTCAGCGGGTCAGCAATGGTGTCACCGATTTCCGGATCAGGGATGCCGGTGATTGCCACAATATCGCCGGCCGAAGCTTCGGCGGTGTTGGACCGACCAAGGTTGTCGTACAGCTGGACCTGTTCGACTTTGGCCATCGTCTTCGCACCGTTGGAACGCATGACGGCAACCTGCTGGCCCGTACGAATGCGTCCGGCAGCGATCCGACCGGTCGCGATGCGCCCGACGTACCGGGACCATTCGAGACTGGTGACCATCAGCTGCAGCGGATCGTCCGGACGCACAATCGGACCGGGAATTTTTTCCAGCACCAGATCCAGCAGCGGGCGAATATCACCACCCTTCTGTGCCGGATCATGAGTCGCATAGCCTTCGCGAGCACTGGTGTAGATGTAGGGGAAGTCCAGCGTTTTGTCGTCAGCACCCAGTTCGACCAGCAGGTCAAACGTCTGCGACAGGACCTCGTCAGGGCGACAGTCAGGCCGGTCAATCTTGTTGATAACAACCATCAGAGCCAATCCGCACTGCAGGGCTTTCTGCAGTACGAAGCGCGTCTGGGGGCGAGGTCCTTCGAAGGCATCCACCAGCAGCAGGGCCCCGTCGGCCATGCGCAGCACGCGTTCCACTTCGCCACCGAAGTCGGCGTGTCCCGGGGTGTCGATGATGTTGATGCGGACGCCATTCCACATCATCGCGATGTTCTTGGCCAGAATGGTAATTCCGCGCTCACGCTCAAGGTCGTTGGAATCGAGCAGGCAGGTCTGCATCTGCTGATTTTCGCGGAAGACGCCGCTTTGGCGAATCAGGCAGTCCACCAGCGATGTTTTGCCATGGTCAACGTGAGCAATGATTGCGATATTGCGGACATCGGTCCGTCGCAGATTGCCATCACCGTCGACAGAGGTTGCAGTTTGAGCCACAGACATGAACACTTCCCGGAAACAGTTCGGCTGAGAGAAATATCGCTGTCGTACCGTGAGCAGGGGAATCCTGAGCCGGCACAGCGAACAACGCGGCAGGGGTCGAGCAGCGACGCCGTGGAAACCGCGGAAAAGCCGACCAAAGAGCCGCGGAACTCTATCGACAAATTCGTGCCAAACGAAGATCTGGCTGTGAATTTCAAGTGAAATTCCAGGGTAATGGAGTGTTTTTCAGCGGGACAGGGCGGAAATGCGGTCCGGAACGCCCGACGAAAGACGGTTGTGGTACGTTATGTAGGGTGGGCTTCAGCCCGCCCGGGTACTGCTTGTGGCTCGTTTCTGCGGTGTTTTGTTTGTTTTGTAACGCCACAGCCCACAGGTAGTCCGGGCATTCCTGCTCGGCCCCATCCTTTAAAAACACGGGGAATTTCAAGGCTGCCGAGAATTAGGTGCCCGGGCTGAAGCCCAGTCTACGGCTGCGGCGCTTTGTGTAGCGTGGGCTTTAGCCCGCTTGAGTTCTGTTTGTGCTTCGTTTCTGCGGTGTTTTGTTTGTTTTGTGACGCCAAAGCCAACAGGTAGTCCGAGCATTCCTGCTCGGCCCCATCCCTTAAAAACACGGGGAATTTCAAGGCAGCCCAGAATTACGTCCCCGGGCTGAGGCCCAGTCTACGGCTGCGGTGCTTTGCGTAGCGTGGGCTTTAGCCCGCTAGGGTTGTGTTTTTGGCTTGTTTCTGCGGTGTTTTTGTTGAGTTGTGACGCCGCAGCCAACAGGTAGTCCGGGCATTCCTGCCCGGCCCCGTCCCTCAAAAACACGGGGAATTTCAAGGCTGCCGAGAATTAGGTGCCCGGGCTGAGGCCCAGTCTACGGCTGCGGTGCTTTGCGTAGGGTGGGCTTTAGCCCGCTTGGGTTCTGCTTGTGCTTCGTTTCCGGAGTATTTCGAGGGTTTTTACCCGGGCTGAAGCCCAAGCTACGGCTGGCGTGGGACGTGGCCGTCCCGGAATCACGTCACCCGGTTTGTGGGTGTCTTTGCTGGGCGGGCTTTAGCCTGACCAGTTGTGGATTCCGGGAGCGGTGTCTGTGGGCGGTTGGCCGGGCCGGGGGGGATTTACTGTGGAGCGTGGCAGGTTTTGCAGCGTTTTGCAGCGCGAACGATGCGTCCGCATTTGCTGCAGCGTTTGGTCTTTTTGGCCAGTTTTGCTTTGGTTTGAGGACGAATAACCATAGGAGAATCTCCGGGAACGGCTTCTGAAGTGTTGCGGGCAGTGAGTCGGAACCAGTTTCGGTCGCTGCCGGCCGCGATCGGCAATTCACCAAATTTCGCGGGGCGGGCAGTCTATCGCGATGAAACCGCCGAAACAATCTCGTTTTCCCGGGGAATGGCCGAAAGGTCGGGGTCGGAGTTTCGTTTCGCGTCAGTCCGTGACATAATACGCATTCGTTTGGGCGCCTGCTGAATTCTCTGACCTGATTATCCCGCCTGTTTTTGGAGTGTCCTTGCCATGTCCACGACGTCATCCGGTGGTTCCCGCCGAGGTTTTCTGAAGTCATCCACCGCGGCTGCGGCTGCGACCGGTGTTTTGACTGCTGCTGCTCCGACTTTGTACGCCGCTGAAGACAACACCATTCAGCTGGCGCTGGTGGGTTGTGGTGGTCGCGGTACGGGTGCAGTGGCCAATGCGTTTGCGGTCGACAATGGTCCGCTGAAGCTGGTTGCGATGGCGGACGTGTTCCAGAAGAATCTGGACGGCAGTTATGGTCGTCTGAATGCGGATCACGGCCAGTCGGGCAAGATGGATGTTCCGCCCGAGCGTCGTTTTGTGGGCTTTGATGCATACAAGCAGGCGATGGACTGTCTGAAGCCAGGCGACGTCGTCATCCTCACGACTCCGCCCGCCTTCCGCTGGGTGATGTACACCTATGCGATTGAAAAGGGTTTGAACGTGTTCATGGAGAAGCCGGTGACTGTGGACGGCCCCACAACTCGCCGCATGCTGGCTCTGAACGAAAAAGCGATTGAAAAGAACCTGAAGGTGGCGGTCGGTCTGATGTGCCGTCACTGTGAAGCTCGTCGCGAGCTGCACGATCGGATTCAGAATGGCGAGATTGGTGAAGTGACGGCATTGCGAGCGTATCGTCAGGCCGGTCCAACGGGCACTGCGGCGACGGGGCCGAAGCCAGAGGGTGTCAGCGAGCTGCTGTGGCAGATCAGCAAATTTCACGCATTTCTGTGGCTCAGCGGTGGTGCGGTCAGCGACTTTCTGATTCACAACATTGATGAAAGCTGCTGGATGAAGAATGCGTGGCCGGTGAAGTGTATTGCTGCTGGCGGGCGTCATTATCGTGGCGACAGCGTGGACCAGAACTTCGACACCTATTCGATGGAATACACCTTTGAAGACGGAACGAAGCTGTTCATGAATGGTCGCACGATGCCTGGCTGTTACCAGGACTTTTCCAGCTATGCTCATGGTACGAAGGGTCTGGCGGTGGTCTCGAATGGCGGTCACTGGCCATCCAGGGCTCGCATCTACAAGGGCCATGCGATGAATGACGCCAACCTGATCTGGTCGTTTGGTCAGGAGAAGAACAATCCGTACGTGGATGAGTGGAAGCATCTGATTGCCGCCATTCGAAACAACGAGAAGTACAACGAGGTTGAGCGTGGTGCCATGGCCAGCCTTGTCACGTCCATGGGCCGCATGGCGGCTCATACAGGTCAGGAGATTACTCTTGAGCAGATGATGAACTGTGAGCACGAGTTTGCTCCGGACATCGAAAAGCTGACTCTGGAGTCGGAATCGCCGTTGAAGGCTGACGAAAGTGGCCGCTATCCGATTCCGCTGCCGGGTCTGGAAAAGAGCCGGGAATATGTGTCCTGACGGCAGAAACTGCCGAAGGCTCTGGCGGTTGTGTTGAGATTTGGCAGCGGGCTGCAGCGGAGTATTCGCTGCAGCCCGCTGTTGTTGTGTGAGGCGTGAATCGGTCTTGTCGAATCTGCGGGCTGCTCTCTAGGCTCTGAGGGAATGGCCCCGACTGCGGCAGTTTTGGCGGGAGTGGAATGTTGGGGAAGTCTGCTGGTTTCGTCTGGTCTCTGGTTTTGTGCGTTTCCCGGTCGACCCCCGGCTTTTCCTCAACCTGTTCTGCCGGTTGTTCCGACTGAATGAAGTGCTGGAGTCTGAAATTGCGCCTGCAGGGAATTCCTGCAGAATCTGCCGAAAGATTTCCATTTTTCTCGACAAAGTCTGAATCAGGTAACGCGAAATGCTTCTGAACAGCTGGCTCTCATTTGCTCGTCGAAATCTCTTTGCGACCGGCGTGCGTCGAGTCAACCGCAGCGGATTTCAGCAGAAAGCCCGTCTTGAGCCACTGGAAGAGCGCAGACTGCTTGCAGTCAACGCGCTCGTGATCAACAGTGACAACTACGAGCGTTTCACGAATCTGGCGGGTGGTCTGGTGGTGAACAACGCCAGCATGACCGGCTATGACGCTCTGGTGATCCAGGGGATCAGCCTGACTCCGACCTCCGGAGAGGGCGTGACCATTGATCTGACGGGTATTCCGCTGCAGCGTCTGGCGTTTGACAGCGTGAATGTCGAATCGGGAAATCGGATCGGGATCAATATTGATCTGACCGGGGTCACGGGGCTGCAGTCTGTTGCTTTCGACAACGTGGATTCCACTAAGACCGGTTACGGTCTGGACCTGTTGTTCAACAACACCGACACGGATTCGCTGGTCATGCAGGGCAGCCGTTTTGGCGGCATCAAGGTGGCTGCTTCAGCGGGTGCTGATATTCGAAACGGCTTGATCAGTAACAATCTGATCGATGCTCCGGCAGGCGTCGAGGGAATTCTGCTGGACGTACAGACGGTGAACGGGCAGATCAGTACGGCTGATGGTTTCCGTATTGAGAATAACGCTCGCATCTCCACTCGTGATCGCGACGCCATCAAAGTGACGGCGGGGGGTTATGTTGATGCAACTACTCGTGATACCGTCACAGCCCTGAACGGTCTGACCATTACCGGAAACACGCTCTCTGCTGGTTCTGCAGCGGGTGCTGATGTCGCGTTCCGTGCTGAGGGTGACACATTTGTGCAGCCCTTCAATCTGACCAACACGTCGGTGCGTGGCGACCTGCTGCAGACATTTGTGTTTGACCTGCGGGATATTGGTCTGGTGTTTGATGCTGATCCGCAGACGGGCAAGCCGTTTACTGCTGTGAATGGCACCGGTGGTCTGACAGGCGTCAGCAGCTCGGTGCTCAGCAATAACAACCAGACGCTGACGGTCACGTTCACGGACTTCAATCCGGGCGAGACGCTGCAGTTCCTGCTGGACATCGACCTTGTGGGAAATATCCCGGCATCGATCTTCGGCAATCAGCTGATCGGCGCGGACGTCACCTTCAATTATACGCAGAACAAGCAGATTGTCGGGCAGATGGCGGGTGATCCGGACCGGAAGTCCGCTTCGCAGTTTCTGCCGGGAGCGGCAGCAGCAGGTCTGGCGAATGGGATCAATCTGTCCGCCACAGCAGTTCCTCTGCGAAACGTCGCAGTGACCGGAAACACGATCACTGGTTCCCAGGGTTATGGTGTCTACCTGAACTCGCGCACCTACAGCGATATCACGGGAATCATTGAAGACAACCAGATTTCGGGTTCTGGCCGGGACGGGATCCGGGTCAGTATGTCAGACAGTCGTTTTGCGGGCGGCATTTTTGATAACAACATTGCCAATAACGGTGGTGTAGGGATCAACCTGCTGCCTGTCACCACAGCCTCAGGTCGCGTCCAGAATGTGGCCGGTGGACGCAGCGGTGCTCCATTTGTCGTGACATCCAGCAATCACGGTCTGCAGACTGGCCAGGAAGTCATCCTGCAGGGCATTCAGGACGGCATCTTTGGTCTGAATCACAACGCCAACGGTCGGTTCCTGGTCACCCGTCTGACCAACAACACATTTTCGCTGCAGGGAACGGGCATTGACTGGGGGCGCAGCAACATCTACGCCGGTGGCGGTGCCTGGTACGTGCCGGATTTCCGCGGTGGCTCCCTGTCTCCTGATGTTGCTCGCGGGTTCGCGCAGATTGACCTCAAGGTTGATGGTGTCTCGCAGGCAATCACCAGCGCTACAAATGCTGCCGATATCGAAGTGACATCTGTGGCGCACGGTCTGCGAACGGGTGATCAGGTCCGCATCACCGGCGTTCAGGGCAACAATGCTGCCAATGGCACTTTCCGAGTCACAGTCATTTCCGCCGACAAATTCCTGTTGAAGGGGACTGCTGGCAGCGGTGACTACACGGTTGGTGGATCTTTTGTGAAGCTGGCCGAGGCGGCTGTGAACGGCGACGTCGTTCGACAGGGGTTGGTTGGCAACCTGATTACCGGAAACACGGGCGGAGGTATTCGTTCGGTTTCAGAAGCCGGTACAACAGTGCGTGCTGATGTGGCTCGAAATACTGTTTCACAGAATGAGGGAATCGGTATTCAGTTCCAGTCCTACAGCTTCGGATTGGGTACTGCACTGCCACTGCCTTCGAACGCCCCGACCAGCACAGTGCAGAACCAGGACCTTGGATTCAACGTGAACATCGGCACAGAGTCTCCGGGACAGGGGAACGTGTCCGGTGGTGGCAATACTCTGCAGGGTAACCGCGGTGCTGCGGTTGCCCTTGAAGCCCTCGATTTCGGTACGGGTTCATTTGAGGTCTGGAATAACACGGTTGCTGCAACTCGCACGCCGACGGCATCCGGAGTTCCTTATTCCGGCGATGGGATCTTTGTCAGTCTTGATCATGGTCGCATCAACGCAGACTCGTCCGCCCTGCTCCAGCGATCGGTGATTCGCAATAACGTCATCGGTGTCGACAACCTGGGAAATGCCGGGAATGGTCTGTTCTTCCAGATGGCCGAGCGTACTCGGATTCAGGATCTGGACGTCATTAACAACACGTTCCTGAACAGTGGTTCTGACGGATTTCACTTTGAGCGAATCGAGGACGCTCGACTGAATTCCGTGCGATTTGAAAAGAACAAGTCGACCAACAATGCTGGTGATGGCTTTGATATCTTTGCGAAGAACACGACGCTGGACCGTCTGGACTTCAATATCAACGACAACTTCATTGAGGACAACGGTCAGTACGGTCTGCGAGTTGATGCTCAGGCGGATGCTCGGCTCGACATTCAGTTCGACAGCAATTCGGTGAAACGCAACGGGCGGACTCCGGGTGGGTCGGGCTTCCATCCTGTCGACGGCGTCGCTGGATCTGCCAACGCAGCTGGTGGTGTGGGTATTCGGGCATTCCAGCAGATCGATGTGCTGTTCAATTCCACCGATACGGCGATCACAGACAACATCGGTGACGGGCTTTCCATTGATGCCTTTAACTTCTTTGACACGCTGGTGTTTCAGGGTTCCTTCACACGTGTCACCATGGATGGGAACACGCTGACCGGTCTGCGCAATCACGGAGCAGCCTTTGGTGGCTTCACAATCGTGGACTGCTCGTTCAGCAACAACGGTGAAGACGGGCTGCGATCCGTTTCGATCGAAGACAAGTCGGACCCGTATGACCGTCGAGTCGGCGGTATGGACCTTGATCTCTACTCTGTCAACACCGCCTATAACAACAACGGTAAGGACGGTGTGAAGCTGGGCCAGGGAATCTCGGCAGCTTTCGGTGCGGGCACCGTGGCGACCGGGAACACCTTCGACAACAACGGCCGCAACGGTGTGATGATCACGCAGCACAACAGCCCGTACCTTGACAACCTGTATGCCCAGGGGAATCAGCGTCGCCGTATTGTGCAGGTCAATTTCGCATCCATGTCAGGCAACGGTCGGAACGGTATTGATATCGGGATGGACGCTCTGCAGGAGGGCGGTAATCTGCAGCAGGCAGACGAAGTCGCCGCTGACATTTACGCCGTCTTCAATAATGTGGATATTCTGAACAATGCCGGGGATGGACTTGAATTCCTGGGTGATGATACCTTTGAAGTGGGACGCATTCCGGGTGGCGGGCAGGATATCCCTGCCAGCTACAATTCCGAACTGCAGTTGATGAATTCTCGAGTTGCGTCGAACAACGGACGTGGGATCGATATTCTGAACCGCCAGCAGAGCGATGTCTATGTGACCATTCGCAACAACGACGTACTGGCGAATGGCATGGAAGGCATCTATGTCGTTAACTCGGCCTCAATCAACCAGCTGCAGGGCAGCTCGTCTGATCCATTGTCCGTGTTCATCGATACGGGCGATTCAAATATCCCCAGTCCGAACATTGAACTGCGAGTTCAGGACAACCTGATTCAGTCCAACGGTAACCGCAGTCAGAACTCACGAGTTCCCACGCGATTCGAGTACGGCAATAATGATGCTTCGGGTACGGCCAATCTTGACTGGGGCCCGGCCAGTACTCTGATTCCCGGTACGCTTGGCGGACTGGTCGTTCGAGTGGGTACAGCACAGTCGGCCGGTACGATTCGTGTGCCGAATCCGGGCCTGGAACTGGGACGGTCGGGAGTGGACGCTGAAGTCTGGAGCAACGTTTTCGACGGTAACATCGGTGCGGATGTTTTCTTCGACAACTTTGTCAGCCACATGCCTCGGCAGTCGCAGGGGCTGTTCGATGCTTCGCACACGCCACGCTTCCTGTGGGCTCAGGGATTCCGCGACCCGCTCTCCCGATTTGACCTGTCGTTCCGCGGCAATACCGGGAACTCGCTTGACGTCATGAACGGGTTTGCCTTCCTTGACAACCAGGAAGATTACTTCAAGTCACGATCGAATGGCGGTTCTGCATCACCACCAAGTGACCATGCCCATACCGACCTGAATCCTAACGGGCACTTCAACACGATTCTGCCCACTGACCGTCGCCGTAATGCCACTCGTACGATCGGTTTCCTGACGGATGTTGTGGGCGACATTCCCAGCTCCGTCCCGATGATCGCCGATGACGGCACCACTGTGCTGCCGGGATGGTCCTATGACGGTCTCGGTACACCAACGTGGCGTCTGGAGTCGGACTTTGACATCAACGGGTTCCGCCAGATTGATCCGACGGTGGGCTACAGCAGCTTCAACACCATCGTGACCATGGATGGACTGTTTGATTATCAGTGGGATACCGGAGTCAACAGCACGAATTTCATCGGCGCCACGCCTTACTCACTGACACGCGGTGACATTTTCAATGTACGCAGCGGTGAAAATCCGATCGCTCCGGATAGTCTTGAGAACAACAACAACTTTGTCGGGGCCAGTCGCCTTGGAACCATCAGTGGATTGTATTCGGTCAACAGTGGAGCGATTGGTGGTAACCTGAATATTCACACCAAGGCCGATCGGGACTATTATCGATTCACAGCCGCCGCGGATGGCACTGCAACTGTGAATCTGAATGTCACCGACACACTTGGTGATGATCTTGACTTCATGGTTTACGAGATTGACCCGAGCCTGCAGACCGAAGAAGTCGCGGTTTCACGCGATGTTGACGGTACGACACAGTATGTGACTGCCGCTGCGGGTGGCAATGGCACGCTGTCATTTGCCGTTGTCGCCGGCCGTGAATATGCCATCGAAGTGCTTTCTGATGAAAATGAGAATGTCGGGACAACCCTGACTGGCAAGCCATTCCGTTACGGTACGACTCGCGCCTACGATCTCTCGATTGATGCTCCTGCTTCAAGTGGCGGTGGTGGCGGTGGTGGCGGCGGTGGCG
>CAXBSH010000064.1:0-21033 GCA_963977705.1 uncultured Planctomycetaceae bacterium
ATCGAAGAAACGGCCGCTCCGGTGGCTCGTCGATGGCGACCGCAGCCATCCACCACCACTGATGCCCGCCGCCCACCGAAAGTTTCACTTGATAACGCTCGCTTGTACGTCCGCAGTGGCGGTCAGTTTGTGCTGGCACGCCAAATGCCCGACGGTACCTCCTTCCTGACTGGCAGCGATGGTGCCGAAAGCTGGGCCATCCGACCTGATCAGTCGGTCCGCGTCAGTCGCGACCCTGCCCACTTCAGCCGCGATATTCCCGGGCACGAACATTCCATGTCCTTTGTGCAGATCGATCAGCTGCTGACCCAGCTGAACCAGTATTACCACATTCAGGTTCTGCCGCATGTCACTGCCGCTGACAGTGAAGACATCTCAGAACCTGCCGACCGACTGCTGATCGCCGTCCGCCGCCAGAAAGTTCCCGGCCCGGGACGCGTTGAAATCTCGTATGACCCGCTCAACGGAAGCATTCATCAACTGCGATTTGTTGACATGCCCTATGGCCCTGACCGCCTGACTCTGCGCATGACGCTGGTCTCAGAAGCCTCTCTGGAACCGGAATTCTTCAAACACAGCAATCATCACCCGCCGGATCGACGAATTGAACAGGAGTAATTCATGAAGAATCTGTTTTCTGCAGGCACGGCCGTTGCGGCTGTCGCTTTACTCATCCTCGGCGTGTCAGCTCAGCCGCCACGCCAGAATCCCCAGCCACCGGCCGGGAAGATGCGCAAACCGCAGATCAGCGATACGGTTCGGGCCAATGTCTACGCGGACAACAATTTCATGCTGTGGATCAATGGCGAGCTGGTCGCTGTCGATTCCATTAACTTCATTCCGCACAATGTTGTCTCGGTCGATATCCTGCCGGCTTATCCCATGACCATCGCTGTCATGGCTCGTGATAATGCCAGCCCGAAAACAGGGATGGAATATGCCGACACCAATATCGGCGACGGTGGGTTTATTCTGAAGTTTGCAGACGGAACGGTCACCAGCTCGGCCTGGAAGGCCCTGTGTGTTTCACGAGGTCCCTTGAACCGCGACACAAAGAATCCACAGGTTGAAAATCTGCCGATTCCGGAAAACTGGCAGGCCGTCGATTTTGACGACAGCAGCTGGAAAGCAGCAAAGGAATACACTGAAGAGGAAGTCGATCCGAAGCAGCCGTACTTCGAAAATGATTTTGCCGGAGCAAAGTTCATCTGGTCAGACGACGTGGCCATCGACAACACCATCCTGTTCCGCCATGTCGTCAAGTCACCTCCCGATGGCAAATCACGACCGGACTTCACCAACATCAACAATGTGGTACCGGACGGTCCCCCGAAAAAAGCCAAAAAACGCTGATCGAAGGTTTCTGCTGACCTCTATTCAGGATCTGATCCATGCGCATCAACAGCTTCTGCCTGCTCGGTCTGTTCAGTCTGCTGCTGCATTCCGTCAACGCCGCTGACCGGCCCAATATCATCCTGATGATGGCGGATGATCAGGGCTGGAATGGGACATCGGTGGCGATGCACCCACAGATTCCGGGATCCAAAGGTCAGTACTATCACACTCCCAACCTTGAACGCCTCGCCGCACAGGGCATGCGGTTTTCCGCCGGCTATTCACCGGCCCCTGTCTGTTCCCCAACCCGGATCAGTATCCAGACCGGAAAAAGCCCGGCCCAGCTGCACTGGACCAAGGCAGCTCCGCCGGAACCCGGGCACAAGCTCACCGAACCACAGCTGATCAAACAGATCAGCAGCTCCGAAAAAACCCTCGGGGAACTGCTGCGATCAGCCGGCTATGCCACGGCCCATTACGGCAAATGGCATATCTCAGGCGGAGGCCCCGAGCAGCACGGTTACGACTCCTCAGACGGTGATACCGGCAATGAAAACGCCTTCCAGTACCAGGACCCAAATCCTGTCGACATCTTCGGGATGGCTGAAAAGGCCGAGAAGTTCATGACCGAGGCGAAGCAGGCAGGCAAGCCTTTCTATGTGCAGCTGTCGTGGAACGCTCTGCATGCCTCAGAAAATGCTCTGCGTACTACGATGGCAAAGTACGAAAAGCTGCTGGGTGGAAGTGCTGGAAAGCGGGCCGCTGTGGCAGCCATCACCGAAGACCTTGATACCGGTGTCGGCAAAGTTCTGGATTCCCTTGATCGCCTTGGACTGGCCGATACCACATGGGTCTTCTACATCTCGGATAATGGTGCCGGAGGTGGCGGCGGAGGCCCAGGTGGTGGAGGTGGAGGTGGTGGTGGCCGAGGCGTTTCTCTCCGTGGTGGCAAGGGTGGCGTCTGGGAAGGTGGTATCCGAGTTCCGTGGATTGTGCGTGGTCCCGGGCTGCCGGCCAATTCGTGGTGTCATACACGGGTCGTCGGATATGACCTGCTGCCCACGTTCTGTGAACTGGCCGGAGTTCCTGCCAGTGCCATCCCCAAAGCCGTGGAAGGTGGCAGCTTTGCGTCACTGCTGCAGAATGAGGGCCGTGGTGAAGTACAGCGACCTCGCCCCGAAATGGTCTTTCACTTTCCGCATTATCAGGCGGCAGACGGTCCACAGTCTGCCTTGCTGCTGGGTGATCTGAAGCTGATCCGCTTCCTTGAAGACAATCATGTGGAACTGTATGACCTTGCCAAAGATCCGGGTGAACAGCAGGACCTTGCTGAAGCTCGTGCTGATGAAGCAGCACGACTTGATCGCATGCTGGGACAGTACCTCACTGATATTGATGCCCAGATGCCCACTATGAACTCAAACTATGATCCTGCAGCTCCTCCCGTGCAGCGCAAAGGCGGACGTAATGCTCAGGGCGCACAGGGTGGCCGTGGTGGGATGCAGCAGGGCAAGGGTGGTGGTGGAGCAGGAGGTGGTGGCAAGGGTGGCAATAAAGGGGGCGCAAAGGGAGGTGGTGGGGCGAAGGGTGGTAGTCGCCCGGCTCAGGAAACTGAATAATCGGTTGCCCCCAATGGCACCTGCTGTGCTCGCAACTTCGTCGTCAATCAGCCTGCAATTCCCATGTCACGCTGTCTCAGCTTCACTGACAGGCACTCAGTCATGCTCGCAACTCTGAACCAGCTCCAGCAGCCCTCCGCAGGCAGCCGCCGGCGATGGACATCGGCCCTGCTTGTGCTGCTGTGTTGCCTGCTGCTCTGCAGTCCGGTTCAGGCTCAGAAGCCGGGTAAGCCACGAGGGATGAAACCGGGCCAGGAAAACGGTCAGCGGGGTGGTGGTCGCGGTCGCAACGAACCACTGCTGTCCGAACAGCTTCCGGCCCCGTTCCACGGGATCAGTAATGAAGAGCTGCCGATCCTGCAGCAGCTGGTGCAACGAGCAAAACGCTGGATTCTCTATGACACAGCTCCCGAATCACCGTTTGAGCCGGTCCGCGTCTCTTTCACACCACCGGCTCAGAACCTCGCCACCGATGACGTCGATACGTCCGCCAATGCTGCCGATGAACAGCTGCAGATCGGACTGCTTATTCTTTCACGCCTGACACTGGAACAACGCAAGCTGCTGGCCACAGTATTGGCAGACACGCTCAGTGATCAGCAGAAGATCTCGCTGCTGGATCAGAAACTGTGTCTTGTGCTGCAGAAGGTTCGTGATGAAACACTGCTCAGCCGAGTCCAGGCTCTTGAGACTGAGGCCCGACGCGACCTGCTGGAGCTGGGACGAACTGCGGCGTCACTGGCGACACGACAGGCGCGAGTCTTCGCACAACTGGAAAAAAGTCTGTCGCAGGAACAGCGTGATTCGCTGATCCTCGCCACCACTTCCTCGTTTGTCCCGGAGTCCGGGTTGCCCGGCATGCATGAAGTCGAAGCCGAACTGAAAAATGCCGACAGCGAACAGCGTAATGAACTCAAACGCATGGCTCACAGGGCCGCCTTCTGGACAGCCCAGCAGGCCACCGCTGCAATTGACAACGGCAGTCAGCAGATTCCTCCGAAAAAGGAACGCACTCCGGATCCGCAGCTGCAGGACTTCCTGAAGACCCTGCTTCCGCCGCAGCAGAAACAGCTGCGCAGTGTCTTTGATGCAGAAGTTCGGCGTCTTCGGCAGCAGATGCTGCTCAGTACCGCCGCTCTGACCAGCCTGCAGGGACTCAGAACATCACGCTCGCTGGATGAAAAGAAAGTTCAGCAATCGACGGTGGCCTGTGCTCAGCTGCAGTTCTCCGCCGCGCTGGCAGAGTCTGCTGCGTTTGAAACGATTCGCCAGTCTGTCTCAAAACAGCAATTGGAATATCTGACAGGATCCGGTGACCAGTAATCGGACGGTTCTCAATAACCGCATCTCAGGAAACACGCACATGCTACGCTTTCTCTGGTTCTGTCTGCTTCTTAGTCAGGTCAGCCTGACTGCCATGGCTCACGATGGCAGTGAACCCCATCAGCATGCTGCCGCTGATCGCCAGTGGACTCTGGTGACCGGCGATACACTGATCGGCAGTTTTGTTTCTGAACGCGACGGACGCGTGATCATTCGCCGCAGTGATGGCTGGCTGCGTCCTCTGAATGTGACTCAACTTTCGGCCGCAGACCAGACATGGGTTGCCGAACGTCAGCGGCAGATCTTACAGCTCAATACTCAGGCTGCCTTTCTGATTACCAGCCTGCCACAACCACAACCCCTGGTTGATCCGTCAGCCCCGCAACCTGCCGCCTCAGCAGATACCGCAGCTCAGAAAAAACTGCTTGATCAAAGCTTTCAACCGTTCAGCGAAGTGGTCAAAACACGGGCTGATGAGAATTACTTTTATGTGGAATCCAACGGTGTACCGGCACATGAAATGATGGTTGGAATCACCGCGTGGCAGCAACAGGTTCCGCTGCCACAGAAATACAACGGCGAAAATGCGTGGCGCATTCCCCTGAATCCCGTGCCCGCCAAAAACCCGATGTCGGCCAAAAACAATTTCTTCCGCGGCGCGATCGCGATTGCCGTCAACGGTGTCCCCATCTTCAATCCGATCAAAAACGATGGCAGGACCGATACGCTGCTGGCCGGTGAGCTGGATAATTTCGGCGGTCATTGTGGACGTGCAGATGACTACCACTACCACATCGCCCCTGTGCATCTTGAAAAACAAACCGGAGCAGGTAAGCCGGTCGGCTGGGCCCTTGATGGCTATCCAATCTATGGGTACCAGGATCCGGCAGCAAAGGATTATGCTCCACTCGATGCGCTCAACGGGCACATCGGGCCTGACGGTCTTTATCACTACCACGCCACAAAGCAGTATCCCTATCTGAATGGAGGCTTTTACGGGGAAGTCGTGGAGCGTGACGGACAGGTCGATCCTCAGCCTCGCGCAGAATCACCACGACCAGCCCTGCCGCCAATGCGTGGTGCCAAAATCACCCGTTTCACACAGACGCAGCCTGGCAGCTATGTGCTGACCTACGAGATCAATGGACGCCCGGGAACGGTGTCTTACACCATCGCTGCCAACGGCGGTGTCAGCTTCGAATTCCGTACGCCGGATGGCGAGGTCACCAAAGAAGACTATCAGCCTCGCGCCGGTGGCCGTCGACCACCAGGTGGTGGCGGCGGACAGCGACCGCCAGGAGATCGACCTCCAGGGGGCGGCGGCGGACAACGACCGCCAGGCGATCGGCCTCCAGGGGGCGGCGGCGGACAACGACCGCCAGGCGAACGGCCTCCAGGGGGCGGGGGCGGACAGCGACCTCCGGGCGATCGACCTCCGGGGGGCGGCAATGGCGCTGGCAACCGCCCGGCCACAGCAGCCACAAAAACACATCCGCAGATTGGCAATATGCAACTCACAAGCAGCTCAATCAGCGCTGCTGGACGACTTTCTGTGGACTGTACATGTGACGGTAAAAGCCAGTCACCGGCGGTGGCGTGGGATCATGTGCCGGAGGGAACGAAGTCCATCGTCGTCAGTCTTTGGCATACAGCGCCCGATCAGGAAAAGTCGTACTGGCTGCTTTATAACATTCCGGCATCCACGAAAGGCCTGCCACAGAATGTCCGCGGAGTTGGAACTGCCGGGCTGAATGATCGCCGCGAGCGCACTTATGACCCGATGTGCTCACGCGGGCCCGGCGTTAAGACATACCACATCACTGTTTATGCGTTGTCCTCAGAATTGAAACTGAATCCAGCTGACACCAACCGCGAAAAACTTGTCGCAGCGGTCAGGGATATTACCCTCGCAGAAACTACTCTCGACTTTCAATACGAACGGCAGGAAGAATGACGCTTCTCAAGACACTGCTGGCTGTTGCCCTGACGCTGTTCACGGCCTGCGTCACTGCTGCTGACCGTCCGAATATCGTGCTGATCCTGATGGATGACATGGGCTGGCGGGATGTCGGCTTCATGGGCAATACATTCACGGAGACTCCGAATCTCGATCGGCTGGCTGCCGGTGGCCTCGTGTTTTCACAGGCCTATGCCAGTGCCCCGAATTGTGCTCCCACGCGCGCCTGTCTGATGTCCGGTCAGTACACGCCCCGACACGGAATCTACACGGTTGTCGATCCTCGGCAGCCACCAGGGTCCCCATGGCAGAAGCTGCTGGCTTCCGATAGCCAGTCTGAGCTGGACACGCGGATTGTGACCGTGGCCGAGTCACTGCGTGATGGTGGCTATGCCACCGGATTCTTCGGCATGTGGAATCTGGGACGCGGTCGCAGTGGACCGGTGACTCCCGGTGGCCAGGGCTTCGAGACTGTCGTCTTCCCCGAAAACCTTGGTTTCGGCAAGGACCAGTACTTCGATGATGCCGGAAATTACCTGAGTGATCGCCTGACAGACTCGGTGCTGCAGTTTGTCGAAAAAAATCGCAGTGGACCATTCTTCGTCTATCTGCCGGATCATGCTGTGCATGCTCCATACAATCCCAAACCGGATCTGCTGAAAAAATACGAACAGAAACTGCAGCAGACAGGAGATCGGCGTGACAGTGCCGAAGCAGCCGCCACAGTCGAGGCGGTCGATCAGAATGTTGGCCGGATTATGGACGGACTGAAGTCCATGAATCTGCTGGAGAACACCATTGTGATCTTCACATCGGATAACGGTGGTACACCCCAATTCACCGCGCCGCTGAAAGGCAGCAAAGGGCAGCTGTACGAGGGTGGCATTCGAGTACCACTGGTGGTTTCCTGGCCCGGCCTGAAAAACCCGGGACGGACCACACCGGTTCCCGTATCCAGTGTTGACTGGTATCCGACTCTGCTGGAACTGGCCGGCCTGACAGCCCCCCACGGCCAGATACAGGATGGCGTCAGTCTCATGCCCCTCTTCCGCGGTTCGGATACACTGCAGCGTGACCGACTGTTCTGGCATTTTCCCTGCTACGTCGGCCGGTCTGCTCCGTCCAGCGCTGTTCGCGTCGGTGACTACAAGCTGGTCGAGTTCTTCGAAGACGGTGGTCATGTCGAGCTCTACGATCTGCAGCAGGATCCCAACGAAGAACATGATCTGGCGGCAGAGATGCCGGCCAGACGCGACGAGCTCACAAAGATCCTGAAGACGTGGCAGAAAGAGACTGCCGCCGCCATTCCGAATACTGCCAACCCTGATTTTGATCCACAGGCCCAGCGCACTCGCGGACCAGGTGGCCCTGCCGGGGCCGGTGGAGGGCAGGGGGGGCCTGCTGGGGGACAAAAAGGCGGGCAGAAGGGCGGACAAAAGGGTGGTCAAAAGGGCGGGCAGAAAGGTGGCGGTATGAATAAAGGTGGCGGTGGTGGCCAGAAGGGCGGCCAGCGTCCGAATGAAGCCCAGCCCAATCGTTAAAAAACGGCTCTTCGTAAAATGCCGTGCGCGGTGTTGCTGTGCCGGTTGTCAGTTGTCAGTTGTCAGTTGTCAATGCACTCAATGTTCCCCTTTGGGAGGGCGAGGCTCCTGCCGAGCCGAACTCAATTGTCCGTGTTCAGTAGTCGTTGTTCGCCGCCAACCGTAGCCCGAGCATTCCTGCTCGGCCCCGTCCATTAAAAAACACTGGGGATTTCAAGAGTGACGAGAAGTTCGTACCCGGGCTGAAGCCCAGACTACGACTTTTGTCCCTCGGCGTCATTCCTGCCCGGTTGCCTTTCGCCCACACAAAGCCGGCGATTCGACTTTGTGCCGATTTCCCGCTAATCTCTCTGACTGATTTACGTACTTTGGTCAGGAGTCAGTCAATGCGTGGAAACGTATCGTGGGTACTGTCAGCCGGATTGGTTTTTCTGGCGGGCCTCGCAGCGTCAACAGTGACTGCGGAAGAAGTGCAGATCGGTGGCCGTCTGTTGCGAGTTGCCGACGGCTATGAAGTTTCGCTGGCGGTTGATTCCAGTCTGGCTGAGCGTCCGATCGCGGTCGCTCGCGATGAACGCGGGCGTCTGTACGTCACCGATTCCGGCGGCATGACAGAGCGAGCTGAGCAGCAGCTTGAGCTGAAGCCGCATCGCATTCGTCGCCTTGAAGACTCCAACAGCGATGGCGTCTACGACCGCAGCACACTGTTCGCCGATCGTATGATGTTTCCGGAGGGTTGCCTCTGGTATGCCGGATCCCTTTATGTGGCCGCTCCGCCGGAAATCTGGAAGCTGACCGACGACAACGATGATGGGGTCGCCGATCGCAGAGAAGTCTGGTTTGATGGCAAAACACTCACAGGTTGCGGCAATGACCTGCACGGTCCCTATCAGGGGCTGGATGGCCGCCTGTACTGGTGCAAAGGAGCCTTCGCCGAACAGCAGCATCAGTTGTCCGACGGTAACCTGCTGAAAACTCAGTCTTCTCACATCTTTCGTGCCCTGCCGGACGGAACGGGTATTGAATCTGTGCTGGCAGGTGGCATGGACAACCCGGTCAATGTGGCATTTCTGAAAACAGGCGAACGATTCCTCAGCTGCACCTTCTTTCAATTCCCGGAAGCCGGTCGTCGCGATGGCCTGATTCATGCCATCTACGGGGGTGTTTATGGCAAAAAACATGCATCCATTTACGCACATCCTCGCACCGGCGATGTGATGCCCGTTCTCACTCATCAGGGAGCTGCTGCTCCCTGCGGCCTGATTGCCGGCAGCGAACAGTTATTCGGTGGCCAGCACGATCAGCAGTTGTTCGCCTGCTATTTCAACCTGCATAAGGTCGTTCAGCATCGCCTGCTTCCGGACGGCCCAACCTTCCGTACTGAAGACACCGAGTTCCTTGCCTGTGACCACCCGGACTTCCATCCGACCGACGTTTTTGAAGATGCCGATGGAAGCCTGCTGGTTGTGGACACTGGTGGCTGGTACAAAGTCTGTTGTCCCACATCGCAGCTGGCCAAACCGGATGTGCTTGGTGCAGTCTATCGGGTACGTCGACGTGGTGCGCCCCCCGTTACTGACGCGCTGGGACTGCAGCTTTCGTGGCAGGGCCTGACGCCTGCACAGCTGACGGAACGACTTGCCGATCAGCGACTGTTCGTGCAGCGACAGGCCACCGCACAGCTGCGGCAGCTGGCTGACACGGCCGTCCCGGCACTCCGCACGCTGCTCACAAATCACCCTCAGGCTGCCGTTCGACTTCGCGCTGTCTGGACTCTGGCGGGCATTCCTGCGTCCGAATCTGCAGCCTCTGCTGCTGCTGTGGCCCTCAATGACGCCGACTCGGCCGTCCGTCATGCCGCCGCTCACACGGTTGGACTGTTCCGCTATCAGCCCGCGCTCACGGATCTGCTGAAACTGGCCGCCGGCGATCAGCCCGGCCCGGCCCGCGCAGCTCTGGAAGCCATCGGCCGCCTGAAAAACGCGGCAGCTGTTCCGTATCTCCTCGAACTGGCAGGCGACCTGCCCGTTGGCCCCGTGGATACCACAGGAGCACCAGCTGACGCTGCCGCACGTATTCGAGAACATGCACTCATCTTCGCACTGATCGAAATCAATCAGCCGGACGCCGTCCGCAAAGGACTCAGCTCCCGTATCCCCTCAGAAATGCGGGCTGCTCTGACAGCCCTCGACCAGATGCCCAATGGTGAACTGCAGGCCGTCAGTGTGCTGCCCCTGCTGCAGAATCCCAGCGAAGCTGTGCAGGGAACTGCTATCTGGATCGTCGGCCAGCATCCTGACTGGGGCCAGTCTGTGCAGCAGTATTTCGAGACTCAACTGCAGTCTGCTGCCACGCTCAACGCTCAGCAGCGGGACGTGATCCGCAGTCTGCTGGCCCGCCTGGCGTCAGCCCCGGAGATTCAACAACTGCTGCAGAAGCAGCTCAACACCGATGCGGCACCAGCCACCCGACAGCTGGCACTTGAGACACTGGCCAACACCACACTCACTGCCGCACCCGCCGGCTGGCTCGATGCTCTCGGCACACTGCTGCCCCAGGCCACACTCGCCGAACTGCCCCTGCTGACAGCAGCTGCCGAGCATCTTCCGCGACCTAAGGACGGACATCCCGCACTGCAGCAGGCACTTGCATCCATCGCCGCACGTACAGACCTGCCCGACACGCTGCGATTGTCTGCAATTGATGCGGCCGGTGGCGGACAGCCGCTGCCTGAAAGCACCTTCAGCCTGCTCTGCAGCTCCCTGCAGCTCGATCTGCCCGCAGACCAGCGCGGTATTGCTGCACGACGACTGGCATCTGCCACCCTGACCAGCGATCAGATGCAGGCCCTGATTCCACTCGCACGATCCGTCGGACCCATGGAATTACCAAAGCTGCTGCCGGCTTTTGAACAGCACGCCGATGAATCTCGCGGCATGGCACTGCTGACTGCCCTCACGGAATCTCAGGGACTGCCCGGACTGCGAGCCGATCTGATTCAGACACTGCTGGCCAAATACCCCTCTGCCGTTCAAACGGCCGGACAGGCACTGCGCAAGCAGCTCAATGCCAGCCTTGAAGAGCAGACGTTGCTGCTGGAGAAAACCCTCAGCACACTGCCACAGGGTGATCTGCGACGGGGCCATGAGGTCTTCATGAGTCGCAAAGCGGCCTGCAATACGTGCCACAAACTGGGCTACGGTGGCGGGACGCTGGGACCGGATCTCACCAGCATCGGTAAGGCTCGCAATCGTCGCGATCTGCTGGAAGCCATCCTGTTTCCCAGCTCCAGTATCGTCCGTGGATACGAACCTGTTGTTGTCGAGCTGGCAGAAGGCCGTGTCGTCGGTGGAATTATTACAGGCGAATCCAGCGGCGAAATCATCCTGACCGTGGACGCCACAAAGCAGCTGCATATCGACCGCACTGATATTGCTCAGATTCTGCCTTCGGCAGTTTCCCCAATGCCCAATGGCATCGCCACCATACTCAGTCCCCAGGAACTTGCCGATCTGCTGACATTTCTGGAAACTGGCGGTCGCTGACGGCGGATTCTCACCCGCTCCGGGCCTTCCGAGGTGCAATTTGTCTGCAGTTCGCACCCTCTCGAAAGTTGACCATGAACAGTTCTTCTGCCGCCTTTCCCCTGATTGATGCAGCCGGTGTCCAGTCGCCCGCAGTCCCCGGATCACTGGCCGAGACCGGTATCGACCGGGAAGTGCTGCTGTCTCTGCTGCTGAAGATCTGTTACACGTCCTCACAGACCACGACAGAGCTGGCTGCTGCTCGTATGCTGCTGCCGATTCCGCTGATCGCTGAAATGCTGGAAGACCTTCGCCGCGATAATCTGGCAGAAATTCTGGGCAGCAGCGGACCGCTGGGATTCCGCTTCACACTCTCGCAAAAAGGCCGCGATCGGGCCATGCGAGCCATGGACGTCTCCGGATATGTCGGCCCGGCCCCCGTCTCACTCGAAGCCTATACCGCCTCCGTGGAACTGCAGGCCGCCGCCAGACCTCCCGTCAATCCCGAACAGATTTCGGAATCACTGGCTGCACTGACGCTCACTGACGAAGCACGCATGCTGGCGGGACTGGCCGTCACCGGAAATCGCAGCCTCTTCGTCTACGGTCCGGCCGGTAACGGGAAAACCTCCATCTGCCTCAGCCTGCGCAAAGCACTCACTGAAGGCGTCTGGATCCCACACTGCATTTCCATCGAACAGCAGATGATCCGCATCTATGACGCGCAGGTGCACGAACTGCTGGAACTGCCGAATGCCTCACGCAGCGTTGACCAGCGCTGGGTCCGGGTAAAACCGCCACTGGTGGTCGTCGGTGGTGAGCTGCGGCTGCAGGATATGGATCTGGCGTGGAGTCCTTCGCTGCGATTCTACGAATCACCGATTCAGCTGAAATCCAACTGCGGCATCCTGCTGATTGACGACTTTGGACGGCAGCAGGTCAAACCGGCCGACATGCTCAATCGCTGGATCGTCCCGATGGAATATCACATTGACTATCTGACTCTGCAGACCGGCCAGAAGATCTGCGTTCCCGTACGTAACCTGCTGATGTTTGCAACCAATCTGAATCCGGCCGATGTGACTGATCCGGCCTTCCTCAGACGCATGGGATATCGCCTGAATCTCACCTCACCCACTCCTGAACAGTACGCTGTCATTTTCCGCAATTATGCTGCGCGATGTGGCGTGACAGTGGATCAGTCGCTGGTGCAGTCCGTACTGGATCGTTACCGCCGTGAAAAACGCGAGCTGCGATGCAGCGAACCACGCGATCTGATCGAACGCATGCGGGACCTGAGCCGGTACTACAACCGTCCGCTGGAGATTTCCGAGGCCGCTCTGGAGATTGCCTGGCGCGGCTTTTTCGGAACGGACACGTACTGAACGGCCCCCGAAGACGCTGCAAATTGCCCAGATATCCAGAACAACCAGAACTATCGGCCGGTTGTGATAAAAAAAGATTCTGAAGAATATCCTGGCGGTTGACTGGCCCGTTTCAGCCTTAACTCATCAGACACGCACGATGATGCGAGTCAAAAAAGGCAGAAGCCCGTTCAGATCGGACTTCGCTGTGATGGTTGTCGCATGATGCACTGCGATGACCCATGCTGCACGCTCAATGCCTGATGCGTGCCGAGCAGAATGGTTTCCCGTGATCCTCGTGCGCAGATGTTCTGCGCACTGTACTCTTCTGTGGTGTGTGTAATTCAGGAGTTAAAGCCATGTCAAAGTTCATCGCTGCTGTTCGTCGTCTGCTGGTTCGTGAAGAGGGCGCTACGATGGTCGAGTATGGCCTGATGGTCGCTCTCATCGCCGTCGTTGCTGTTGCTGCTGTCGGCACCCTTGGTGGGCGTGTCTCTACAACGTTCTCCGGACTCACCTTCTGATCCGGATACGCTGCTGTATCACCGCACCGGACCGCTCTGAGCGGTCAGATCTTCCCGATTTTTCTGCCAATCCATTTCCAGGAGTTTTTCACATGTCAAAGTTCACTGCTGCTGTTCGTCGTCTGCTGGTTCGTGAAGAAGGCGCTACGATGGTCGAGTACGGCCTGATGGTCGCTCTCATCGCCGTCGTTGCTGTTGCTGCTGTCGGTACTCTTGGTGGACGTGTCTCCACGACGTTCTCCGGCCTGACTTTCTGATGTCAGCTGTCAATCCGGACACTGTCCCTGCCGTTGTCGTGACGGTAGCCGTCATCTGCGGTGCCATTTGTGACATCCGTGGTTTTCGGCTGCCCAATCAACTCACGCTGCCCTTGATCCTCTCAGGGCTCCTCTGGCATCTGGCCTGTGGAGCCACTGACGGAGCTATCCGCAGCGGCTGCGGGCTGCTGCTGGCCTGTCTGCCGCTGCTGCCGGCATGGTCTGCCGGTGGTATGGGCGCAGGAGACGTCAAACTGATGGCTGGAATCGGCGCCTGGCTGGGAGCAATGTTTGCTCTACAGGTGCTGATCCTGGCCGGACTCAGCGGATGGGTCTACCACCGCCTGCGTCGCTCTGCACAGACAATCCCGCTGCAATGTTCACTACAGCACATGTCCATCGAACAGGCACTGCAGATTCCGACACAACGCAGCCAGCTGCTTCCGTTCGGCGTAATGATCGCCTGCGGAACTCTGGTGCAACTACTGTGGGCTGTCTGAATCCAGCCTCCTCAGAAATATAGTCCACTGCTGTCACGGCATTGGTCAGAACTCGATCGGGCCCGGAGGCCCGTTGTTCTTCTCCAGCGATCATTTCCAACACGGCTACGGGAAGGTGGTCGCCAACCGGGGCGTCTGCAGACTGGAAACTGCAGACGTCCCGGTTGTTTTTTTCCCTGGCCATCTTTACGGATTCGCGCTCATGACTGCTTCCCCGGTCGTCGCGCCACCGTCGGCTTTCCCGGCAGACCCACGGTTGGCGGCTTTTCAGAATTCTACTCCTGCACATCCGAATCCCCGGTTGGCCGCCGTAGAAGCTGCAGCCCCGCGACCGGACATATCCGCTCCCGCCGCCGTGCCACGGCGAATCGACGATGAAACACGCCGAGAACTTCATCGACGACTGATCGGCAGCCTCGACCTCTCAACTGTCGGAAGTCGCTCCGAAGCCGAGCTGCGGGCCGAAATCCGGCTCGCTGCAGAAGAACTGTGCCGACAATCCAGCCATCTGCTCAGCGCTGCCGATCGGGATCTGCTCGTCGGCGAGGTGATGGATGAAACCTTCGGACTCGGACCGCTCGAACAGCTGCTCCGTGACCCCACCATCAGCGACATTCTGATCAACGGCCCCAAAACGATCTTCTGTGAACGTCGCGGTCGCCTCGAAAAATCCGACGTCACTTTTGCCAGCGATGATCACCTGCTGCAGATCATTCAGCGGATTGTCAGTCGCGTTGGGCGACGAGTCGATGCGACCAGCCCAATGGTGGATGCCCGACTGGCCGACGGCAGTCGCGTCAATGCCATCATCGCCCCACTGGCACTCGACGGATCGCTCGTCTCAATCCGTCGCTTCCCCGATCGACCACTCAAGGCCGAAGACCTGATCTCCAAAAAATCAGTGGCTGCGGAAATGATCGAATTCCTTGCCGGAGCCGTCAAAGCACGACTGAACGTGCTGATCTCCGGTGGCACAGGATCAGGCAAAACCACCCTGCTCAATATGCTCTCGGGGTATATTCCCGATCATGAACGCATTGCCACAATCGAAGATGCTGCAGAACTCCGACTGCAGCAGTCCCATGTAGTCCGTATGGAAACACGTCCGCCCAATGTCGAAGGACAGGGTGCCGTCACCTGCCGCGACCTCGCCCGCAACGCGCTGCGAATGCGACCTGACCGACTGGTGGTGGGAGAATCACGCGGTCCGGAAGCTCTCGATATGCTGCAGGCCATGAATACCGGACACGACGGCTCCATGACAACCCTGCACGCCAATGACACTCGCGACGCCATCAGTCGACTTGAGATGATGGTCGGGATGGCCGGATTCGATCTGCCTATCTGGGTTATTCGCAAACAGATCGCCTCCGCCGTACACCTCGTCGTACAGGCCGCTCGCCTCACTGGTGGCACCCGCAAAGTCATGAAAATCTCGGAAATCACCGGGATGGAAGGTGAGAACATCACCATGCATGACCTGTTTGTCTTCAAGCAGACGGGACTGAACGCAGACGGCATCGCATCCGGCGTGTTCATGAGCACCGGGATTCGCCCCCACTGCCTCGAACACCTTGAATCCATGGGCATCCGCCTGTCACCAGGCCTGTTCGACCGCCGCTCTCTGATGACCTGCTGAGCAGCACGGTCCGTTCTCAGCAACCAGCCATGATCAACGGGGGGGGGAAAGCGTCATGGGCCTGAATCTGTTTGTGGTCTCTACGTTCTTTGCAGCCATTTTCTGCGTGGTTGCCCTGTATTCACTGGCAACCGACGTGCTGCTGCGCGATCGTCGCAAATTGCGCAGCAGGATCGAAGAAGAGCTGCGTGGCGCCCAGCGCAATCGCGCGAAAAGCTCCATGCTGCGACAGATGAGTGCGACCGATCTGCATCAGCTGATGGATGCCGCCGAAGATCACCGCACATGGCACGAAAAAATTCGCGATATGCTGGACCAGGCCGGACTCACAACCACTCCAGCCGCTCTCTACCGACAGATGGCCGTCACCGGAATCACCATCACACTCCTCGCTTTTTTCATACGCGGCAGCATTCTGCTGGCCGCTCCCGCAGGCATCGCACTGGCCTTCGTGCCACTGCTGCGGGTCCGCATGATCAGAGACGCTCGCCAGAACCAGTTACGCGCTCAGCTGGCAGATGCCTTCGAGTTGATGAGCAGCACGCTGCGAGCAGGTCAGTCAATGACGCAGTCCATGCAGGCCGTCGCCGTCGATTTCCCGGCACCCATCGCCGAGGAATTCATGCTGTGTGCCGAACAGCAGAATCTTGGGCTGGACCCCGAAATCGCCATGCGACAACTGTCCCGCCGCTGCGGCATTATTGAACTCAAAATCTTCGTCGTCGCCGTCCTCGTCCAGCGGCAGGTTGGAGGCAATCTCAGCGAGATTCTGCAGGGACTTTCACACGTCGTTCGCGAACGATTCCGCATCATGGGATTGATCAACACACTGACGGCGGAAGGTCGACTGCAGGCCCTGATCCTCATGGCCCTGCCACCCTTCCTGCTGATCATCATGATCTTCCTCAATCGAGAATACACACAAAGCCTGCTCGATCATCCCGAACTGCTCGTGGGAATGGGACTCAGTATGGGACTTGGCTGGCTGTGGATTCGAAAAATCATCAACTTCGACTTCTGACCGGAGCACCTGATCATGTGGGTACCAGTACTGTTTGCTGCCGCCATGGCCAGTGGACTGACCGGTCTGCTGTATATGCTGCTGAAGAAAAAAACCGAACGCACCGAGCAGCGGTTGCGTTCACTTACCATTCAACCCGGTTCACCGGATGACCCGCGGCTTGTTGAAAATATCCGACAGATGGTGCACACCACTCTGCCCAAAGTCGGACAGACGCTGCTGCCAAATGATGCCGACGAACGCTCCAGACTGGCGACCCGGCTGCTGCACGCCGGACTCTACAACCCCAGTGCCATGACACTGTTTCTCGGCGTTAAATTCCTGCTCATCGCCGGTCCGCTCGTGGCTTCGATTGTGATCGCCATCATAGGATTTGTGCCCATGGAGAAAGCGCTGATCGGCGGGTCAATGGCCGGTGTCTTCGGGCTGATCGCACCCAGCTTCTGGCTGGATCGTCGAAAAACCTTTCGCCAGACAGCACTCCGTCGCTCGCTACCCGACGCCTGTGATCTTGTTGTCATCTGTCTCAGCGGCGGCCTGAGTCTGATTGCAGCGGTGGCACGAGTCGTGGAGGAGCTGCAGGCCGCCCACCCGCTGCTGGCTGCCGAGCTGCGGATCGTCGAACGAGAAGTTCAGCTCGGAACAAAGCTTGCAGAATCACTGCAGAAATTCGGCAACCGTTCAGATCTGCCGGAACTGCAGAATCTGGCCGCCGTGGTCATGACGGCAGAAAAATACGGCTCCAGCATGGCCCGCACCCTCGACAAATTCTCTGAAGGACTGCGACTGAAACGACAGCAATACGCTGAAGCCATGGCTCAGAAAGCCGCCACAAAAGTGCTGTTCCCCACGCTGCTGTTCATCTTCCCCGCAATCCTCCTCGTCATCCTTGGACCCGCCATGATCCAGGTGAATGAAATCTTCGGAAACCTGCAAAAGTGAATTTTCACACAATCAGCTGGCGGACTACCACCTGAAGTTCAGCCTTTTACCTGCAGCATCTGATCACATTCGCTCAATGGACTTCCCGCCATGCAGACCAGAACCATCCTTGTAGGCGCTTTCGCTGTCATCTTCGGACTTGTCTCGGCCGTCGGAGCATTTGTCTCCCAGCGTCGCGCCGGAGAGGCCGTGCCCACACTCGAAGTCGTCACATCCACTGCCGATCTTCCCTGGGGCACCGTCATTGAAGCACAACACCTCAAAGTCAGTCGCTTTCCTTCAGATGCCATTCCTGAAGGTGCCGTTCGCAAAATCGACGACGCTGTTGGCCGGACCTCACGCGACAATCTCGCTCGCGGAGAGTTGCTGCTGGCCGGGCGACTGACGGAACCCGGCGTCGGTCGTGGGCTGCCACCGCTGATTCCCAAAGGCATGCGAGCCGTCTCGATTCAGACCCCCAACGTCAGCTCCGGTGTGACAGGGTTCGTCATGCCCGGTAACAAAGTCGATGTTGTACTGACTATGCACGGGTCCGGACACCAGGATCCCTCAGGAGGCGGTCGTACCATTACCCTGCTGCAGAATGTCACTGTACTGGCTGTTGACCAGAATATTCAGGCCCCTGACGAAAACATGATGGACCTGAAACAGATGCGCACTGTGACGCTGGTCGTCACGCCCCAGCAGGCCCAGGAACTGGACCTCGGACAGAACAAAGGCATTCTGCGATTAACTCTTCGCAATCCCCTCGATGAAGCACTGACCGACGTGTCACAGATCACCGTAACTTCACTCACCAATACAACTCGAGATCTGCGGGATGCCGCTGCGACCTCGGACGTGACCGGTGAGCTGGCTGAGCGTATTGGATCGGCTGCCGCTGGCAACTCTGATGGAGCAGGTACGCCTCTGACCGCATCCTTACCCGCCAGAAAGTCGAAGCCGTTCCAGGTCACCATGATTCGCGGCAGCTCAATGTCCCCTGTAACTGTCCGGCCCAGAAACTGGCGACCGAAAAAGACATCCGAGGACTCGTTCGATACTGACGAGGAAATGGCTGCGGAACCGGATCTCTCCGCGCCCGTCGATCCTCAAGAACTGGCCGGACTGCCGTAAACTGACCAATCACTGAGACTGCGGCCATGGGAAGGTGGCCGTCGACCGGGCTGCCGGAAACCCCTTTTCGGCAGCCCGGTGTCTGACACAATCCGTCTGGAGCAGCAGCATGAAAAAACGCTCTCACCCACTCCGGCAGAAACCGTATTCCAGCCCTGAGCTGACACGTACTGAAAAAGCTCGTCGCGGCACAGCAGCGGTCGAATTTGCAATCGTACTGCCGGTCCTTGTCGTCATGCTGGCCGGAACAGCCGACTACGGTCGCTTTGCTTCGACATCCGTCGCTGTTTGCAATGCCTCACGAGCCGGTGCGGGGTATGGCTGCATCCATCCATGGGACAGCTACACATCCCAGTCTTTTATGACCACCTGTCGAGCCAAAGTGGAAGAAGAGTTCAGCTCAATCCCCGGATTCAATGCGGCCAATCTGAATGTCCAGATTTCCTCTGAAGGCACATGGCCTAAGGGACGAGTTCGAGTGTCCGTCGCCTATCCGTTTCGCACAGTCGTCAACTGGGGTTTTATTCCCAACTCCATTTCCATCTCACGCACCACCGTCCTGCCGATGGTTCGCTAGCCCTGCACTTTTCCGCTCTCAGCTGCTAAGGCTCTGCCATGCTGAAAAAACCACTGCTCACTCCTTTACGTCAATCGCACAAACGTCGCGGGGCCGCTCTGCTTGAGGCAACCGTGATCATGGGGGCGTGGACCGTCCTGTTCGTGGGCATTTTTGACTTTGGCAGCGCGACACTGAAGCGTAACCTCGTATCGCACGTAGCTCGCCAGGCCGTCCGCCTTGCGATTGTCCGCGGTGCCGATGCGGGACCCGAGCTGCCGGTCTGGGGCCCCACCACACAAACATTCCTCATCAGCGATAATCACCCCATTGCCAATGTTCTCAGACCAATTTCGGGCGGATCAGCCACCAGCAGATTCGAAGTACGACTGGAATGGATTGACGGAGGCAATACAGCGGAACAGCGAGTCCGCGCGACAGTCACCGGACACTTCAGCTCACTGCTGGGTGTTGTTGCCGGCAGCCGCAATGTGCCACTTCAGGCACGCTCAACTATGCCGATTGTTCACTGATCAGGAGCCTGCGTCATGCGTCAACTGTACCCAATCCGCCGGCCTCTGCGGGATCAATCACGTCGGGGAACCGTCCTCGTGGTAACTGCCATTGGAGCAGCAGCCATGGTAGGCATGCTGCTGCTGATCGTCGAAACCGGCATGATCATGGATACGCGTCGTCGGGCCCAGAATGCCATCGACTCCGCTGCTCTGGCCGCCGCCCAGTCGCTGGTCCGTCAGCAGTCCAGCACTTCAGCAACAGCAGAAGCACAACTGTTCATTCAGCAGTACAACAATCTGTCCGGAGGCACTGTGTCCCTGCAGATGCCACCCGCCACTGGCCCCTACGCCGGACGCTATGGCTACTGTGAAGCCGTCATTCAGATGCATTCCACCAACACCCTGTTCAGTTCCTTTTCTGGATCTCTGGCCCCCGCTGTCAATGCCCGCGCTGTGGCCGGTTATCGCTCTGTTTCTTCACCTGAAATGATCATTGCCCTCGATAAACGGTATTCCCCAGGACTGAACTGTGTCGGTAATGGTCAGCTGCAGATTGACGGCGGAGTCATCACAAACTCCCAGGGATGGGGTGTGGACGAGCACGGCGCCTCGGTACCCGGGGCTATCAATGGCTACGGTGGCAACATCGGGTCCAACGGCACGTTTCGCGGACGCAGTTTTCGCATCGGTGGCGGTGTCAATAACCCAGCCGGGTTTCTGCCCTGGATTGCTGGCGGAGATCAGCCACTGCGCTGCCGCGTTCCACTGGTGCCCGATCCGCTGATCAATCTGCCTACACCCATGATTTCCAACGGAGTCAATGCGACCAGCCGCGGTCGAGTCCAGATCAGCTCCACTGGATACACCGGCACACTCCAGCCCGGGATCTACTCAGAAATCAATATCTCCGGTGGCAAAGTCACCTTTCAACCCGGGATCTATGTCATCACGGGGGGCGAGCTGAAAATCACAGGTGGCAATGTCGTCGCCAATGGCGTCATGTTCTATATCACACTGAAGGACTACAACCCCTCCACTGGCTTGCCTGACAGCGCAGACGGTGAAAGCCTGCCACCCACCAATAATGCTCAGCGCGGCGGTATCACAGTCACCTCCAGCGCCACGCTGCGAGCCCTGAATAACCCGACCAGTCCTTTCCATGGTATGCTGTTCTATCTGCGCCGCATTAATGACAGTGCCGTAACCGTTGCCGGTAATGCCACATCCGGACAGGTGGTGGGAACTATCTATTCGAAATGGAGCCAGCTCACACTGACAGGGCAGGGCGTCTTCAACACCC
>CAXBSH010000065.1:0-20134 GCA_963977705.1 uncultured Planctomycetaceae bacterium
GTGACTGGAGTTCAGACGTGTGCTCTTCCGATCTTGGTCGGTCGCTGACGGTAGTTTCTGCGGGGCTGATGATTTCTGCGGGGCTGATGGTGTTGCTGGGTGGTGTTCTGCTGTGTGAGACCGGGTCTGTGGTCTATGGGCAGACAGCGGGCAGTTCAGCTGACGAGGGCGATCGTGTTGTGATACCGGCGGTTGTTCACGAGGCTGGGCAGCTGGGCCCCGGGTGGGCTCGTACCAAGGTCAACATGGCGATTTTTCGGCACAGTGCTGTGGACAGTTTCGCTGATCGGCAGGTCGCGGGCTGGTATGACGGCGAGGGTCGAGTGTGTCTGGCTGAGCGTCACCATGGTGCGGATGTCTGGCGAGTGCGGGTGACGGAGTTGCGGGGACATGCCGCCGATGCTCACAATGTCATATCGTTGGCCTTCGATGGTGCTGGTGAGCTGCATGTTTCGTGGGATCATCATGGTCACCCGCTGCGTTATGTGCGGATCCCTGCCGCCGCGGATCTCAGGCCGGGCAGTCAGTTGTCGATGGTTGGGCAGGGTGAGTCACGGGTGACTTATCCTGAGTTTTATCGCCTGCCGGATGGGGACTTATTGTTCTTTTACCGTGATGGAGCCTCCGGGGCGGGCAATCTGGTGCTGAATCGGTATCGATTGTCGCGTGCTGGTGAAACCGGTGGCTGGCAGCGTGTGCAGGACAATCTGATTGATGGTGAGGGCCAGCGAAATTCTTACTGGCAGGTGGCGGTGGATGGTGCGGGAGTGATCCATTTGTCGTGGGTCTGGCGTGAGACGCCGGATGTGGTGACGAATCATGATCTGTGTTATGCGCGTTCAGAGGATGGCGGGCTGACGTGGACGGATTCTGCCGGCCGTCGTCTGGCGGTTCCGATCACTGCGGCGAATGCTGAGTATGCGTTGCGAATTCCTGTGGGCAGTGAGCTGGCCAACCAGACCAGTATGGCGGTGGACGGGTCTGGTCGACCTGTGATAGCGACGTTCTGGCGAGGTGCTGTGGGCGAGGTGCCTCAGTATCGGCTGGTATATCTGACGGAGTCCGGGTGGCGTGTCAGTCAGGTGGGACAGAGGACTCTGGATTTTGAGCGGCGGGGAAGTGGTACGAAGCGTCCGCCGGTTTCAAGGCCGCTGGTGCTGCTGGAGTCTGTGGCGGGGTCGCGCCGGTGTGTTGTGCTGTTTCGTGATCAGGAGCTTGGTGGGGGGATTGTGGCGGCTGTTGCGAGTGATTATGAGCGGGGTCCGTGGGAGTTTCATCGTCTGACGGACGCGGTTGGACAGGCGGATCCGCTGGTGGATTTTTCGATCTGGCGTCAGCAGTCGCAGGTGCATCTGTTGAGTCAGATGACGGGGCAGGGTGACGGAGAGCGTCAGGAGTCTGTGGAGCCGACGCAGGTGCGTCTGCTGGAGTGGCGGGTGGCCTGGCCGAGTGTTCGGTAGGGGGAGCAGATTCCGAGAACAAGCGACCGACTGATTTCAAGGAAAATACTCCGGCATGGTCTCGAATTTGCCCAAATTGACTTTCAGCGTCGGGAATTTGGGGGCATCTGGTTCGCAGGTTCTGGAAACTTGCGGGCTGCTGGCCGTGTGGTGTCGGATTTCCGGGCACTAACAGCGTCTGGAACGGCCTGAAAACTTGAGATTCCCCATTTTTCAGCCTAAGATGACTTCCTGCCGTAACTTCTGATGTTTCCGCTGGGACGTGTTTCCGAGGCAGTTTGTGAGTGGCAGTCCGTCATCTTCAGGAGCTCCTGCGGGTTCCGTTCTGCGTGTGATGTTCGTTTGTACGGGCAACACATGTCGCAGTCCGATGGCTGAGATGTTGTTTCGCAAGTTGGTATCAGAGCAGCTTGGGTGTCGGAATCAGGAGTTGCGTGAGCGTGGTCTGGACGTGTTTTCTGCGGGTGTTGGTGCCTGGGAGAACCTTCCGGCTTCGCCAGAGGCGGTGCAGGTGATGCGTGAGCACGGTCTGGACCTGACTGAGCATCTCAGTCGCCGTGTTGAGCGGGGGATGATTGAGCAGTCGACACTGGTGCTGGCTCTGACCAGTCGTCACCGGGATCTGCTGTTGAACGAGTGTCCTGCTTTGGGTTCCCGAATTCACCTGCTGGATCGTGATGGTCGGGATGTGCATGACCCGTTCGGAGGAACGGTGGACGATTACCGCCGTTGTGCTCTGCAGATTGGGCAGAACCTGCGGTTGTGGGTGAGTGAGCTCTTCAAGAAAGACACGACACAGACATGAAGATCGGGATTGCCAGTGACCATCGTGGGGTTGCCCTGAAGGCCAGACTGGCTCAATTGCTGCAGTCGATGGACTGTGAAGTGCATGACCTGGGCCCCTTTGAGGCTCAGAGTGTGGACTATCCGGACTATGCTGCTCGGGTGGCTCGTGAAGTTTCCACTGGTTCCGTGGATCGGGGAATCCTGATTTGTGGGACGGGATTGGGAATGTGCATTACGGCGAACAAGTTTTCCGGTGTGCGGGCGGTGACGTGTCAGGACAGTGTGACGGCGGCTTACAGTCGTGCTCACAACGATGCCAACGTGATCTGTCTTTCGGCTGATCAGCTGAGTGATCAGGTCGCCGATCAGGTGGTTCGCATCTGGCTGAAGACCGAGTTTGATGGTGGTCGGCATGCTCGCCGGTTGCAGCGAATCAGTGAACTGGAGCGTGAGGAAGCGGAGCGAATTCATGGATCCTGAAACACTGCGTTACGCAAAGACTCATGAGTGGGTGTCGGTTGACGGCGACATCGCGACGGTGGGAATTACGGACTATGCGGTGAAGTTGCTGACGGACATTGTGTTCCTGTCACTTCCTGTCGTCGGGAAATCGTATCGTCCTGGCCAGCCCATGGGTGAAGTTGAGAGCGTAAAGGCGGTGAGTGACATTTACGCGCCGGTCACCGGTGAGGTACTGGAAGTGAATACGGGACTACCAGATCAGTTGCAGTTGTTGAGTGAAAGCCCGTTCGATCGGGCGTGGATTGTAAAGCTCAGGATTGTCAATCCGGCGGACCTTCAGAATCTGCTCAGCCGCGTTGACTATGTGCAGCACTGTGGCGAATAGCATCGTCGTGGAGCCTGGCGTGGTTGACTGGTGTTTTCTGGCTTGCGGAGATTTATCTGGCGTGTCCTGATCGGCTGACTGCGGTTTGAATAAACTGTCAGGAGGGGCGTGAGGGTGGCCTATCTTTTTGATACTCCGGAACAGCGCCAGCACATGCTGTCGGCGATCGGTGCTGGTTCCGTGGACGAATTATTTCAGCAGATTCCGCAGCAGCTGCAGTTGGCGCGTGAACTGGCTCTGCCGGATGCTGTTTCCGAGATGCAGCTGGAGCAGGATCTGCAGCGGCGGCTGGGGGTCGTCGGTGGTGGTGGCCTGTGTTTCCTTGGTGGCGGGGTCTACGACCACTTTATTCCTGCGGTTGTGGATGAACTGACATCGCGGGGTGAGTTTTACACCGCTTACACGCCGTACCAGGCGGAGGCCAGTCAGGGCACGTTGCAGGCCTTTTATGAATACCAGACGTTGATTTCGCAGCTGAGTGGCATGGAAGTTTCGAATGCCAGTCTGTACGAGGGTGGCACGGCTGTCAGTGAAGCTGTGTTTATGGCCATGCGTGTGAATGGGCGTCATGGTCGAGTGGTGGTTGCCGGGTCATTGCACCCCGAGTATCGGCAGGTGCTGCAGACGTATTTTTCGCGGCTGGGCACAGAGATTGTTGAGGTTCCTGCAACTGACGGAGTGGTTTCTGTGGCGGCCTGCCAGGCGGCTTTGACAGCAGAGACGACTGCGCTGGTGTTTCAGCAGCCGAATTTCTTTGGTTGTCTGGAAGATGTTGGTGGATTGACAGCAGCGGCGCATGCGGCGGGTGCTCTGTCGATCCTGGCATTTGACCCGATCAGTCCGGGACTATTGAAGCGGCCCGGGGATTATGGAGTGGACATCGCGGTCGCTGAAGGTCAACCACTGGGGACTCCGTTGCAGTACGGTGGTCCGTTGCTGGGCATTTTCACGTGTCGTGGTGAGTATGTGCGGAAGATGCCGGGGCGACTGATTGGTCGCACGGTGGATCGGAACGGTCGTGAATGTTTCGTGCTGAACCTGCAGGCTCGTGAGCAGCATATTCGTCGTGACAAGGCCACCAGTAATATCTGCACGAACCAGGGTTTGCTGGCCCTGCGTGCGACGGTGTTCCTGTCTGTGACAGGGCCTCGGGGTCTGCGGCAGATGGCCGAGCTCAGTCATCGCAAGGCGCGGTACGCGGCCGAGCGTCTGACGTCTCTGCCGGGTGTATCGTTGAAGTTCGGGCAGCCGTTTTTCCGTGAGTTTGTGCTGGAGACGCCGCTGCGGGCGGCGGAGTTGCTGGAGGCGCTGGCGGCTCGTGGCTTCAACGCGGGACCGGCGCTGTCGCGGTTTGGTGGCAGTCTGGGGGCTGATCTGGAACGTTGTTTCCTGGTTGCTCTCACCGAAAAGCGAACTCGTGCGGAAATTGATGGATTGGTGCAGGCGGTGGCAGAGGTTCTGGCGGGCTGAGTGATCCGAGGAGTGGTGGGTCAGATGCGTAATCCAACGGCGACGCGACTGCTGTTTGAAATGTCTGAGGCTGGCCGGGGCACAGTGGTGTTCCCGGAGTCGGATGTGCCTGAAGTTTCGGGGCTGCCGGAGATTGGTGCGGAGTACCGTGCTGAGTCATTGCTGCCGTTGCCTGAGCTGGCAGAGCCGGATGTGGTGCGGCATTTCGTGAATCTGTCGACGCTCAACATGAGTGTGGATTCGCACTTCTATCCGCTGGGCAGTTGTACGATGAAATACAACCCCAAGCGTCATGAGCGTCTGGCTCGGTTGCCGCAGGCAGTGGCCAGTCATCCGTACCAGCATGAGTCTCAGATTCAGGGTTTGCTCAGCGTGTTGTATGAGTTGCAGGGCATGCTGGCTGAGATCTCGGGGTTGCCTGGGGTCTCGCTGCATCCTGCTGCCGGGGCTCAGGGTGAGCTGACGGCATTATTGACGGCGGCCGCGTGGTTTCGGCATCGAGGCGAGCAGCGGACGCGTGTACTGTTCCCCGCAAGTGCTCATGGGACCAACCCGGCCAGTGCTGCGCTGGCCGGGTTTGAATGTGTGCAGCTTGCGGGTGGCAGTAATGGGTTTGTGGATCTGGCGGAGCTGCGGGCTCAGCTGGACGAGCGCACGGCAGTCTTCATGGTGACCAACCCCAATACTCTGGGGTTATTCGAAAAGGACATTGCCACGATAGCCGGGATGCTGCATGACGCTGGCGGACTGGTTTATATTGATGGTGCGAACATGAATGCGATTCTTGGGCGAACGCGGCCCGGGGATTTTGGCGGCGACATGATGCACTACAACGTGCATAAGACCTTCACGGGGCCTCACGGAGCCGGCGGTCCTGGTGCTGGTCCGATTGCAGTACGTGATTTTCTGGCGCCATTTCTGCCGTCGCCTGTGGTGGCATTTGATCCGCAGAAGAACTGGTATTCGCTGCAGGATCCGCAGCATTCGATCGGGCGGATGCGATCGTTCTTTGGTAATGTGGGAATTCTGCTGCGTGGTTACAGTTACATCAGAACGCTGGGCGGGCGTGGTCTGCGTGAGGCTTCTGACTGTGCTGTGCTGAACGCGAATTATCTGCTCAGTCAGGTGCGTGACTTTCTGGACGTACCGCATGGTCAGCGGTGCATGCATGAATTTGTTGCCAGTGCGAAACGTCTGAAGGAGCAGTCCGGAGTCACAGCGATGGACATTGCCAAGCGTCTGCTGGATTATGGTTTCCATGCTCCGACTGTTTATTTCCCGCTGGTGGTGGAAGAGGCGTTGATGATGGAGCCGACGGAGACAGAGTCACTGGCGACGCTGGATGCCTTTGCAGCGGCTCTGCGTCAGATCTGTCAGGAGCCGGCTGAGTTGCTGAAGGGGGCTCCGCATTCAACGGCGGTCTGTCGTCCGGACGAGGTGAATGCTGCTCGCAAGCCGGTGCTCTGCTGGTCTGCTCAATGCTGATGATTTCTGCCGGCGAAGGATTCTGAGCGATGCAGCCGATTCTGTCTGTACGGGGTGTGGGGCGAACTTTTGGCAGCGTTGTGGCTCTGGACGACGTCAGTTTTGACATTCGGCCGGGAGAGACGCATGCGATTATGGGTGAGAACGGAGCTGGCAAAAGCACGCTGATGAAGATTCTGGCGGGCGTGCAGCGTCCGACTTCCGGGGAGTTACTGGTGCGTGGCCGGCCGGTGAGTTTCGCCGGGACTCGCGAAGCGGAGGCCGCGGGGATCAGTATGATCCATCAGGAACTGAATCTGGTGGAGCAGCTGTCAGTTTCGGCCAATATTTTTCTGGGCCGTGAACTGACAAATGGCTGGGGTGTATTGCAGCAGGGAGAGATGGATCGGCGAGCGGCGGCACTGCTTGAGCAGCTGGAGACGCCGATCAGTCCGCGAGCGCTGGTTGGCAGTCTGCGAGTGGGCGATCAGCAGCTGGTGGAGATCGCGCGAGCTCTTTCGCTGGAGTCGGACATTCTGATTATGGATGAGCCGACAAGTGCATTAACGGAGTCGGAGGTCGTTCGGTTGTATCGAGTGGCTGATCGTCTGAAGGCTCGCGGGGTCACCATTCTGTACATCTCGCATCGGATGGATGAAGTTTTTCGTCTGGCGGATCGCATTACGGTTCTGCGGGACGGGCGTTTTGTCACGACAGTGGATCGTGCTGTAACGAGTGCTCGGGAAGTGGCACACTGGATGGTGGGTCGTGAGTTAGCGCCTCGGCAGCGTCGCGTGATGCAGCCGCTGGAGTCCGGATCTGAGCCAGTGCTGCGGGTGCAGAATCTTTCGTTGCCGTGGGCCGGTCGACGTGGTCGCTGGCGGCTGCACAACATCAGTTTTTCTCTGCACAAGGGCGAAATTCTGGGGCTGGCCGGGCTGATGGGGGCAGGTCGTACGGAACTCCTGGAATGCCTGTCTGGTGCGGCCAGTGTGCGGCATACGGGGGAAATCCGGCTGCATGGCGAGCGCTGTCATTTTCGGCATCCGGCGGAAGCGATGAAGGCCGGGATTGCGCTGGCGACCGAGGATCGGAAGCGACTGGGGATTTTTCGCCAGATGACGGTCCGTGAGAATATGACGATCAGTGCTCTGAGCCAGTTTTCTGATGCGGGTGTGATTTCCGGACATCGAGAGCAGCGGGCGGTTCAGCAGCAGACGGATTCGCTGGGAATTCGTACGGCGGGAAGTGAGGCGATGATCACATCATTGAGTGGAGGAAATCAGCAGAAGTGTATGCTGGCGCGGTGTCTGCTGACGAAGCCGGAGGTGCTGCTGCTGGATGATCCGACGCGCGGTGTGGATGTGGGTGCAAAGTCGGAGATCTATCGCCTGATGGATCAGTTGTCTGAGCAGGGTGTTTCCATGATTGTGACCAGTGGCGAGTTGCCTGAACTGCTGGCGGTCTGTGATCGGATCCTGGTGTTGAGTGAGGGGCATCTGACGGGCCGGTTTTCAGCAACTGAGGCGACTGAGCAGTTGATTATGGAGGCAGCGACTGCGGGGCGTGATGGTCTGCAGTTATCACCGTGAGGCGGCATTAGCTCTGTCTGCCGAACAACTGGTTGTGCAGGCATGTTTTGCCGATTTGCAGAGCTGAACAGCGAATGGAACGGGCTGATTTTGCCGACCGCTTTTTGAGGGCGGATTCTGGCTGAACCCGGTGTTGTGGTGCCGGGGTACCGGGCTTATAGTGGCGTGAAACAGGCGGATGTGCAGTGTGATGCTGTGGTTCGACTGGCCTTATTGCCGTTGATTGTGTGTTCTGGTGCTGCGGGAAGTTGTCTGCGTGAGTTTTCAATTTTCGAATTCGGCCTGTTCTGACGATGAACAGTTCATGCGGCTGGTCCGTCGGGAGACCGACGTGGATCTGCTGACGGCCGCCCTGGAGATTTCTCGGGACGGCCAGTCGGATGTCAACTTTGCTGCCGCCAGAAGTATTCTGCAGCGAGCCGTGTCGCGGCTGACGCACCCGGTGACTCAGGCAGGCTCTGATCTGGAAGAACTGAAACTGCTGTCCCGCTATATGACTGAAGAGCTGGGTCTGCATGGTGAAAGTGAGTATCTGGCCGATCCACATTCGCATTATATCAATCGGGTCCTGGCGACAGGCCGAGGGATCCCGATTTCGCTGTCTCTGATTTATCTGCATGTGGGTAATGAACTGGGTATTCCGCTGGAACCCATCAGTACTCCAGCCCGCTTTCTGATTCGCCTGCCTGCCGATCATGGTCCTCTGTATGTGGATGCGTTTGACCGGGGACGGATTCTGGATGAAGCAGAGTGCATTGACCTGATTCAGGACCTAGCTGGTTGTACTGCGACAGAGGTTCGGGCGCATCTGAGACCTGCAGATGAACGTGCGGTGATGATCCGTATGCTGCAGAATCTGAAGGCATTATTTGGTGGACGTGAAGACTGGGCAGCCACGTGGAAGGTTCAGACGCGTCTGCAGCTGCTGTTGCCGGGATCGTGGCGTGAACGGCGGGATCATGCTGTGCTGACGCTGCGAGCGGGGCATTTTGGGGAGGCTATTGACCTGCTGGAACGCAGTCTGGCCGTGTGTCCGGCTGAGGATCGACTGTTTCTGCAGAATCACCTCCGACAGGCCCGCCGGATGCTGCCGGAGTGCAATTGAGGTCGCGGCGGGCTGCTCGAATTCCGGATGCTGCCGGGCCAGATTTGTGCAGGTGGCTATAACAGGTTGATGTGCCGGCCGACAGGGCAGGGGTCCTGCGGCGTGCAGCACAGAAAGGTTCGGAATTGTTCAGGGGACGAGAGAATCATGGCTGACTGGATTGAACCACCTGCGAAGGCCCCGGCGTTTTCACTGAAGTCAACGACGGGTGAGACCGTCAAGCTGTCAGATTTCAAGGGCCGCCCCGTTGTGCTGTACTTTTACCCCAAGGATGATACTCCGGGTTGTACAAAGGAAGCCTGTGCGTTTCGGGATCGTCTGAGTGAGATCCAGGCCCTCGGTGCTGTGGTGCTGGGCGTCAGTGCGGACACAGTGCAGTCGCACCAGAAATTCACAGAAAAGTATGCTCTGAATTTCCCGCTGCTGGCGGATATTGAGCATGCAGTGGCCGAGAAATATGGTGCGTGGCGGGAAAAGAATATGTATGGCAAGGTGTCGATGGGCATCCAGCGTTCGACATACCTGATTGGTTCTGATGGCAAAGTGGCGAAGCTCTGGAAGAAAGTTTCAGTAGACGGTCATGACGGTGATGTGATTGCTGCACTGCAGGAACTGACGACGGACTGACGCGGAGGTCATTGTGAAACGTAAAGTGGCGGGGTCGGGAAGTGGTCTGGCGGCGGCCCTGCTGCTGGCGTTGTCTGGTTGTGGTCAGCAGGTAGCAGAGCCACCTGCTGACGGACCCAGCAAAACTCAGGCACAGGCCGGCCCCGAAGCAGCTCCGGCAGTGCGGCGAACTACCACTGAGCAGCAGTCGAAGGATCTGACTGAACAGGTTCGTCAGGCGATCGCACATGTGGACGCAGCTGCTCTGAGTCGACTGGCCAGCGATGAGGCCTTCGCAGATCGTGTGCTGCAGGGAACCGATCTTCGTGGAACAGAGCGACGGGAGGCGGTTGAGGGACTGTCTGGGACACTGCAGGAGATTTTTTCCGGTGTGACCGAAGGCTGTCGCAACGGGGGCAGTTACAGTTTTGTTCGCCTGATCGAACGCGACGGGGAATTTCGGCCTTTGTTTCGTCTGTGTCTGCCGCAATTGTCCGGTATCAATTACCATGAGCTGGTGCTGGTACAGACCACAGACGGGACGCGCATAGCGGATGTGAATGTTTATCTGTCTGGTGAGTCTGTTGCGGACAGTCTGCGGCGTCTGGTGTTGCCGGCACTGGCCGCCTCGAATCGAGGCCTGCAGGCAACTCTGAGTGCTGCCGAGCTGCAGCAGCTTGAGTTTGCTGATGACATCCGCGAAATCAGCGATCTGCAGCGTCGTGATCAGCCAAAGTCGGCGATGGAATTGTTTCGCCGGCTGCCTGACGTGATTCGCAAGTCAGAGCATCTGCTGCGATTGCAGGTCCGAATCTGCCGTGGTCTGGGACCTGATGAGCTTTCGGCTGCTCTGCTGGAGCTGGTCGAGGGCTGTGCGGACGATCCGGGTGTGGGATTCATTGAGATTGAGCGACTGGAGTTGCTGGGAAAGCCTGCTGAGACAGCGACTGCGGTGGATCGTCTGCGTGACAGGATCGGTGATCCGTATCTGAGTCTGTTGAAAGTGGAATCACTGCTCCGGCTGGATCGGGCGGAAGAGGCGTCTGAGGCCGTGGCTGCTGCGAAACAGGTTTCTGAGGGCGATGCCGATGTGGCTTTGACTGACCTGCGTGTGCGTCTGCATCGTAAGGACTTTGCCGGCGTGGCTGAGCTGCTGGATGGTTTACAGCAGTCACCAGAGGGTGCGGCCGGAATTCCGGAGTATCAGGAGTTCCTGCAATCTGAGGCGGGAAAGGCGTGGCTGCAGCGGCAGGTGAATCAGTCCGAGGCCCGCTGACTTTGTACCGCTGGTGTATCCTGCCAAAGGGTTGCTGGTGACAGGCTGTTGATTTGTGGACGCGTTGACGGCGAGACGGAGTCTGCTGACAACGCCTGTCGAACCAGCTGACGACTGCGGAAATTGACACCTCCGGTAAACGCTCCCATCAGCAGTCCTCCTGACGCACTGCGGGTCGTGAGCAGGGGGACCGTTTCACGCGGCACTGGCCACGATCTTCCTGGCAGAATGGAAGAATCGGTCAGCATTTGCGGGCGAAGATTGAGCAGACCAGCTTCCTGCAGCTCACGACAGACGGCGACGGCTGTGAGGATGTCAAGGATATTCTGCAGGTCAGCGAATGCCGGGACCTTCTGAACAAGTTCGGGCAGGTGCTGATTGAACAGCTGAGCGAACTCATCACCACTGCCACGGTTGGTTGTGATATCCATCAGGTTGCCGTTGTTGTCCATGATCTCTTCCTGAGCCAGCAGCAGCAGTCGTGGGCCCTGCAGAGACCACTGAGTTCGTTCGGGATTTACGGAGAGAGTTGCCGGTGCTGAGGCAAACCACCAGCGGCGCATCATGTTGTCACCCGGACGGGCAAGAGCGAGGCTGCTTTTCATGCCACGAATACCGGTGGAGTCTGCGCCGATTGCAATGCGTTTCATCAGGTAATCGGCTTCAACCATGGCCAGACACATACGACTGTCTGCGGGGACGCCGAAGGTTGTCACATTCCAGCGACCCTGTAATCGCACCATCTGTTCCAGTCGGGCTTTCGCGACAGCGACTACGGCCGGCGAAGAATTGCGTGCCAGCCAGCCCTGTGCGGCGGCCAGTCGTTGCGAATCGGGATCGATGGAGCAACCGGCTGCATCGAGAACGTCGTCATCACGGAATGCTGTCAGCAGATCTTCAAGGCAGAGCACGGGACGGCCGGAAATCAGTCCAGTCATTCGATTGCTGCGGAGTGCAGCAAAGGGTTCTGCCGGACCACTGAGGATCAGATCGGTACCATCCTGTGACAGCGTGATGGAATCGATGCGTGTCAGTCCGGCCAGCCATGTCAATTCCGGAGGTACAGGCAGACCGGCCGTGGCAAGTTCTGTCAGCCGAGCATCGAGTGTGCGCAAAGACAGCATGCGAATCTCGGCGGGCTGTCGCAGTGCTTCAGGCAGTGCAGCGATGGCTTTTTCGCGAAGCTGCTTCCCGGGCATGGAGGGAACGACGGGAGTTGCCAGAGCCTGTGCGATCAGTCCCTGAGGAGAAATCAGGATGCCGCCGGGTGATGCCCCGGGAGTGTTGCCACCCTGTCCGGGGGCGCTGCCCTGAAACGGACCAGGCAACAGCATGATCGTGAGTACGAGCAGCAGATGTCGCATCGTTCAGGCTCCTGCGAATGGGCCGGGATCGGAGGCTCTGATGATACTCTGAGGCATGGTCAGAACGCGAGCAGAATTGCAGAGCATTGGCCGAGAATGTGGCTGAGCTCGATTGCTCAGCTTTGCTGATCTGCAGCCCGTTGCAGATCCTGCAGGCTCAACTGAGCCCGATTCAGGAAGAAAACTCCCATTCCCGTGACTGCGATATAGCCCACAATCTGTGAGTACAACGAGGCCGCCAGCACGAGCGAAGGATCGGGCTTGATCTGCTGGACCTGTACAGCGATCTGAAAACAGACCTGCACAACACCGAAGTATCCGGGGGCAGCCGGGATCATGACACCCAGCGCGGTGATACCGGTGAGGATCAGGCCTGTACTGAGCGTCACTTCGACCCCGAAGGCCTGCAGTGCAAGGCAGGCCGAATAACCATTGATCAGCCATTGCAGCAGGGAATTGAGTGTGATGAGGAGGATTGCGCGAGCACTTTTCAGCGAATGCAGTCCGATGGCTCCCTGCCTGAGCAGATCCAGCAGTTTTTCCGTAAGCCATTTGGGAACGAACGGAAACAGTCCGGCGATGCGTGCTGTTGTGGTAACGAACCAGTCCGTCCAGACCATGTAGACACCCATGATCAGCACGATACCGGCTGCAAAGGCAGCAAAGGTCAGTGCTCCCCGCTGATAATTGTCGGGCATATCCGGAGCCATCAGGATGCCGACGCCGAACAGTGCGAGGATCGCGAAGATATCAAAGATTCGTTCGAGAACGACGGACGAGAGCACGGTACCGGCGGGGACGCGATGCTGCCGATTCACCACGAAGACGCGGACAAATTCCCCGAGGTGTGCGGGGAGAATATTATTGGCTGCAAAACCGATCATAACCGGACCGAACAGTTGGCGGGCTGTCAGTGGTGCTCCCGGTTCCAGCAGTTGCGCAAACCGGACGGATTTCAGCCAGTAGAAAGCCAGCAACAGCAGCAGCAGGACCGGCAGAGTCAGATAGTTGGCTGTCTGAAAAGCCGAACTGACCGTGCCGAGGTCGGTGTCTCGCATTGCGTACCAGAGAAACCCGACAGAAACTGCCACCCCGATCAGCAACAGCAGCAATCTTTTCATGGTGAGGCCGTATCAGCGAATCTGATCCATACTGTGCAGAAGTCGTTGAGCTTCTGTGCCGGAGAGGAACAGGGGGCGAGTTTCATCCGGGTTGAAGATTCTGAGTTGGGCACGAGACCTGCGACGACGCGGTGGCCAGTCCTGTACCCAGTCCATTTGATCGTCGGCAGAACTGCTGAAGATACAGGGAGAAACCGGCGGGATGGAAAAACCGAGCCCGGTTTCGCAGGAGAATTCCGTTCCCATCGATCGAATCGCATTGCGGCTTGTCTGCGGAGCTGCCGACGATCGAGTGACGATTCCGAGGAGTGAGCCGTCAGCATCGGTCACCGGCAGACTGTCAGTATGAGACTCGTAAAGGAGGGAGCGAGCAGAGGAGGCTGAGTCGGAGTTGAGGATACGGTTGGTGACTGGCCGAGCAAAGTTGCTGGCCAGCGTGTATTCCGCAGCACCACTGAAAAGTGCCTCGAGCAGATCACTTTCGGTGATCTGACCGATCAGTCGTCCCGATGTGTCGACAGCAAACAGTACAGAGTGCGATTCCTGCAGTAACTGGCAGGCAGCTTCGCGCAGCGTGGCATCCGGTCCGATACTGAAACCAGAGCTGGGGCACATCAGTGTGTCAGCCAGCAGATTCATGACAATTTTCCGGGGATCGTTGTAATCTGGACAACCGCCAATGCGGTCGCTGTTGGAAATCTTTCTCCACGGCGGTTGGAAGTTTGAGGAATTTCGGCAACATTCATGATGAGATCGCACAAATTACCATGAGTTTACCGGTTATGCTGTGTTTACCGGTTTTACGGCAGGGGGGATACAGGATGAGAAGTCAGCTACTGGTTTTGCTGTGCGTTCTGGGGTTGGTGTGTGGCTGTGGTGGATCAGTGGAGCCACCGGCTGGGAGCGATGTCGGCACCGCGACGGCTGCGCAGACCACAGGAACGGCTTTGAGTGCCCGACTGGCTCTGAATTGGTATCCCGAGGTAGAGCATGGGGGTTTTATCGCCGCGGATGTGCTGGGGAAATTCTCGGCTGAGGGTGTTGCGGTGGAAATTATTCCGGGAGGTCCGGGAGCTCCGCAGGCTGTGATCGCGGAACTGGCGGCCGGTCGGATTCAGTTCGCTGTTTCGGATGCTGACAACGTGGTTCTGGCGCGAGCTGCGGGAGTTCCGATTGTGGCTCTGCTGGCACCCCTGCAGACATCTCCTCGATGCATCATGGTTCATCAGGCTGCAGGTTTCAAAACGCTGGCCGACCTGAAGGACATCGAGCTGGCAATCAGTGATGCTCGACCTTTTGCATTGTGGATGAAAAAACAACTGCCGTTGACCAATGTGCGGCTGCTGCCCTTCAGTGGCATGGTCGGAGAATTTCTGCAGAAGCCGGCTTTTGCGCAACAGGCCTTCGTTTTCAGCGAGCCTTTCGTGGCACGAGAAAAGGGAGGCGATCCGCAGGTGCTGATGGTGTCAGAGATTGGTTTTGATCCGTATGCCAGTCTGCTGATTACAACCGAGGATGTGATTGCAGAGAATCCAGAGTTGGTGCAGAAGGTGGTACGAGCCAGCGTGTCCGGCTGGCAGCAGTATCTGCAGTCTCCGGCTGCTGTGAATCAGGCAATCGGGAAACTGAATTCTGAAATGACTGCTGCGGCGCTGGAGTTTGGAGCTGAGGCAATGACACCGCTTTGCAAAACGGCGGACGGGCAGGTCAGCTGTGAAATGAATCTGGAACGCTGGGAAAAGCTGGTCAGTCAGATCGAGGAACTGGGGCAGATTGAAAAGGGCAGTGTGCAGGCTGCTGAGTGCTTTTCCGTGAAGTTTCTGGGGCAGCAGTGAAGTCGCCCCTGGAAAGTGTTCGGCTGCAGGATCGGCAGAAAGTGCCGATCCGGGCTGCCAGTGCGTTCTCAGCAGTTTTTGCTGTAAGTGGTCGGCATTCGTTCAGCATTCAGGCCGTTAAGACAGGCAGAGTTTTCCGGAAACGTTGAGTTTGCGGGAATGCCGTCAAGCGCCGTCGTCACAACTGACGAAATCGGAAAAGTCGACGTATTCGTTACGCACGGCCGATTACGCGCGCAGTCCTGCAACGCTTCTGTCAGGAAGTCGTTGAGCGAGTAGTTGCGGCTGGCGGGTGCAGGTGCGGATACGCGGCACAGACCCACAGGCACTGGAGTACGGCAGGATGCTGAGTGAAATGCTGCGAAAGAAGCTGCGGACGCGTTTATCGCTGCTGCTGCTGGGAGTTGCCGGCGTGTCGTCGCTGTCGGGGTGTTCCCGTCAGTTCTGGCGCAAGCAGGCCGACCGAGATGCATACACGGCGATCGGTGAAAAGATCAATGATCCGCATTGGAGCCTGCCGCGAGTCGATCTGACTCCGGATCCGCGCAGTCGTTTTTATGATCCATGGGATCCGGATAAACGTCCGCTGCCACCGGACGATCCCACGGCGCACGAGCTGATGCATTCAGTGAATGGCCGTCGTGGCTATAAGAACTGGCACAAACTGGGCGTCTCGTTTGCCATCGAAAATCCCCACTGGCTGAAGCCCTATGGAATCGATCAGACGGGTGTTGATCCGGTTGGCTCACACTCTGGAGTCAAGCTGCAGGATGTGAGCATTCCGGATGCCATGAATCTCACCGCGATTCACAGTCGCGAATACCAGAATTCCATTGAGAACCTGTATCTGGACGCTCTGAATCTGACATCTGAGCGATTCAAGCTGGGGGTTCGATATCTGGGGACCAATCGGGCGGAACCCAGTGCGGATTTCACTGCGCGGTCGAATGCGGCGGGTCGGACATCGGGAGTTCTGGCGACACCGTTTGGTATCAGCCAGACGCTTCCGACCGGCGGTCAGATTGCTGCTGATATTGCCAACTCCGTCACGTGGGTGTTTTCCGGGAATGGCAGTGAATCGTCGGCACCATCGATCGGGTACAGTCTGACGCAGCCATTGCTGTTCAATGCGGGGCGGAAGATTGCCCTTGAGTCACTGACGCAGAACGAGCGCAATGTGTTGTACAGTGTTCGCACACTGGCGCGTTTTCGGCAGACTCTGTTCACTCAGGTGGCATCCAATTACCTGACACTGCTGCAGCAGCGACAGAATATTCTGAATACCGAAAACAATATCCGGCAGCTGGAGGAGCAGCTGGAGGCTCAGGAGATTCGCGATACTCGAGTGCCGGGTGTCGTGAACGCGGCGCTCGATGAATTCCAGAATCTGCAGATTCCTGTCGATCTGCAGGGGCAGCTTTCTTATGACGGCACGTGGCTGAAATGGCGCGGTGATCTGACACCCGAGCAGGAGCAGCGGATTCTGTCGCTCTCGCAGGATCCGGACTACGTCGCAGCCGCCTCTGAAATGATCGATTTCAAGAAGCAGCAGACCACCAGTCTGTCGTATCTGCAGCTGCGCGACCGACTCAATCGTTCTCAGATCAACCTCGCTAACTCCCAGCGACAACTGCAGGATTCGCAGGACTCATTCAAACTGGTTCTTGGACTGCCTCCGAATGTGGATCTGAACATTGACACGAAAATGCTGGGGCCTTTTGAATTGATCAGCTGGGATCTGATCAATCTGGAGCGTGATCTGCGTCAGGTCCAGAAGGATATTGGCAATCAGCTGTTGCCCAGTCAGGGTGCTGCCGATGCGCAGGCCGGCCCGGCGCTGGCCGCTGTGCGCGAGTATGTCACGAAGCTGTCGCAATCCCGCGATCGACTGTATGAAGTCGGGATCAAGCGAGTGGCGGCAGACTTCCAGCCGCTGGAACAGCTGCTGGAACGAACGAAGGATGATTTCCGCAGCATTGAGCCGGGTCTGCGGTATTTCCGCCAGCCTGAGGAACGCACTGACATGATCGTGCGGCTGGAAAAAGACCGCCGACTGTATCGACTGGCTGAACGCGAGTTTGCGTTTGGCAGTGGTCTGCTGGATATGCTGACAAAGCTGCTGACGCCGGGCACCGAAGCCGAGCTGCTGCAGTCGCTGGATACGAATGCGAACGGGCAAATTGAGCTGGCCGAGCTGCCGGAGGCGTGGAAGGATCTGCCACGTTCAGGCGACCGTGACGCGGCTTTGATTTACACAGTACCAGAGTTGTTAACGGAGGTTGCCAGCGGAGCACGCGACTTGCGCGACAAGTATCTGCTGCGTATGGCTCAGAGCCTTGAGGTGCTGCAGGCATCGCTGCGAGTAGAGCAGGTGGCGATTACTCCGTTCAGCCTGGACGAGTCGTGGAATATTCCGGATATCGAGCAGGTGGTGGCTCTGGGGCTGGAATATCGGCATGATCTGATGAATCAGCGGGCTGCCGTTATGGATGCTCGCCGGCAGGTGGAAATTCAGGCCAACCGACTGGAAGCCGGTTTGGACGTGACGTTTCGGGGTACTGAGGGTTTGAATCCGGACGCTCGCAACAGCACGAATCACAGTGCTGGACTTAAGTTCACTACCCCATTGGATCAGGTTTTGGAGCGGAACGGTTATCGTCAGTCTTTGGTGGCGTTTCAGCGGTCTCGTCGGACGTATATGGAGCAGGAGGACCGAGTTAAGCAGTCGATTCGTTCGAGCTGGCGTCAGTTGGGCGTGCAGGAGTATCGGCTGAAGGTGGACCGGATGACGGTGCGTAACGCGGCTTTGCAGTATGACAGTGCGTCGCTGCAGGCACAGGGTGGTGGTGGCGGTGGTGTGGGTGGTGTGGGTGGTGGCGGTCAGGGGAATGCGTTGAGCCTGATTAACGCGTTGGATTCAGTTTTGCAGGCTCAGAACGGACTTGTCCAGGATTGGGTAGTATATGAGACGAATCGGCTTAACATCTTCCGTGATATGGGTATCATGGAGATCGACGCGAGGGGTGTCTGGACAGACCGATTCTACCTGCAGATGCAGACATCTGTTCCGGTAGAGGGTGTGTCTCCGCCTGCTGCAGCCTCCGAAGCGCCTTCCGTTGTGCCTGCTGTTCCGGCCACACAGGACGTGGTTCCTGGTGTGTCGGAATGATCCCCGCCTGTTTTCCTGCCTGACTTACTGCGTTTACGTGACGCATCCAGCTCGCAAAGGTTCACCACATGATTCGTCCGCTTCAGCCTGATCGTTCCGGCAGGTCCATGGCAATCACTCTGCTGGCGCTGGCGGTGGCAGCAGCCGTCGCTGTAGCGGTCATTCCGGCGGCGCGTGAGCGGGTGCTGGGTGTGCTGTCGGGATCGCAGAAGAGCATACTTCCGGACTACGTGATGAAGGTGGCCGAGAAGGGGCCATTTCGGATTGTGATCACGGAGAACGGAACGGTCGACAGTCTGCGGAATTCAACGCTCAGCAACAGCGTGGAAGGTTCAACAACGATCATCTCGCTGGTTCCCGAGGGCAGCAAGGTGAATGCTCCGGTGGTCGCTGAGTTTGACGGTGTGGTGCAGTTTGTTGATGGTGCATCTGAATCAGCGAAGACGGTACGTGTTGTGGCGGAGGACGGCCAGGAGAAGGTTTATGAACTGATCTTCGGCGAGCATACGGAATTGCTGGTGAAGGATCGTCAGAAGGTTCGCAAGGGTGATTTTCTGGCAGGTGATGTCTGCTGCGAGCTGGATTCGTCGACTCTGGTGGAGAAGGAGAAAGAGCAGCAGATCAAGGTGACAACGGCCCGAGCCAACCTTGAAAAGGCAATGAAGGACATCGAGATTCAGCTGACGACGAATGAAAGCAACGTCGCGAAGGCGCAGCTGGCTGAGGATCTGGCTGCACTCAGTCTTGTCAGTTACACATCGGCTGGTGGTGAGTACGAGCAGGAACTGGAGACGGTCAAGGGTGACATCAAGAAGACCGAGGAAGAGTTGTCGATCAATCGGGAAGAGTACGAGCGTGTTCGTGACCAGGCTCGACTTGGCTATGCCAACGTCAATCAGCTGGAAAGTGCTCGCCTGAAAGTGACACAGTCTCAGATTCTGCTGAGTGTGAATCGTGGCAAGCTGGAAGTGCTCGAAAAGTACACTCGGCCAAAGAAGGAAAAAGAGCTGGCTCAGACTGCTGAGGACTCCAAGCGGGAAACTCAGAGGGCCCGTCTTGAGGGCGAGGCTCTGATGACTCAGATGAAGGCGGCTGCAGATGCAGCTCAACTGACTCTGTCAGTTGAAGACGAGAAGCTGGATCTGTTTCAGCGGCAGATCAAAGCCTGTCGCCTTGTCGCGACTCAGGCCGGCGAGGTCGTCTATGCATCGCAGAAGAGTTCACGTGGCAGTGAGCCAGTGGTGATTGAGGAAGGTGCTGCAGTCCGTGAGCGACAGGCCGTGATCAACCTGCCGGATCTCGAGAACATGAAAATCGATGCTCGAATTCACGAATCCCGTATCAGTCGCGTGATGATTGGTCAGCCGGTTGAGATTGAGATCGACGCCATTCCTGGTGATCCATATCGGGGCAAACTGCAGTCAGTCTCCTCAGTACCGATTCCGGGCAGCTGGCCCAATACGGACCTGAAGGAATATGAAGCTATTGTGCAGATTCTGGATTCCCCGGAGCGCGTGCGGAAGCTGAAGCCAGGCATGACGGCTCAGATTCGCGTGGTGGTGGAAGACCGCAAGGAACCGGTCCTGCAGATTCCCGTTCAGAGCGTAGTGTCATTTTCAGGTTACTACTACGCTTATGTGTATTCCGGCAAGGAACAGAACGGGGCTCAGCGTCGTGAATTGAAAGTTGGCGACGCGAATGACGAGTACATTGAGATTCTGGAAGGTGTGGAACTGAGTGATCTGGTGATTATGAGCCCGCGAACTCACTTCAAGAAGGAGTTGGCGGAGTTGGAAGCCACAAAATCAGCTGAAGCTGAAGCCAAGCGCGAAAAACTGGAGACTCCTGATCGCAAATCTGGTGGTGGCGGTCCCGGTGGTGGCGGTCCCGGCGTATCCGGGCATGCAGGTGCAGGCGTATCCGCCCGCCGTGTTCGAGCAGGCGGCCCGGGCGCCGCAGAGCCCGGGGGTGCTGAGGCACTCGTCCACGTCCGCGCAGGTCGTGCCGTTCCCGGTGAAGCCCTCCCTGCAGGTGCAGGT
>CAXBSH010000066.1:0-19802 GCA_963977705.1 uncultured Planctomycetaceae bacterium
GCCGTCGGTCTCTTCCGGATCACCTGCGATGGAGATACGTGGTCTGCCTGCAGGGCTATCCGAATCGATGACAATTTCACCTTCAGAAGATGCGTCTTCAGGAGTCCTTGAAGCCTCCTGTTCGTCCTGCACCCGATCTTCCTCACGCTTTCGTTCGAGCAAGTCCGTTAAGGCCGTGTGCAGTCTGTCTGTGGCCGATTTACAGTCAGCCCACCAGTCAGTGGACCAGATCCTCAGGATTTCCCAGCCAAGATGACGCAGGATTTGTTCGCGAATCCTGTCGCGATCCTGCGCCGTTGCCGATCGATGATAAGTTGCACCGTCGCATTCGATCCCGGCGAGGTAGGTTCCGGGTTTGTCGGGATGGACAATACCGAGATCAATGCGAAATGCAGAGACACCGATCTGAGAAACGACCTGCCATCCGCGAGCCTTCAGCTGCAGTGCGACAGCCTCTTCGAAGGGTGATTCAAAGCCACCAACCGAACCCTGATCCTGAGCATGCAGTGCGATCGGGCCACGGTCGGCATAGTCCAGGAACGCCTTGAGATGACGAACACCGATATGTTTGGCCCCGTCAGCATTCAACTGGTCCGCTTTGAATGATGAGTAGACCACCAATTCCCTGCGGGCACGAGTGACAGCGACATTCAGACGTCTTTCGCCACCGGCACGACTGAGTGCTCCGAAGTTCAGCGGGATCTTTCCGGTTGCATCAGGACCAAATGCGATGGAAAAGAGCATCACATCCCGTTCATCTCCCTGAACGTTTTCAAGGTTTTTCACGATCGTTGGTTCGATTCGCGCATCGTCGAAGAACCACTCGATTTCCTCGGAGTCTCTTCGCGCCTGGTCAAACAAATCCTGAATCAGAGTCTGCTGCTGGCTGTTGAAAGTAATGACTCCCAGAGTCTGACGCTCTGCGGGCGGTAGTTTCATCCAGAGTTTCATACGGCCGACAGCGTCGGCGACGATTGCTCGCGCTTCTTCGCGATTTGTTCGGCTCTTGCCGCGGTCAAAAGTCCCGTTGGGAAGATGTTTCAGCGATACGCCTCGATCTGCAGTAACAGCAGAAGGGAACGTGATCAGCTCGTTGCCATAATAATGGTAGTTTGAGAAGGCAATGAGCGATTCGTGGCTGCTGCGATAGTGCCAGTTGAGCTGCATCGTGGGGATACCGGATGCTTTGGCTTCATCCAGTATGCTCTCCAGATCTTTTTCGTGGTACTCCATGTCCTCATCGTCAGTTTCACTTTCGGTACGTCCGAAGAAGTTTGTGGGCGGTAATTGTCTGGGGTCGCCCACAATAATTGTCTGACGACCACGCGCGATCGCTCCAATCGCATCCCATGTCGTGATCTGAGACGCCTCGTCGAAGATGACAACGTCGAAGACCGTCTGATCTGGTGGCAGGTACTGTGCGATGGAGAGTGGTGACATCAGCAGGCATGGTGCCAGCTTTCCGAAACTTTCGGGCATACCCCCGATCAGTTCCCGGATCGTTTTGCTGGGTCGCTGCAACTGCGATTGATGCCGCAGCAGCCCCAGTTCTGATTGTTTCGGAACACTATTGGGATCGGGCAGTTGGTGTGTCAGGGCCCGACGAATTGTCACCGCAGCCTCGACGCGTGCAGCGTCGTCCAGTTCTCTGAAGTCCCGTATGGCGTCTTCGTGCCTGAATCGCTGAAACTGCTTCAGCGCGGGACTGGCATCGATGGCACCAGGAAGCCACCACCGAACGAAGGCCAGTCGGAAGGCTGCAGGCGCATCTTCCGGAGCCAGCTGACCGGATTCCATTGCTGTGACAAAACTGCTGAGGCCCAGATCTGAAACACGCTGCGTAATCTCATGCCACGCAATCCAGTTTCGCAGCGAAGATCGATTTGTCTTCAGACTGGCCAGTTGCGTTTCGGTATCGGCAATAATGGAGCTGGTGCCCTTCTCAAAAGGACTTCCACCAGCCACCAGACGGAATTTCTGAACAGATTCCACATAGGTATTCATTGCTGCAAAAAACACTTCGGCAGCATTGATGACAGGATCTGAAGAAGCATCCCGTCGCAGGATGGGAGACAGCGTTTCAGACATCAGCTTCAGTTGGCCATTCTGTTTGCCAAGCTCAACAATCAGCTGTCGCAGCTCCCGCGCTTTTGTCAGGTGGGCGCGTAATTTTGCCGGATCTGTCTCGCGTCCGTTCCAGCCTGCGGTCTGGCCTGCCAGAGGGCTGGTATCGATCTTCTGGAATTCCAGTTGCTGCCTGCGCAGAGCGGGCAGATCTATTGCGGGATCGACGCTGCCGGATGATGCGTATGTCTGCAAAAGCTTTTTCACACGGCGTTTTGCCATGATCGAAAACGGCCAGAACTTCGTGCTCGCAACACGCCACTCCCTGTCCAGATCTTCCACAGGAATTGTGGTCAGTACTTCCGGCGCATAGACACCCTTCAATCGCGTCGCCTGCTGTTGAACAATACTGAATGACGCTTCCAGCGAATCCACGTGTGTAAAAAGCTGGGCCAGCTCCTTATGAAAGATGACTGCAAAGTTTTCTGTTGCGGTCGCACTCAGTTCTTTGGCAAGCCGACCGTAAAGTTGCAGTGATTCGGCGGAACCGTCCAGCTGATTTCCTGCACCAACCGCGACAGCAAATGCAGCCAGCTTTTGACGAAGATCGCTGCATGCGTCCTCAAGTGAAGTCGCTGCAGCATACAGATTCTGTTCCCAGACCGCAGACCACTCCGTGACCGTCAGGGAACTCGGTTTTTGAATGCTTCCAACTTCCTTCCGTGTCAGACTTAATTCCTGAATTGCACTTACGTGGGACTGATACTGTGCCTTATCGAACGCAACTGTTCGAGGCCAATTGATTGCAGGCGTCGGTGTCGAGCCACCCTTCACGGACTCACCCATCGCACGAAACACCGTCCAGCCGTTCGGATGCTCCCTGTGCAGGGCTTCGACATACGCATTCAACTGGTCGCGGCGAGTTTTTGTTCGGGCGTTGATGTCGAGCCACCTGTCCGAGTTAGCCCTCTCCGAGGCTTTCCATGCTGTGGTCAGCTGCTCAATGAAACGCTTGCGTTCGGCTTTGCTGGAATGAAGCTCAAGACAGTAGTCCCCAAGTCCCTGATTTCTGAGTCGGCGATAGACCACGTCCAGCGCAGCAGTTTTTTCCGCCACAAACAGCACGGACTTTCGCTTTGAAAGACAATGCGCGATCATATTGGCGATCGTCTGGCTCTTTCCTGTCCCCGGGGGCCCGATGAGTACAAAGTCCTGTCCAGCATCGGCCGCAGCAATCGCGGCAAGCTGCGAAGAATCCGCGGGCAGGGGATAAACAAGGTCTCCGGGTGAGTACTTTCGATCGATGTCCTGACTGGTCGGAAATGGTGTTGAAACAGCGCGATCAAACTGCTTATCCGGATTCTGAATCAGGTGTCGAACGACCCGATTCTTCGTCAGCTGTTCAAGGCGGTCCGTGAGATCCTTCCACATGAGATATTTAGAAAAGGAGAATATTGAAAGCGCCGTTTCATCGACGACTTCAAACCCCGGCACCAGCCGAACGGCGCGTCGTACCAATTCAAAAACCTGATTGACGTCAACTCCGTTCTGATCTGCTGGAAGATTTGTTTCGAGGGCGGAAAGATTCAGACCGAAGTCCTTTGACAACATCTGAATCAGAGTCGCATTGAAGCAGATATCATCCTCATGACTGGCAAGACAAAATGGTGAAGCAGCGGAAGCGCGAACCAGTTTCACAGGCACCAGAAGTAAGGGAGCACGATATGCTGTGGCTCCGTCCGACTCTCTGCGCCACGACAGGAATCCAACAGCCAGAAACAGGGTATTGGATCCACCCTCGGCGAGATCGTTTTTCGTTTTGCGGTAGAGTTCCACGAGCCTGCTGTCGAGCTCTTTCTTCGGCAGTGCCGATACCAGTTCATTTCGATCCAGCGCCGCCCGAGCAAATTCTGTGTTGATACCTTTGCGAGTGGTTTGTTGATGGATTTTCTCATCACGGTCACCGACGGGGTTCTCTTCAGTCAGCGAGATAACTCGGACCTTTTTTCCCCTTGCAAGGTTGTCTTCAAGCAGTGGCACATCCGGGCACAAAAAGGGTACGACCTGTCTGGAATCCTTAAAGTTGAGGAGCCGGTTTCGCAGCGACAGGTCGAGCAATTTGTTCTGCCAGCGTTCAATGCGTCCGCGTGGAGTTACCGGCAGTTCTTCAGACGCAGTAATGACTTCGTGGTCCGGCAGATCGGGCATCTGTGGCAGCGGGATGAAGCCGGGGGTCTGATTGTCAGCGACTTTTTTCTGGTGGTCCCGAGCATCATGGGATGCCAGCGGTCTGATTTGAGACATCCGGGCTCTTTTGATGTCGACCGTTGCTACAAAGCGTTCTTCCTGCTCTCGACTTAATGATTGAGTGGCTGCTGCTTCAGCGTCCTGAAAGCGAGCCGGCGGCGACTGGGTGATCAGGGTGGTTTCGAAGACAACGAGTTCTTTCGCCTGGATTGCCTTCCGAACTTCGGTGATGTCGGTTTCTATCAGTTGCCTGAACGTTGCCTCTGCCAGCCAGACACCTGCGAAGCAGTGTCCCTGCTGGAATATCACGACCGGATTGAGTCCGATTCCCTCAAGCACAGACGCGAACAGCAGCGTTGAATCGAGGCAGGTAGCCAATCCACTCTGCAGGACAACTGAGGGCCGTCGAGTTTTCTGTCCGGACTGTTCGAAGCTGGTTGGAGGATTGGAGTACGTCAGCTTTCCGGCCGCGATCGCCGACCAGACTGCTGCGGCCAGCATGTAAGCGCGACTTCGTTCACGGCTTTGGTAGCCATCCAATGCCGTTGAGTGGCCAAACAGACCAAGAGCTTCTGCCGTCTTTTTCATCAGCTGCGAGACTGCTGGATCATTCGGCATCACGAATGCAGCAAGCAATTCCGGGGCAGATGAAAATCCGCCCCACTCGTCTCGTGCAAGAATTCGGATTTCTGAGCTTACGTGGGCGAGTTCCCGATTGGCGTCAGCCAGTGAGAGATCGATACGGCCCAGTTCCGCTTCATTCAGGCCATTCAGGTAACCTGGTTCCAGTTCGATCAGGCGATCAGAAATATCGATCTTTGCACCGGGTTCAATTCGCTCAATGTGCCAGATCCGCCCTCGAGCGAATGCCGGGGTGACCCGAAACGACAGTTTCAGGTCGCGTACCGTAGTCGCTCCGTGGTTTTGCACAATCAGTGATTTGACGACCGGGACGGAATTCTGATGACTTGCATAGTTGATGCTGCCTGCGAGTTCTGCCTGAATGGAAATTGAATGCGTATTTTCGCCAGCGGTCACTTCAGTCACTCCTCGTCTCTGCACCCATCTGCCATTCACTGGAGGGCTCAGAGCATATTGTTGCCGGCTTGGGGCGATTCGCCACGCAAGGACGCGGAAAAACACGGAAGTGGACGGAAGTCGCAGGTGAACAGCACGTTTGATGCCACCACACACAACAGTTTGTGGTCAGTTGCCGTACTGCACAGCAGACAGGCGAAGCTTTGAGCGTGCGGGACAGGCAGGCCGAGATCCTCTCGGCTCTATTGATGAAACAGATTCAGGCTGCTTGTCAGACCGAGTTGACCACTTTTCAAAAACCCCTGTCAAACGGCAACCTGTAAGTGCGCATATGATTTCGCCTGGATCCGTTTTCAATCGGCTTGATCCGTTGCCGCGACTGCCGGAAGATCCGGATGTCTCGTGGCTGTGCTGGTCTGGTGGAGTGATGCAGTGGCATCAGTCACACCCGGCCGACAGCGAATTCTGGTGTCACGTTGTGGAGCTGTTTGTGAACGAACAGGCATCAGCTGATGATCTGTCGGATCGGTTCAACAGGTTCTACGCCGACAAGTTTCTGGTCCAGTCCTGAATGGAAATAGCTGAGTCGATTCGGGTCGATGCCGAGCTGGTGCAGGACTGTGGCATGCAGCCGTTTGACGTGGAAGGGATCCTCAACCGCTGCGGAGCCCAGTTCGTCCGTGGTGCCGACACTGACACCACCACGGATTCCACCGCCAGCCATCCACATCGTGAAACCGTACGAGTTGTGGTCACGGCCAGTCCCCTCCGCATACTCGGCCGTCGGCTGACGCCCGAATTCACCACCCCAGACCACCAGCGTTTCATCCAGCAGGTTGCGCTGCTTCAGATCCTTCAACAGGGCTGCGATGGGCTGATCCGTATTGAGAGCATGGTAGTCATGGTTCTTCTTCAGATCGGAATGAGCATCCCAGTTGTCGTCGTTGTGAGCTCCGCCGGAATAAACCTGAATGAATCGCACACCACGCTCCACCAGTCGCCGTGCCAGCAGACATTTCGTTCCGAAATCGCGAGTCCGGTCGTTGTCGAGACCATAAAGCTGCTGGGTCTGCTGAGTTTCAGACGAGAGATCGACTGCTTCAGGAGCGGATTGCTGCATCTGAAATGCCAGTTCATAACTGGAGATTCGTGATGTCAGATCAGAGCGACCACCATGCAGCGCAGCATGCGCCTCGTTCTGCTGCTTCAGGGCATCCAGCAGGTCCCGCTGTAATTCGCGACTGACACCGTTCGGTGCCTGCAGGTCCAGTACCGGAGCCCCCTTGGTACGGAAGGTGGTGCCCTGCAGACTGGCCGGCATATATCCGCTGGACCAGTTCTTTGCCCCGGAAATCGGTCCACCCGTGGGGTCCAGCATTACGACGAAACCCGGCAGGTTGCGATTGACACTGCCCAGCCCGTAATTCACCCACGACCCCAGACACGGATGACCACTCTGGACACGTCCGGAATTCATCATCAGCATGGCCGAGCCGTGGATTGGAGAATCGGCCGTCATGGAATGAATGAAGGCCAGATCGTCGGCACAGGTGGCCAGATGCGGAAACAGCGTACTGATCCATTTGCCGCACTGTCCATGCTGAGCAAATTCCCAGCGGGGTTCGACGATTCGCCCATTGTTTCGCCGACCGCCGCGACCAAATGTCTTTACCTCGACCGTCTGATTGTCGCGCCCCTTCATCTGTGGCTTGTAATCAAACGTATCGATATGACTGGGGCCACCATACATGAACAGGAAGATGACGCTTTTGGCTTTGGGGGTAAAATGAGGCTGTGCCAGCGCAGCACCATCGGCTGCCACAGCTTTGCCAAAGAAGCCATCGTCTGACAGAAGTCCGGTCAGCGCCGCTGCGCCGAACCCAGCACCCGTTTGCCACAGCGTTTCACGTCGAGTTCGCCCGCAGAATTCTGATCCCATCGCAGTCGCTCCTGCAACACACCGTTGACCTGGTGTCCGTAGTTCATTCAATGAAGACAAATTCGTTCAGATTCAGGACGTATAGACAGTACCACTGCAGGGCCTGATCGGCCGACATGCCGTGCTTCTGCTGCAGTGTCTGCAGCAGCTGCTGACCACGAGCTGCTTCTTCGTCCCGGATATCCCGACACAGCGCCAGCCGAAAGGCCAGCTGCATCTGCTGCCGGATCTCACCCGGGGCTTCCTGTCGCAGGCGATTGGCAAAGGCAGTCGCCTGCTGATTAAAGAATTCGCCGTTCAGCAGGCTGAGTGCCTGGCCGGGCTGAGTTGTTACAAAGCGAGCTTCGCAGCTGGTGTCCGGTTCCGGAAAATCAAAGCTGGACAGGAAAGGCAGCAGCAGCGAACGTTTCACGTGAATGTAAATGCTCCGCCTTGCCTGCTCTTCCGCAGGTGACTGTCCCCAACCAGAGCCTGGTACCGATTGCCCGGCAAGAACCTCGCGCGAGATGGACGGGTAAATGCCGGGTCCGAACATTTTGGGATTCAGCGTGCCATTCACTGCCAGTACAGAATCCCGCAGTTCTTCAGCACTCTGACGCCGCAGGTCAAAACGCCCGAACAGATCATTGTTCGGATCGCGTTCGCGGGCCGCAGCATCGGCCACGGTTGTCTGCTGCCACGTGGCTGATGTGAGAATCAATCGATGCATGGATTTCATGTGCCAGCCCTGTTCCACGAATTCCGTGGCCAGCCAGTCCAGCAGTTCAGGATGAGTGGGCGGTTCGCCCATCTGCCCAAAGTTATTGGGAGACCGCACGATGCCGCGTCCGAAATGATGTTGCCAGATCCGGTTGACAAAGACGCGACTGGTCAGTCGATGCTGCGGACTGGTGATCCAGTTGGCGAATGCCAGCCGTCTTCCGGTGGTATTGGCAGCGGGGTTGGCGGTGATTTCCGGAGTGCCACCACCAAGGACAGCGGGGAAGCCTGGTTGAACTTTCGCACCTTCCGCTTCCGGACTGCCGCGTGTCAGAATGAAGGTTTCGGGAGCATTGATTCCGGATTCGCTGATGCACAGACCGTATTCGTCCCACGGTTTCCGTCGTTTGGTTTCTTCCAGCTGGCGGCGTGTCTGCCGATATTCGCGAACCACAGCCTGATCCAGCTGTTCGGCCGCCGGTGACCTGAGGAATTCGTTGAGATCACGACCACTGGAACCGTCTTCCGCAGTCAGGCTGCGGCGTGTGAACCCAGGACCGCTCCACGCCAGCTGCAGGCCTTTTCCAAACAGGCCCTGGAAGTATTCCAGCCGCAGCGGATGCCGTCCCTGAGTCAGCTTCAGAGTGGCTCGTTTGGCGCCACCCAGCCCGTGAATGCCATCGTATTCCAGCAGTTTCCTGCCATCGATCAGTAATCGTGAGCCGTCGTCAGAATCGAGGACGAATTCGTAGTCGCCGTCAGCCGGCACGATCAGCATGCCGGTGAAGACGAAGCCAAAGTGATCAGGGCGAGTTGCCGGTGCAATGGAAATGAGGGGCGGGTCCAGCGCCGCCACGGTTTCGGGTTTGAGCGAATCGAAGTCCGGCAGCTGCTGGAATGTGTCTCGGTAGAAACGGTATTCCAGGTCATCCAGATCGCGACCTGAGGCCGCAGCGGAGGAGACGTCGGCGATCTGCTTCTGCAGCTGCACTTCCAGTTCAGTCACTCGAGCCTGCAGGCGATCCGAAGATTCGCGAATGTCCTTTTCTGCCGCGGCGAAGGTTTCTCGATCGGTGGCATTGGCAATCAACGGACGCTCGACGTTCGGACCGTAGCCGTTGGGTGTGATGTTGCGAAAGAAGGCGAGCGTGCTGTAATAGTCTGCTGCAGGCAGCGGGTCAATTTTGTGGTCATGGCAGCGGGCACAGTTCAGTGTCAGGCCCAGCATTCCCTGGCTGACCGTTGTCAGGATATCGTCAAAGCCTTCGTACATGGCCAGCTTGCGATCCGCCGGCTCGTCATCCCAGATCCCCAGTCGATAGAAGCCTGTGGCAACGAGGGAATCGCGAGTGACTTCAGGAAGTTCATCCCCGGCCAGTTGTTCCCGCAGGAACTGATCGTAGGGTTTGTCATCATTGAACGAGCGAATGACGTAGTCGCGAAAACGCCACGCGTTGGGCTTAATGCCATCACGTTCAAAACTGTTGGTTTCAGCGAAACGCACAACGTCCAGCCAGTGACGAGCCCAGCGTTCACCGTATTGCGGCGAGGCCAGCAGTGAGTCGATTTCCTGAGTCCATGCCGTGTCGAAATCCGTGGCGGCACGCTGCAGGAAACTGCTTATCTGCTGTGGAGTGGGGGGCAATCCGATGAGGTCGTGATAAAGCCTGCGGAGCAGCACATGCGAATCAGCACGGGGACTGCGAGTGAGTCCCTTCTGCTGCAGGCGCGCATCAATGAAAGCGTCAATCGGATGTGATACTCCCGGGTCTTTACCGGCAGCTGCGGGGACGGCAGGGCGATTGAGCGGTTCGAAGGACCAGTGCTGCTTCCAGACTGCTCCCTGAGCAATCCAGTCGCGGAGGATCTGCTGTTCAGCGGCAGTGAGTGCAGCGCCCTCTGGCGGCATCCGCACTTCTTCCTCGGTACTGGAGATACGTTTGAGCAGTTCGCTGTCTGTTGGGTTGCCGGGAACAATCGCGGCATGCCCCGATTCCAGTTTTGCCAGTGCCGGTTCTGCTGCATGCAGTCGCAGTCCGCCTTCGGCCTTATCCGGACCATGACAGGCAAAGCAGCGACGTGCCAAAAGGGGCCGAACCTGGCCTGAAAAGCTGACTTCTGGCGGCTGGGCCGACACCGTGGAAGCGGTCAGCATTGTCAGCAGCAACAGGAACGACAGGCGGGCAGAAGAGTGTTTCATGGAAACATCCACGGGGGGACTGTCACAGGCCAGTGGCCGGGAAAGAACAGGAGGCGGGGCTGACACCGGGCAGGGCACGACGTCGGCAGTGCAGTGAAGTATGACGGATCAAGCCGGCTGAGTCATGCAGGAAAAGCGGGGTAAGTCCGGCGTTTACTGGTTCCGGGAGTTATGAAAGAATCGATTTTACAGGATTTCCATGCACATCTGTCAGTCGATAGTCGCGTCCCTGAAAGCGGTATGTCAGCCGCTGATGATCCATCCCCAGGCACTGCAGGATGGTGGCATTCAGGTCATGAATGTGGACGGGGTCGGATTCAATGTTGTAGCCGTAGTCGTCGGTCTGCCCCAGTGTCATGCCACCACGAATGCCGCCGCCGGCCAGCCAGACTGAAAAGCAGCGTCCATGATGATCACGGCCATAATCGGCCTGCAGGCCACCCTGGCCATACACGGTTCGTCCGAATTCACCACCCCAGACCACCAGAGTATCGTCCAGCAGGCCGCGCTGCTGCAGATCGCGGATCAGTGCGGCCTGCGGCTGATCAATATCGTGGCACTGCTTCGGCAGATTTGACGGTAATCCTCCATGCTGGTCCCAGCCGCGATGAAACAGCTGGACGAATCGCACGCCACGTTCCAGCAGTCGTCGAGCCAGCAGGCAGTTGGCAGCAAACGTTCCAGGCTTTCGCGACTCGTCACCATACATCTGAAATGTGGCCTCTGATTCCTGCGACATATCAATCAGATCGGGGACCGAGGCCTGCATGCGGAAGGCCATTTCGTATTGTGCAATCCGAGTGGCAATCTCCGGATCACCTGACTGCCGCAGATGCTGCTGATTCAGGGACTGGACACTATCAAGCATGGTGCGGCGAAAGTCGCGACTGATACCCGGTGGATCGGAAAGGTACAGCACCGGATCGCCACTCCCACGGAGTTTGACACCCTGATGACTGGAGGGCAGAAAACCGCTGCCCCATAATCGTTCCAGCAGACCCTGATTGGCATCGCGACCACTGCCATGAGAAATCATAACGATAAACGCCGGCAGATCTTCAGCTTCATTGCCCAGCCCGTAACTGGCCCATGCGCCAAGGGCTGGTCGACCAGGCTGTTGTGATCCGGTCTGGATCAGAGTGATTGCCGGGTCGTGATTGATGGCTTCGGTGTGCATGGAACGAATCACACACAACTGATCGGCAATACCGCCGGTATGCGGCAGCAGTTCGCTCATCCGCAGACCGCTCTGGCCGTACGTGCGGTAGGCGAACTTCGGAGCGATGACGGGGAAGCTGTTCTGTCCGGATGTCATTCCGGTCAGGCGTTGTCCACGCCGGATGGAATCGGGCAGTTCTGAGCCATGGAGTCTGCGGAGGCCCGGTTTTTCATCGAGCAGTTCCAGATGGGACGGGCCACCGGACTGAAACAGATAGACAACTCGTTTGGCTCGCGGGGCAAAGTGCGAGGCTTCGGCAGCCTGTGCGGCAGGATTCAGCAGAGCAGCAGCAGCGGCCGCGCCAGGTGGCAGTCGCAGGAAGGCTCGTCGACAGATTTCTGAGACATTCAGCATGAGAGATTTCCGCATCCGGTGGCGAGTGGACTGACTTCAGGGGCGAGTAATCGCTTCGTCAAGATTCAGCAGGACCGTCATGGCAGAGCTCCACGCCGCCAGTTCAGCATCAGGAATTCCAGGGTCGACAACAGCGCGTCCGACTTTTCGCAGTTCAGCGGCAGCGGCAGGTTCCGCAGCAAAGTGCTGACGACCGGCAGCCAGCAATTGCAGCAGTTCATCCCGTTCTGCCGGCGCCGGCTGACGTGCCAAAACAATACTGAATGCGAGGTCGATGCGAGCTGGATCCTTCGCAGCGTCCTGCAGAACGCGTCCGGCAAGGCTGCGCGCTGCTTCCACAAACGTGGGGTCGTTCAGCAGTACCAGTGCCTGCAGCGGGGTGTTTGTACGCGAACGCCTGACGAGACAGGTTTCCCGATCCGGAGCATCAAAGACGGTCATTGCGGGTGGCGGACAGGTACGTTTCCAGAATGTGTACATGCTGCGGCGATAGATGCCGTCCCCGGGATCGGGCTGATACTTTTCCCGACGCTCCACAGAAACATCTTCCCACAGACCTTCCGGCTGCCATGGTTTGGCGCTGGGGCCGCCAATCAGCGGGTTCAGCAGGCTGGCTGCCGCCAGAGCATTATCGCGCAGCATTTCCGCGGGTAGTCGCAGCCGGGCACTGCGAGCCAGCAGCCGATTCCGCGGATCTCGTTCCAGTTGTTCACTGCTGACGGCTGATGTCTGGCCATAAGTGGCTGACAGGACCATGCGTTTCAGCAGGCTCCGCTGATTCCAGCCATTGGTCTGCAGTTCCACTGCCAGCCAGTCCAGCAGTTCCGGATGCGACGGCAGGGCTCCCTGAATGCCGAAGTCTTCTGTGGTTTCCACAATTCCGCAGCCGAACAGCAGTTCCCACCAGCGATTGACGGCAACGCGCGCCGTCAGGGGATTCTGAGGACTGACCAGCCAGCGAGCGAAGTCGAGCCGTGTTGGTTCAGGTTGTGGAGCGGCGTCTGTCGTGACTGTTGCGGCTGTGGAGAATACAGCCGGGATACCGGCCGTCACCTGTTCACCTCGCAGGTCGTACTGGCCACGTTGCAGAATGAAGGACGGACGCCGCGGCGTCTGCTCCTGCATCACCATGGTCTGAGGAATCTGCTGTTCAATGACTGCGCGACGCGGTCCGATGGTCGTCAGCTCAGTTCGCCAGGTGCGTGCTTCAGAATCGATATGCTCGATAAAATACCGCTGCAGTTCAGCCTGTTGCTCGGCAGTGCGTTCATCCCTGGCAGTACGTACGAGATCACGAATTCCTGAGAGGGCCGTGCCGGCTGCCAGACGCTGCGCATCCGTCTCGGAAATTGCTCGACTGAAGATTCGCACGTCATCAATCGTTCCGGTGAAAGGAACGGAACCGGAACGGCGTCCGATATGGAATGGGCGCGGGGTCCTGAGCGATCCGGCGACTTCCCCGTCATTGTCAACCTGCAGCGGCTGCAGTACGCCGTCAACGTAAATTCGAATCCCTGATGCGCGGCGAGTTCCCTGCCAGACCAGTGCAACGTGGTGCCACTGCTGCGGTTTCAGGATGGCCTGAGTAGAGACTTTGCAGCCTTTGTCGGGCCAATGGTCAATGAAGTGAGCATTCAGTCGACCACCTTCGACGATCAGGTCATAGCCACGATACGCTGCTGCATCATCCATGCGACTGAACACCGTGCCTCCGGCACCGGCCTCCGTCCGAATCCAGGCCGATGCTGTGAATGGCTGATCCGCCTCAAAGTCACCAACGGCTGGAGCGGCAATCCAGTGACTGCCGTTCAACTGCAGTGCGTTGCCGGAGTGACCGGGTACTCTTTGTGGACTGCCATGCAGAGTGGCCGGAGCAGATCGACCGGTACTGTCCGCGAATTCCGCACCGGCTTCATCGAGTGCAAAGGCGTGAGCAAGTCCGGAGAGTTCCAGTTCAGCCAGCTGCTGTTCGGTAAGTCCGGCTGCCCAGTCGGCAGCGGTCTCAGTGACAGCCGACTGGCGATCCGCCAGCAACTGCTGCAGTTCTGTTTCACGATGGGCCAGCTGTTCCAGTTCGGCTGACTGGGCTGGTGACGGAACCTTCAGCAGTGGTTCTGCCATGCGACCCTGGCTGTACGAAACAATCCGATCGGGCACATTGTTGAAGAAACCTGCAAGGCGATAGTAATCGCGCTGCGAAAACGGGTCGTATTTGTGATCGTGACAACGAGCACACTGCAGAGACAGACCAAGGAACACAGTTGACGTGGTATGAATCCGATCAGCCACGTATTCCCAGTGGTATTCGTCTTCAATAATGCCGCCTTCAGTGGTCAGCACGTGATTGCGGATGAAGCCGGTGGCGACTTTCTGACTGATGGTGGCATCCGGCAGCAGATCGCCGGCCAGTTGTTCAATAAGGAACTGATCCCACGGCATGCCTGACTGAAAGGCGTTGATGACCCAGTCACGCCACGGCCACATAGTGCGCATTTCATCATTGTTGTAGCCGTTGGTATCGGCATAGCGTGCTCCGTCAAGCCAGTGCATGGCAAGTCGTTCTGCCGAATGCGGTGACTGCAGCATCCGATCGGTGGCCTCTGCTTTGGCGTGGGTCAGACCATGAGCCGCGATGTTCGCAAGGAATTGCTGTTGTTCGGCAGGAGACGGTGAAATCCCGGTCAGATCCAGTGCAGCGCGGCGGAGCCACATCAGTGGAGGTGCGGCGGGTGCAGGCTGCAGGCCGGCCTGTTCCAGTTTCTGCAGAACGAACAGATCGAGCTCATTGCTGGGCCAGTCTGTATTTCTGACGGTCGGCAGAGCGGGTCGCCGGGGAGGGATGAAAGCCCAGTGTTCCGCGTAGGCGGCGCCCTGCTGAATCCACCGCTGCAGGATCTGCTGTTGCTGTTCTGTCAGCGGTTTCTGCAATTCCGGTGGTGGCATGACTTCAGCAGCATCAGACGACAGAATTCGGCGCACCAGTTCGCTGTCCAAGTGCTGACCGGGAACAACAGCAGGGCGACCGCTGTCTCCGGCGGCCAGAGCAGCATCGCGAGTGTCCAGTCTGAGACCAGCTTTGCGCGATGCCTCGTCGCGGCCATGGCAGGACCAGCAGTGGTTGGACAGAATCGGACGAACGTCGCGATTGAAATCGATTGTGGCAGGATCGTCAGCGGACGCTGGATTGCTGCTGCCGACAGATACCTGCAGGGTCAGCAGCAGGCACAGGAAGAATTGCGGACGCATGATCGACTCCGAGGGGGGCGGGGTCCGTGAGCAACGACTGTTGACCAACAGGCTCGGGACGGTCATTACTGCTGGTGTGTTCAGGAATGGTCCGCCATGGTCACAGAGTATCGGCGGAAGTGCGGGCTGAGAATACTGCCGAGCGAGAAGGGGGGCAGTTTTCGGTGATCAGTAAATCAGTGGTCAGGCGTCAAGATCACCCCAGGTGGAAACTGGTGGTGGTGCCGGTGGTGCAATCAGTTCGTTACGAGCGGACAGCAGCGTGGCGAGTCCAGCTCCCATGGCACCAAGCATGCCGGGGATCAGGGCGAGCAGGCTGAGTTGCCAGAGTGCTGAGAAGCAGCCAACACCTGTGCAGAAGCCAGTGATCACGGCAGCAATGATGTAATTTTCACGAGTTCGTCTGTGGGCGGGCAGCAGTCGCACGATTCCGGTGAGAATCAGCGAGATCGGCAGACTGCCGATTGTCGTCAGCAGCAGCCCCATGAAGGCTCCGTAAAGCCCCGTAATGGTTGCCATCGGGCCAAGAAACCAGAAGGGCATCAGGCCACACGCGAATCCGAAAATGATACCCCCGGCGACGGTGCCCAGCCATGCTGCCAGAAACACCACGATCCACGGAGGATAGATTTTTGCGTCGTCGGCAGCAGTTGTGTCCGGACCCGGTGACATGACGTCACCGGGCTGAGCATTTCCGGCAGATGTGACTGACTGGTCAGTCTGCTGCCGCGGTTTCCCCGCGGAGCCTGTTGTCATGAACCGACTCACACTCGAGGAATTTCGAAGCCAGCCCGAGGCGTTCTGGCGAAGAACGAGGCGGCCTGATCATCGCCGGTGATCTTCTCGGCCTTCGCATCCCATTTGATGACGCGATTCAACCGCGCTGCAATCACCGCGAGATGGCAGGTATTCATGGTCTGGATATGCGAGTACACGTCGGAGACGGGCAGGCCACCTTCGGCAAGACAGCGATAGAAATTGTTCTTGTGACCTTCGAAAGGCTTGCCTTTGTAAAGTTCCTGCAGCTGCTCGGGACCGAACTGACCCTGGTCGATATTCTCTTCAATCGGCTGGCCTGTGATTTTGCCTCGGTTCACGAAGAACCGACCTTTGCTGCCTTCGAACAGAATGCCGTTGTCACCGCGACTTGTAATGTGCATTTCCATGCCACTGGCGAAACGAGCAATCACATTGAAGTCGTGTGCTGAATTGAAGCGGTCATCCTGTTCAGGGTAGCCGTCCTTGAACGATACCGGATGCTTAGCGTCAGTGCCGTCAACTTCCAGCGGGCCGGTGCCTTCCTGATCCAGTCCGGCGGCCCACAGTGAAATATCCACATGGTGAGCGCCCCAGTCAGTGAATTTGCCGCCTGAGTATTCGTACCACCAGCGGAACGTGTTGTGACAACGTTCCTTGATGTAGGGGACCTGCGGTGCCTGGCCCAGCCACATATCCCAATTGAGTCCAGCTGGCGGATCGGACTTCTGAAACGGGCCACCGACATCACCACCGTTGATACCCACGGTGATTTTCTGAACGTCACCAATCAGACCACGGCGGACCATGTTGACAGCTCGCAGAAATCGCTCCTGATCGCTGCGCTGCTGAGTTCCCACGAAGAAGACGCGATCGTTGTACTTGCGACAGGCGTTGCGAATGAGCTGATTTTCTTCCAGCGTCAGAGTGAGTGGTTTCTGGCAGAAGACATGTTTACCAGCGATCAGTGCTTCGATGGCAATTTTGACGTGCCAGTGATCGGGAGTCACGATGCTGACGACATCGATATCCGGGCGTTCGAGGACCTTGCGGTAGTCGGTGCAGAGATCAGCTTTGCCGGCACCGATGTTCGGGTCTTCATTGGCCTTTGCGGCCTGGTTTTCATCGACATCACAGAGTGTTACGATATCCCCGAAGCTGCGGTGTCCGTGAGCATCCCCGCGTCCCATTCCGCCGAGGCCGATACAGCCGACTCGCGGACGATCATTGGCCATGGTATTGGCGAAAACTTTGCCGGACCACGGAAAGGCGGCCGAGGCGGTAGCGGCCGCCAGCATGGCCGATGTACCGGAAAGAAACCCGCGACGGGACTGCTGAGAGCGAGACATGAGGTGGGACCTTTGTGGGAAGGCGGAAGCAAAAATCGGGGTCGGCTGAGTACCGATCACGACCCGAGTCTACGGAAGGAGCGGGAAAATGCAATTGTCAGGCCCTGTCGCCAGCCCTTAGTTCTGGTCGTTCTGCGGAGGCAGCAGGATATTACGGTCAGCTCCACCAAGCAGCACCGCACTGCGAATACGATCGCCGGGCACTGTCAGCAGGACACAGGTATTGCGACCGTCTTCAATTCGCAGTTTCACGGGTTGTGCGTGCAGCGGGTAGCGTTCGCTGAGTGGTCGTGTCCAGAGATCCAGATTGTATTCTCCCACTGGCAGCTCTTCTGCTGCGATGCGAACGGCACCCGGCAGAGTGCTCCACGACCGCGTATCGGGTTGTTCCAGAGCTTCCCAGAGAACGCCGATGATTGACAAGGCCAGATCGACTTTCCAGTCGTAATCCTCATCATTCGTGGCAGCCTTGGTGGCAAAAATTATTCCCTTTTTGACCACTCGTCTAACCACCGCATCAGCAATAGCTTTGTCACGTCCCCGCTGATAGGAAGCATTGGCCACTTGCCCCAGGTCGACGATGGTGGAGAATCCCAGCTGGCGACGTTCCGTACCCAGCCCGGCACCCACAATGGCAGCTCCAGGAGTCAGGTCGTCCGGAGATCGAGAAGGCAAGGCCGGTCGAGCAATTTTGACGGAGGCCAGAGTTGGAGGCAGTTTGTGTTTGCTTTGCGCTGACAGAATGCGGTCCGCGATCAACAGTGCGGCTGAAGTTGGTTCGCACGATTCCGAGACCCACTCAGGAGCAACTCCGGCCAGCACAATCACATGCAGCGTACCGTGGCCCTTGCGACACTGGACTCCCATGGGAGTCATCTTGCCGGCGCTGGCGGTGCTGAAGCCTGGGTTCCAGAGTTTGACATCCTGCAGCGCCAGCTCCGTCTCAGCCACTTCGGAAGGCTTTTCAGAATGCACAAGGGCTGTGAGATAAGACGACAGGGCCAGTGGCTGGTCGAGTGTTTCGGCGGTAATGCGAGGTGGACTGGATGCTTGAAAGCTGGCTTGCTGGATCACTCCCGTGCTGTCTGTGTCCGCCAGTCTGGCCCTACCGGTGTCATCTGGTTTGCTGTCCGGCTGGCCCGATTTCTCGGGAGCACTGCTGGTTGCGGCTGCGATCAATGTCTGGCGACGCTTCTGAGATGTCTGCATGGCTTGCAGCGACCACGCCCATGCATCCTGACCGTCATTGACAAGGCTGGAGAGCATGGCAACGTTAACGAGCATTGCATGTTCAAACTCGCGCCCCGACCATGCGATGGCGCGGGCGTCCGTCAGCATCGATGCCGTCTGTTCGATGCCATTTTTCTGCTGCAGATATTCCAGCCGGTCACGCGCTGCCCGCAGGCGGGATTCGGCCACCTGAGGTTCACCATTGGCGAGATCGATGATGGACTGATCCAGCAGCAGCAGTTCTTTTTCAGATTTGATGCGACCGCCGGCTTTCTGCAGACGGCTGGAGGATGTGCGAATATCACCGGCTCGCCACGCCTGCAGTCCAGTCTGGTGGAGACTGACGGCGGATTTGCAGCCGGTTACGACGCAGCAAATGAGCAACAGCAGTCCCAGAGGAACTGAGAATGCTGTTGGAACTGCAGTGGAGCGGGATCCGAGCATGCGGGTTGCCAAACGACAGGCATGATCCGGTCAGGGTTCAGTCGTCGTCGTTATCACCGTAGTGTACCAGGCGTCCCCAGCGGCGTTTATGATAGCCTTTCCGGAGCATCGCGGATTCCGTAACGGATTCGCCAGTGTGGATATTCAGCAGTTCAAGCGTCAGCAGGTAGTCCCGCTGATAGTCACCGTTGCTGGTGGTGGTGCCTGACGTGACGCGAGCAAACAGCAGGTAATCGATGGGTTGACTGCTCTTTTCCAGAACCATCTGAAAGTCACGCTGTTTCTGGGGCAGTATCAGGCTGTCCGGAGAACACCGCAGTTCGGCCATGGCGGCTTCCACATAACGCCGACTGATCATCTGGTACTGCGGATCCTGACTGACCAGCGTGCTGATATGTTCGTAGATCTGTTCCTTGAAATCTCCGATCGTCTCACCGCTTTTGTTCTCGACACCCACAAAGCAGACAGATCGTGCCAGACTGCCGTCGCTGCGTACGGAGGTGTGTGATGTCTGCAGAATCGTCTGGCTGGACTTTCCAAGCAATCGCGAGACAGATTCGTCAATCAGCGGCTTCCACGTTTCTGCACCCGCATTGTGGCTGCCAACCATATCCGGATCGTTCTGGCCGAGCACATGTGCGAACTGTTTTTTCCGGCAGCCCGGCAGCAGCACTGTGCAGGTCAGCAGCAGAGTCAACAGCAGTAGTTTCCTGCGGAGAACCATGACGGCGGAATCCCTTCCGAATGCAGGGAAGACAAAGCCTCGTGCGGCGCGCAGCGATCCTTGCGGCGCGGAATGCGAAGTAGTGTATGCAGAGGGCCGTGCCTGGGGGTAGAGGGATTTTGTGGGCGTGCTGCGTGGCCGTCAGAGAATCCGTGGACAGGCACAGCAGGTCGGAAAAAACTGCTGCGGTCGCGTCGGACCCGCAAAAAACGCCCGTTTTGAGGCTCTGCTGCAAACAAAATGCGGAGGGTTTTTCCGTTTGCAGTGCTCAAGAGAAGCGAAGTCCCCCCTTT
>CAXBSH010000067.1:0-18965 GCA_963977705.1 uncultured Planctomycetaceae bacterium
AGCACAGCAAATGCTCCAGAACAAAGAACTCGTCACTTCGGGGCAGCCGGAGCATCAGCGGCAGGTGCATCCGTCTTCGCCGGTTCAGCTGGAGCTGCTTCAGTCTTGGCTGGTTCAGCCGGAGCTGGTTCAGCCGGAGCTGCATCCGTCTTCGCCGGTTCAGCAGGTGCTGGTTCAGTCTTGGCTGGTTCAGCAGGTGCTGCTTCAGCCTTGGCTGGCTCCGCCGGAGCTGCTTCGGTCTTGGCTGGTTCAGCCGGAGCCTTCTCAGCGTCGGCTTTGGCCTTCTCAGCATCTGCCTTCGCCTTGGCGGCTTCCTCTTCAGCCTTACCTACGTTTTCGCCCTCGGAAAACCGAGTGGACGATGAGGCGGCTTGCCTGGCCTGGCTACGCATCATCATGCCCAGAAAACCGGACATCAGAATCCACGCGACTGCCAGTCCAATCGTGATCTTTGTGAACACGTCACCCGCGCGAGTCCCGAAGGCACTTTGGCCACCCATGCCCCCAAAGGCACCGGCCAGACCACCGCCACGGCCACGCTGAATTAAAACCAGCAGAATCATGAAAAAACTGACTGCCACCAGAAGGAAAGTCAGCAGGTAAATCAGGAATGTCATCTGAAAAATAACTCCCCAGCACACCAGCAGAAAACAACTTCACGGTAAACACGAAAAGACGGATCAATGTCCGTCTCTCCGAAAACGAGCACCCGGTTCTTCACTGGCGTGTTCGATATTGAGCTTCAGCCAGACAGCTTCCGAGCTGCCTCGATGATCGGAACAAACGTCGCAGCTTTCAGGCTGGCACCACCCACAAGAGCCCCGTCAACGTTGGGTTGTCCAAGCAGCGCAAGAGCATTGTCGGGCTTCACACTGCCGCCGTAAAGGATACGAGTTTTGTCGGAAAAGTTGGGATTATAGCGACGAGCCAGCCATTTGCGAAGATGTTCGTGGGCAGATTCGGCCTGTTCCGGCGATGCCGTGACACCTGTGCCGATCGCCCACACCGGTTCGTAGGCAATTACGATCCCCGAGGCCTCAGAATCGGAAATACCGGCAAAAGCCCCCTCCATCTGCCGGTCCAGAACCGCCTCAGTTTCTCCCGCCTGACGCTCCGAAAGCTGCTCGCCAACACACAAAACCACTGTCAGGCCGCCCACAATCGCTGCCCGCACCTTACGGTTAATCACGGCATCCGTCTCGCCCAGAATCGCACGCCGCTCACTGTGCCCAATCAGCACATACTGGCAACCCACGTCCCGCAGCATTTCAACCGCAACCTCTCCCGTGAAAGCACCAGGGGACTCAAAATACACGTCCTGAGCCCCCAGACGGACCGCACTGCCCCGCAGGACATCTCCCACAGGCAGTAAATAGGGGTAGGGAGGGCAAACGAGCACCTCAACGCCGGGTTCGTCCGTCGCAGCTACCGCCGCCAGTTCTCCAGACAACGCGGTCGCCGACTGACGCACCGTGTTCATCTTCCAGTTACCCGCCACCAGAAATCGACGCATTACCAGTCCCTATCCGCCCAAAACCTTAGAAAATCGGCACCCAAACCCGACCAGCTCTGACCCTCAGGTCGCTGACTCGCTCCGCGGATACGAGCCCAGAATTTCCAGGCGATCCGGAGGAATCGCTTCAAGATCCTTCAGGGTCTTCTTCACACGGCTTTCCGAGACATGCCCCTCGAAATCAAGAAAGAACAGGTAACCCACCTGCGGCGCACGCAAAGGAAATGACTCAATCCACGTCAGATTCACTTTGTTCTTGCGGAATGGCTCAAGCGCCTCACTCAAAGAACCCGGCTTGTGAGGAATCTGAAGCAGAACGGCAGTACGGTCACTGCCCGTTGGTTCCGCTACCGCATCTCCGATTACCGCAAATCGCGTCACATTGTTCTGGTTGTCCTCAATGCACTCGGCAATGATCGGAACATCATACTGAATCGCTGCCTGTCGACTGGCCACCGCAGCCACATTCGGCTTGTCGCGAGCCAGCTGGGCAGCCGTCGATGTACTGGTCACCTCAATCAGACGCGCCTGAGGCATATTGCGGGATAACCAGTCCCGACACTGCGATAATGCCTGCGGCTTGCTGTAAATCTCTGAGACTTCACTGCGGTCACAACGCGCCAGCAGATTGTGATGCACATGCACCAGAACCTCGCCGCAAATCCGCAGAGGCAGCCGAGTAAACATGTCCAGAGTGTCCACAATGCGACCATCAGTGCTGTTCTCAATCGGAACAATCCCGAAGTCCACGTGACCCCGATTCACTTCCTCAAACACAGTCGCAATCGTGCTCACCGGCACCAGATCAGCCGACTCGCCAAATCGAGTAATTGCAGCCTGATGCGTAAAACTGAACTGAGGACCCAGATACGCCACACGCAGATGCTTGATTCGCTGCCGACCGGCACTCAGCATCGGACGGAAAATCGTCTTCAACTCAGCCGATGTCAATGGCCCCTGATTCACACGATCAATCATGCTCCAGACCAGCTGCTGATCCAGATCATTGAACATCGTTCGCGAAGGCTGCTGTACCCCCTTCATCTTCTCCAGAAACAATGACACCCGACGATTCAGGATACCCACCAACTGCTCGTCCAGACGACTCATCTCGATCTCTGGCGGCAACTGCGCTTCTGCAGGGGACGGACGAGCCGGTAGACGCGCAGGGATTCCCGCAACGCCACTGGACGACGGACGAGCCACAGGGCGAACTTTCCCAGTCGTTGAAGCCGCCTTCTTAACCACTTTTTTCACCGGTACCTTAGCTGTTGCTTTCCTGGCCATTCCACAAACCAGCCTTCCCGAGTGCGGCAGAATCCTGCAGAAAACAACCGCCAGAACCCTCTCAACACAAATACACGCGTTCCGGCAAACTGCAGAAAGATCTTCACTCCCAAGCTTTTAGCCGTGCACAACTTAGGTGTCAAGCCGGTGCCACAACTCGTCCGGATTACTGGTAAAGTCGCTGCAATTTCCCCAACTCCGATACCCCCGCCACACCGCAAACTGCCAAAGAGACAGCCGATCGGCCACCAGTCACTCCGCCATCACATTGCCAAAATGGCACTGCACAGGGCCGAGCTCAGCACCAAACTGCCAACTCCGCACCCACCACAAAACAGTCAACACAACAGCAACCCGAGGCAGCTCAACACGCCCCGGCCACCACCCACACAGCACTTACAAAGCCTGTGAGCGGGGAATTCCCAGTATTTTCACGCACGACACAGCCACCCCCCAAACCCGCCACAGCACCCCAAACATTTGTCCAAATGTTCAACTCGGGTTAATTTGTGGCGACTGGTACAGGACGTGCACTCTCCTTCCCCGTCAGCGTTTCTGGCACCTTGTCACACCGCCACAAACGCCAGCAGTCACACAACTCATACAGGGATCCGACCATGGCTGTCTCCGGAGAAAAAATCATCGGCATCGACCTTGGCACGACCAACTCAGTCGTGTCCGTGATGGAAGGTGGCGAAGCACGCGTCATCGCCAATCAGGAAGGCAGCCGCACCACTCCCAGTATCATCGCGTTCACCAGCAAAGGCGAAACGCTGGTAGGCGAACCTGCCAAACGGCAGTCCGTCACAAACCCTCAGAATACGCTGTACTCCATCAAGCGGTTCATGGGTCGCCGGCATCGGGAAGTGGAATCGGAAGAGAAACTGGTTCCTTACAAGGTTGTCGGGGGCTCAGCCGATTACGTGAAAGTCAACGTTCACGGCAAGGAATACACCCCTCCGGAAATTTCCGCGCTGGTACTGCGGAAACTGAAGGAAGCCGCAGAGAATCATCTCGGGCACAAGGTGAATAAGGCCGTGATTACCGTGCCGGCGTACTTCAACGACGCACAGCGACAGGCCACGAAGGATGCCGGCCAGATCGCAGGTCTGGAAGTGGCACGCATTATCAACGAACCAACGGCTGCAGCTCTGGCTTACGGTCTGGAGAAGAAGAGAGAAGAGAAGATCTGCGTTTTCGACCTCGGTGGTGGCACATTCGACGTCTCCATTCTTGAAGTGGAAAACGAGCTGATCGAAGTGCTCAGCACCAACGGTGACACTCACCTTGGTGGTGATGACTTCGACGAAGCGGTGATTGACTACATAGCAGGAGAATTCCGTCGTGAACACAGTATCGATCTGCGGAAGGATCCCATGGCCCTGCAGCGGCTCCGCGAAGCTTCTGAAAAAGCCAAGAAGGAACTTTCCACTCAGCAGACCACCGATATCAATCTGCCGTTCATCACGGCGGATGCATCCGGAGCCAAGCACCTGCAGCTCAGCATTTCACGGGCGAAGTTTGAAGAACTGATTGACCCGCTGGTGGAACGCTGCCGTCAGCCGGTGCTCAACGCTCTCAAGGATGCCCGCCTGAAGCCCGGTGATATCCACGAAGTCGTGCTGGTGGGCGGATCCACTCGAGTTCCTCGGGTGCAGCGACTTGTTCGCGATATGTTCGGCAAGGAGCCTCATCAGGGTGTCAACCCGGACGAAGTGGTCTCCCTGGGTGCTGCGATTCAGGGTGGTATCATCGCCGGCGACGTCAAGGATGTGGTTCTGCTGGACGTCACTCCGCTGTCACTTGGTATCGAAACCGAAGGTGGCATCATGACGACGCTGGTCGAACGCAACACCACCATTCCAACCACCAAGACCGAAACGTTCTCAACGGCAGCCGACAACCAGCCGGCTGTGACAATCCGCGTTTTCCAGGGCGAACGTCGGATGGCTGCTGACAATCGTCTGCTGGACGAATTCACTCTCGATGGAATCACTCCGGCTCCCCGCGGAGTTCCGCAGATTGAGGTGAAGTTCGACATCGACGTGAACGGAATTCTCAGTGTTGCTGCACGCGACAAGGCCACCAGCAAGCAGCAGACTGTCCAGATTAAACAGTCCAGCGGATTGTCTCAGGATGAGATCGATCGGATGCGAAAGGATGCCGAAGCTCATGCCGACGACGACAAACGCAAACAGGAACTGGCGTCCGCGAAGAACGAAGCGTCATCCCTGATTTATCAGACCGAAAAGACGCTGAAGGAACACGGCAGCAAACTGGATGCAGGCTCAAAGTCGGCAATTGAATCCAGTATCAGCAAAGTGCGATCAGTGGCTGAAGGCAGTGACACCGCTGCCATCAAGTCAGCGGTCTCTGAGCTGAATCAGGCTGCTCATGCACTGGCCCAGCATATGTATGCGGACAAGGGTGGCCCGCAGGCGGGAGCTGACGCTGGTGGTGATCAGGGCGGCCCTGCCGGTGGCGATGATGTCATCGACGCCGAGTTCGAGAAGAAGTAATCGCTGGGACGCGATCCAGATAACCTCAAAACAGGGCTGCCTTCACCGGAAGCCCTGTTTTTTTCGCGCGCAGCAAGTGCGCGGCTGCATTCCCGGCAAGCCAATTGCGCATCGTGATCCTGCATCATGCTCGTGCTCGTGCTCGACGTCACAACCACACTGGCTCGGAACTTCACTCAACCCACCGAATTTCATCGCCATCCGGCGGAAGCATCGCCACAATTCGCACCAGTCTGCATTTCAAATCGAAACTCGTCCCCCGATTCAGCAGGTTGTCTCGATTCGATTACGAGCACAAGCACCGTTTCACTGAGCACGAGCACGATAGAAAAACAGAGCAACCCGAAATCCTGTGCGCACCCGCAAATTGCAGTTTGAAAGGGAGTCACGAGAAGCTGTTGGTGAAAACTGGGATTCACCATTTGCGCATTCGTGTTCCGCCCTCACGTCAACGGCATCAGGGCGCCGTAGTGATCAGGCCGATGGCCGGCGGGAACTTCGCACTGATCACTGATCGCCCGTTGCCAGCTACGGCGTTTTTCCATGGCCTTCAATGGCAAAAAATCACCATCATTCGAACGCCACGCCACAACCGCGCAGATCATTCCACGTACAGCCACTTTCTGACAACCGAACAGACTCAGCCAGTCGTCAGCCGCTGGAAGAACTCGCCCTCGTTGACTGTCGGACGCTCAGGTCGGCCTTTGTAAATCCACGTCATCTGTCGATGATCCAGTCCCAGCAGATGCAGTATCGATGCATGCAGATCGTGCACGTGCAGACGATCCTCCACAGCCCGCAGGCCAAGGTCGTCTGTGCGGCCGATCGTCTGACCACCCCGCACTCCACCACCTGCCATCCACATCGTGAAGCCAGTCGGGTTGTGATCCCGACCATTGCCTTTTTCAGACATCGGCGTTCGCCCGAATTCCCCGCCCCAGATGACCAGAGTCTGATCCAGCAGGCCTCGCTGCTTCAGGTCCCGCAGCAGGCCCGCCACCGGGCGATCACTGGCCCGACATAATCCCGTGTGATTGGCTTCAATCCCGGAATGCGCATCCCATTTGCTGCCCGCTCCATGATACAGCTGGACAAACCGCACACCACGTTCCACCAGACGCCTCGCCAGCAGACACATGCGGCCGAAGACCTGAGTGTCCTTGTCGTCGATCCCGTACAGCTGCTGAGTTGCCGCAGATTCCGTTTCCAGCGCCACTGCCTCTGGTGCGTGTGCCTGCATGCGAAAAGCCAGCTCGTAGGAGGCCAGCCTGGCTTCAAGTTCCGACTGTTGAGGATTCTGGTCCGCAAATCGATCGTTGAGCTCATTCAGATACTGCAGCTTGCTGATCTGACGACCGGCCGATGTACCCTGCGGAGCGGCGAGATTCGGAAATGGTTCGGATCCCTCCTGCAGCCGAACTCCCTGGTACATTGCCGGCATGAATCCGGCACTCCAGTTCCGTGGACCATTCACCACACTGGATTTGTTATCCTGCATCACCACAAACGCAGGCAGATTCTGATTGGCCGAACCCAGTCCCCACGAAACCCAGCTGCCCAGCGATGGACGACCACCGATCAGCGAACAGGTATTCATCTGACAGACACCGGACGAATGGTTGATGCCGTCAGCCCAGCAGCTGCGAATGATGGCCAGATCATCCACACACCCGGCCGTTTCAGGCAACCAGTCCGAAACCCATGCACCGCACTGGCCGTGCTGTCGCCAGCGACGCCGACTGGCCAGCAGAGGCGAACGCGATTCGCCCATCGGGGTAATAACATCTCCAAAACTGGCCGGCAGCTCCTGACCAGCCAGCTCATTCAGCAGCGGCTTCGGATCAAACAGATCCATCTGGCTGGGGCCACCCTCCATGAACAGGAAGATGACACTTTTAGCTGCAGCCACATGGTGGGCTGCTGTCTCCTGAGCCAGCACGGAGGCAGCAGCCAGCCCCGCAAAACCTGCTCCACCATTTGCCAGAAACTGACGCCTGGCCAGCTGATGATTCAGGTCGCCCCACGACATGCTTCAGACTCCTGCTTCGGATCAGCCCTGCCTCCGCTTTGCCGGAGGTTGCGGGCACATCCCGCCTGACGTTGGCCTCTATTCTGCCAGACTTTTGCTGTCCATACACCGAGGAATCGGGCATGAGTGATGTATTTCCGGGGAAAATCCCGGCATCATTCACGCACTGGCTTCCCGGCCACGATCTGCTCCAGATGCCCCTGCACTCGAGCACGTTCTTTTTCCGGCGCCTTTTCAGCGGCTGTCGCAGCCCACTTCGAGGCCTCTGCAAACTGACCGTTTTCCGCCAGGGCAGCCGCCAGCGTGTCCAGCGTATTCCACTGCTGGTACTGAGTCATTTCGCAGGCTGCCTTTGCCAGCTGCAAAGCTCGCTCAGGCTGCCGATAACGCTCGTCCGGACACGTGCCCAGCAGCCACGCCAGATCATTCGTCGCCTCGTAGGTCTGCGGACTGATCTGCACGGCCTGCTCCAGATCCGCCAGAGCCTTTTCATAGGATTTACTGCGGCGCCACACATATGCTCGGTTACCAAGCGCGTCCACATACTTCGGGTTCAGTTTCAGGGCTGCCGTGAAATCTGCCACAGCCTCATCAGACTTCTGCAGCCGCTGGTGCACAATTCCCCGATTATTCAGCGCCTCAGCAAAATCCGGCACCAGTTTCAGAGCAGACTGCAGGTCGGCCAGCGCCAGTGAAAACTGAGACGTCTCGATGTACGCCAGCGCTCGATTATTCAGATACAGCACATTGGTCGGTTCAAGCGACAGCGCCTGAGTAAAGTCGGCGATCGCCGCCGGATGACTTCCCAGCAGGTAATTGGCCTTACCACGATTGTTCAGCGCACCCGCATTCTTCGGAGACTTTCGCAGACTTTCATTGAAATCCGTGATCGCCTTCCGGTACTGCTTATGAGCCAGCAGAGCCACGCCGCGAAGATGATGGTTCTCAGCCGTTGGTGCCGTCGTCACGCGCTGAGTCAGCTCTGCAACGGCGCCGTCATACAGCACCGTCTCCTTCTCCCACAACCAGCCACCCTTCTCCTGGATCCATAACCACTCGCCGTTCACCAGAGACACTGTGAAAATCTCACCCAGCCACGCCGACGAAACCGTCGCATCCGGAGTCCGCAGCGGGGCACCATGGCGAATCACCAGCACTTTGCGTCCCACACGCGGATCTGCCGGTGCTGTCTGAGCCTGCAGCAAATCTGCCGACACTGGCCATAACACCAGAATCATCAGCATCACACGTCGGAATCCGCCAATCAGGCTGCTGTTCATTGCTGAGAAATCCATTTCGAAACTTGTCCTCGTCACCACATCCGGACCTGTACTGCCGGAATTCCACGGCCGAATTCTGCGACAGAATGGGCCTGCAGATCAAGCAGAATCTGATTCACCGCTGATAAATCGGCAGGTAGCCGTACTCAATTGCCAGTGCCAGTACAGCCAGAGACGTGGAATAGACCCGCCCCGCCTGACGCTCAGTACCATCTTCCGGTGTCCAGAATCCCTCCGGGTTCTGCAGATCCAGTATCGTCTGATACAGCACCTGACGCGATTGCTTCCATTCAGCCCCGCCGACTTTGTACATCCCGATCGTGCAGTAATAGGCACCGTAATAGAAGTAGTGTTCACTGCGTACCAGCGGTCGCGACAGGATCAGCCCGGCCGCTGCCAGCGTCTCACGCGTCCGATGCTCTCCACAGATCTCCAGAGCAGCAATTCCGGTGCCTGCCCGAGTGATTGAACTGCCATGCCCGACCATATAGCCAAACCCGCCGTCGTGCTTCACATGCAGTCGCTTCAGATAAGCCACGGCCCGATCAATATTCTCAGCCGGCACGTCACAGCCAATATCGCGAGCAGCTCGCAGTGCGAGGAGCTGCCAGGCACTCACACTCAAATCCGAATCACTGCTGGTCGGCTGATAACGCCAGCCCCCGTCATGCTCGGGCGGCTTTGGATGATTCTGCGCATCCACAATCAGTCGCACTGCCTTCTGCAGACTCTGACGACACTGATCCGCCTGCATGCCCTCCGTCATTCCACAGATCTCAGCCAGCATCAGCGTGGCAATCCCATGGCTGTACATCGGACCATGCCCGCTCTCACGCCCGACCAGCAGACCACTTTCCTGCTGCTGCGACAATAACCATGCCAGCCCCCGCGACAACAGACGCCCATAAGGGCCTTCTCCGGGAACATGACCACCGGCCATCAGCGCCATCATTGCCAGTGCAGTTGTGGCGGTCGATTCACCATAATCCTTCGTGGTCCACGCCCCGGAAGCCTGCTGCTCTGATGCCAGCCACCGCAGCCCCTGCCGCACCGCTGTGTCAATCCGCTGCTCCAGCGCAGTTTCATCACCTTCGTCAGCCTGCGACAGGCCGGCCCAGACCGTCAGCAGACCGGCCCCCAGCAGTGTCCGTCGAGTCCACCCGGATTTTTGAAATTCCGATGTCATGCTCCGCTTTCCTGCCAGAACTGCTGCGGAATCAGCCGAGTCCCCCTGGACGATGACGTCAGCTTAGCCGGCTGTTCAGTTCCGATCCAATCCCTCCACCGGCACACATCTCCGATTATCGCGATTCCCGGTCACTTCCACGCCCCCGATCCGGCAAATGCCCGGATCACCTCTCAGGTCCTGCTGGAGTTTGCCCGAATTCCTGCTAATTTCTACAGTTTGCAACCCCGGTATCCCAGTTTCACCGAGCAGTTTCCGCCTATGACCATCTTTCAGAAGATCATCAACCGCGAAATCCCCGCTCGCATCGTGCACGAAGACCAGCATTGCATGGCCTTTCACGACGTCAGTCCCCAGGCACCGGTGCATGTTCTGCTGATTCCCAAAAAGCCGGTAGCGTCGCTTGCAGAACTGACTGCCGACGACGCAGAACTTTGTGGACACCTGCTGCAGATGGTGCCCGTCATTGCCCGACAACTGGGACTCAGCGATGGCTATCGCACTGTCATCAACACGGGCGGTCACGGTGGTCAGACTGTATTTCACCTGCACATTCATATTCTCGGAGGTCGACCGCTGCACTGGCCACCTGGCTAATACTGCGGTTCATCGCGAAATTCCCGCCTCGCTGTTTTCTGGAGCCTTGTCCATGCGATCTGCACTCTGTCTGTTTCTGCCTCTGCTGTTTTGTGGCCCGCTGGTTGCTGAAGATGGCTCTGACAAACCCGGCATCGGTATGGCCACTGCCGCAGCCAGACTGGCTGAGCTGCTGCCGGCCGAGCAGCGTAATAAGCTGCAGTACGGCTTTGCAGACCCGGAACGTCTGAACTGGCACTTTATCCCCAAGGATCGCAACGGGGTTGTCTTATGGGATCTTTCCGGCGAACCGCGGAAGGCCGCGGAAGAGCTGGTCAAATCGGGCCTGTCTGCCGCAGGCTATGCCAAAACTCTGCAGGTCCGCAGTCTGGAAGAAGTGCTTTACCTGTTTGAAGGTGGTGAAGAGGCCTATCGTCGGGATCGTCGACATACACACAAGTACCATCTGACCATCTTTGGAACACCGGCTGCCACGGGTACGTGGGGCTGGCGTTTCGAAGGGCATCATATGTCGCTCAACTTTGTGATTCGTGATGGCATCGTCATCAGCAGTACTCCGGAAATGATGGGTGCCAACCCGGCGCTGATTGATGCGGGTCCGGGGCGTCAGCTCAGAATTCTCGCCAACCGCGAAGATCTCGCCCGCTCGATCCTCAAAGCCTGCAATGAATCTCAGAAGCAGCAGATGTGGATTTCCGATAAGGCTCCGGACGATATTCGCGGTGCCGCCGCGCCTCAGGCCGTTGTTGACAAGGCCGTGGGCCTGCGTTACGCCGATATGTCTCCTGATCAGCAGAAGATGTTCCGCGAGCTGCTGGGTGAATACCTGTCCGTCATGCCCGCACAGGTGGTGCGTGATCGTATGCAGGCAATCGAAAAGGCCGGCATGGCTGATGTTCGCATGGGCTGGTGGGGTGAGTCGGAAGTCAACCGTCGACACCACTATGTCATTCAGGGTCAGACCTTCATCATCGAATACAACAACACCCAGAACGACGCCAATCACGTGCATTCCATCTTCCGCAGTCTGGAAGGCGATTTCGCTGTCCCGACTGCTCAGAATGCCGCAAAGTAACTGCTTCCCTCAGCCTGTCGGCACCTGCTGACAGGCTGTTTTTCTGCCGGGTCCCCGGTCGCTGACCAACCCGTTGCTCTCTGGAAATCCGCCTGACATGGAATGCCCTCAGTTCATTGAAAGTTATCGCCTTTCCAACGGCCTGCTGGTGGTTTTCGAACCGATGCCGGATGTTCAGTCAGCAGCACTCTCACTGCTGCTGCCGGCTGGCGGTGTGCGTGATCCTGCAGGTCGCTGTGGCACTGCCGCGATTCTGAGCGAGATGTTTCCCCGCGGAGCTGATGGACTGTCTTCACGAAGCCTGTGCGCTGCTCTCGATAATCTCGGACTGCAGCGCAGCTTCCAGACGGGCAGTGCACACATCACATTCTCCGCAGCCACAACTGCAGACCGGCTGACTGATGCTCTGCCATTGATCGCCCGCATGGTACTGCAGCCGCACCTGCATGACAGTGATTTTGAGCCGGCCAGAGATCTGGTGGCCCAGGGACTGCTGGCTCTGGAGGATGAACCGCGGCAGCAGCTGGGTCGTCTGCTGCGACAGTACAGTTATGCCGCACCGTGGGGCAATCCTTCTGAAGGTGAACTGGCGGATCTTGAACTCATCACACCGGACGATATCCGCCGACATCATCAGCAGTACGTGGTTCCGCAGAATGCGATCCTTGGAATCGCCGGTAATCTTGACCCGACGCAGCTGCAATCCACACTCGAATCCGTTTTCGGCAGCTGGCAGGGCTCTGCACCGTCAGACGTGCCTGCCGGAACTCGCCCGACCTCCCCGTTCCATCAGCTGCACGAGTCGGCTCAGACACATCTCGGACTGGCCTGGGACACTGTCCGCTACTCTGACCCCCGTTACTACGAAGCGTGGGCAGCCGTCAGTCTGCTGAGCGGCGGCATGAGTTCGCGGTTATTCACGGAAGTTCGCGAAAAACGCGGCCTCTGCTATGCCATCTCAGCATCACTCAGCACCCTCCGTGATGATGCTCGCGTCATGGCCTATGCCGGGACAACCACCGAACGTGCTCAGGAAACACTGGACGTGACGGTGCAGGAAATCCTGCGGTTGTCAGAAGGCATTACCGAAGAAGAACTGCAGCGCTGTCGAGCCCGGGCAAAAAGCTCGCTCATCATGCAGCAGGAATCCACCTCCTCACGAGCCGGCTCGCTGGCCCGCGATATGTATCTGCTGGAGCGGTTTGTCTCGCTTCAGGAAATTCATGATCGCATTGACGCACTCACCGTTGAGGGTGTGCGGCAGTTCGTTATTGATCATGCACCAAAGTCCATGGTACTTGTGTCCATCGGCCCGCAGGCACCTGATCCTGGCTGCCTGCCACAACTCCAGTAACTCAGCCCGACACTCGCACCACCGACTCCGATTACAGACTTTCTTCCGGACAGACTCATGAAATTCCAGCACTGCCGGCTGCCCTCCGGACTCACACTGATCGCTGAAACCAACCCCACTGTGCACAGTGTGGCGGCAGGCTTTTTCGTGCGTGCCGGATCCCGCGATGAAACCCCGGAAATCTCCGGTGTCAGCCATTTCCTTGAACATATGGCCTTCAAGGGCGATCACCGGTTCTCTGCCGATGATATCAATCGAGTCTTCGATGAGATCGGTGCGAAATACAACGCATCAACCAGTGAAGAAGTGACTATGTACTACGCGGCTGTATTGCCCGAGTACCTTGAGCGGGCACTGGAACTGCTGTCAGCCCTGATGCAGCCGGCCCTGCGGCAGGAAGATTTCGACATGGAAAAGAACGTGATCCTGGAAGAGATCAGCATGTACGAAGATCAGCCGTCCTTCACCTGCTACGATCATATCATGGCCACGCACTTCAGCGGTCATCCGCTGGGGCAGAGTATTCTTGGCAGTCAGACCAGCATCACGGAACTCTCTGCTGCGCAAATGCGCAGCTACCACTCCAGCCGCTACCACACCGGAAATCTTGTGCTGGCAGTCGCCGGAAACTGTGACTTCGACCAGCTGCGCGAACTGGTGGAAAAACACTGCTCCGGAATCCCCTCCGGAATCACTCAACGTGCCATTCCCGAATTCTCCCCACAACAGACTGTCAGCCTCCTGCATCGCGAATCCAGCGTCCAGCAGCACCTGATGCAGATGGGACCGGCACCACGCGGTTCTGATCCCCTGCGATTTGCGGCCGAACTGCTTTCCGTCGTGGTCGGTGATGACAGTGGCAGCCGCCTGTTCTGGGAACTGGTCGATCCCGGTCATGTCGAATCCTGTGATCTCGGCTTCAGCGAATATGACGGCGACGGCGCATGGATGAGCTATCTCAGTTGTGCTCCCGAAGATGCCAGCAACAACCTGGAACGCTGTGCTCGAGTCTTTGCGGAAGTCAATGCCCACGGAGTCACTGCCGAAGAACTGGAGCAGGCCCGGAACAAAGTCGCCTCACGTATCGTCCTTCGAGGCGAACGACCGATGGGACGACTGTCGTCACTGGGGTCCAACTGGCTCTATCGACAGGAATACCGCTCAATTGCTGATGACATGAAAATCATCCGCAGCATCACTGAGGATCAGATTCGTGAACTGCTGCAGAAGTATCCTCTGCAGATGACGACCACAGCCGGAGTCGGTCCATTAAGCACCCTGTGACCGGATCGTGCTGCCGTGACAGATCAACGTCAGATCATTTCCAGCCATCTCAGAACCCGCCGTGATCACGCGACGGAACTGACGCAGGATTACGTTGAAGCGATCGCCGAACTGGAACGGCAACCGGGTGGCTGTCGAGTACGCGATCTGGCCCGCTTCTTCGAAGTCAGCCACGTCACCGTCAATCGCACCGTCGCAAGACTCAAACGAGACGGCTTCGCAGACGCCGAACCCTATGGTCCCGTACGACTGACGGAACAGGGTCGAGCACTTGCTGAATTCGCTCGCAGTCGACACGAGGTCGTGTTTCGTTTCCTGCTGGCTCTGGGCGCCAGCCCGGAAACTGCAGCCGCCGACAGCGAAGGAATCGAACACCACGTCAGCGAAGAAACCCTGCAGCTGATGGCTGACTTCTGCAGACAACTCAACCCTCGGACTGAGCCCCAGCAGCTGCCGGACGACCATTGATCACACAGCGAAAACCCGTGTGAAATGCCCCCGAATCCTCTTCGCCCTTCATCCGCGCCGTCGTCCGATAACCAATACAGTACTGATCACTGCACATAAAGGAACCACCGCGCTGAACACGCTTCACTATCCCCGGTTCCTGAGGATCAAAACTGGATTCCGGTCCCCGCGGATTGCGGATCGGACGACCAGCCCCCTGTAATACACAGGACTCGTAATAGTCCGGCTGGTAATAGTCCGCACACCATTCCCAGACATTCCCCGAAATCTCCTGCAACCCAAAAGCGTTCGGTGGAAAACTGCCGACAGGAGCTGTCTGACGAAATCCATCCGCTCCCGTGTCCTCAATCGGAAACTGCCCCTGCCAGATATTGTGCAGCCAGCGCCCCTCCGGATTACGCTCCGCACCCCACGGATACATCTCACCCGCTCGCCCACCACGAGCTGCATACTCCCACTGCGCTTCCGTCGGCAGCTCCTTGCCCGCCCAACGACAGTAAGCCACAGCATCCGGCCAGCTCACATGGACCACCGGATGATCCATCCGATCATCAATCGATGATTCAGGCCCCTCCGGATGTCGCCAGTCAGCCCCCGGAACATACTGCCACCAGCTGTAAGCGCCCTTCTGCGGATCAATGTCCGCCCGACTGCCCAATTGCAGACTGCAGATCGAACCGGGCTTGTTCAGCTCAGGCAGAATGTCTGACTCCGATACGCCCGTCTCTGGCAAAGCACTACGCAGTTTCGGAGGCTGCTCGGCCAGAGTCACATATCCAGTGGCCTGCACAAAAGCCGCAAACTGACGGTTCGTCACCTCCGTCACGTCCATCCAGAATCCATCCAGCTGCACAGAGTGCGGCGGAAACTCATCCGGAAACGAATCGGCCGCCCCCATCGTATAGACACCCGCAGGAATCCAGACCATCCCCCGCACTCGCGGGTCATCCTGAGCGGGATACTGCAGTGTCTCCGCAGCAGCAGCAGTGGCAGTGGCCACCGCATCCAAGCCTGTAACAGGAGTCTTCGGGCGAATGACCTCCGGACTCACACTGAAATGACTGGCCAGCACCAGCGCTACCGCCGAACACAACAGCACAGAAACTGAGATCACAAGCTGTTTCATCTGCCCCTCGCCCGATCATACTCGGCCGAATCAGTCAAATAACGGCCTGCTCCGCCAGCCGCACACTCGCAAGTCTATTCGGGACGCCCCAGAACCGCCAGACAGGCAGCGGCAGCGGCGGCCACATTCAACGAAGGAACCAGTCCCTGCGGAGGCAGTGAGACCAGCTGGTCACACTTCTCGCGAGTCAACCGGCGCATCCCATTGCCCTCATTCCCCATCACCAGCATCCAGTGCCTGTCACGACGAATTTCATAGATCGAAGACTCTGAACGCTCACACGTCCCCAGCACCCAGATCGAGCTCTGCTGAGCACGCTCGAGCGCCTGCGCAAGATTCGCCACAACAGCAAACGGGACGTACTCCGCACCTCCCGCTGCCACGTCACAAACCGTGGCATTCACCGATGCACTGCGATCCTTCGTCAGTACGATCCCACGCACACCAAAAAAACCGGCCAGCCGAAATAACGCACCCAGATTCTGAGGATCCTGGACCTGATCCAGCGCCAGCCATAAACCTCGAGCATCCTCGGTGGAAAACAGATTCTCCAGCGGCACTGGAGAAGGCGGCTCCACATTCGCTGAACCCGCACCCACTCGCTCCGTTTCCCTGCGCGGACCACGCCGCTCGTCCGCACTGCCCACTCGCACTGAAACTCCAGCACGCCGCGCAGTCTCAAGCACACGATCCCACGCATCGCCCGATGCCTCGGACTGCACACGCAGGGACTTCACAGCCTTCGGACGACGCTCGAGAACAGCAAGGATACTGTGAGGATTTCTGAGTTCCAGCATCAATTCCCCCCTCCTGCCGTCCGCTACCGCTGAACACACCCACAGCGCGTAAAAAAACGCGACGACATCTTCAATTTGTGGAAGACGCCGCCGCGCTGTGATTTCCAGTGAACGACGAAACCTTAGTTGGCTGCCGCTACTTCCACATTGATCCGTCGACCACCCTGGTCAAACTTCACCGTGCCATCGCACAATGCAAACAGAGTGTAATCTGTGCCCATTCCAACGTTGCGGCCAGGATGCCACTTCGTGCCACACTGACGAGCCAGAATGTTGCCCGCAATGACAGCCTCACCACCAAACTTCTTGATCCCACGACGCTTCGCTTCTGAATCACGACCGTTGCGGCTGGAACCCTGACCCTTCTTATGAGCCATGACTGAACCCCTTATTGCTATTCAAATCGCTGACTAAGCGGATTGTAAAATTCCACGACAAACAACAGTTCCAGAACCCAGTACACAGCGAAGGTGAACCAGCAAACTGATCAGCATGCAAGGCACGAGACCAAAAACTGCACCGAACGCCAACCTGCCACAACCCTGAAGTCACAGGGCCGAAAGGGCAGGAAGTGTGACAGTTTATCGGGATTTTTCAAGAGTTTTCGCAGTCGCAGACGCCGGATTCCCGGGAACCGACCTGACCGCCACACCCCGCAGCAGACAACCAATCGCTCACAAATCACAGAAAACACCAGCTGCAACGCTCAAATTACAACAGAAACTGATCTAATGTTCAGTTTCCAGCGGGGGCCGATGTGCTGATGTTTCGCAGAATGGTATCCAGGTTCGGGATTTGAGTCGTGAACTTACGCGGACGGTACTGCCACAACGGATAACGCACGTCCGGCTTGCCGTCACTATTCGTGTCACCCTCGTCTACCAGACGAAACTCAATCTCTTCCTGCAGGAACTCGTCCCCCGGACGCTCAAACTTCTGCACAATCACCTTCTCTTCAAACACCGCCTGACCCTGAGCATCTTTGGAGATGCGGTAGGCGTTGCTGAATCCCGACATGTACACTGTGAAGTAATCCGCCTGGTCATCGACGTTTCGCCAGACGGCCACACCGTAGTAGGCTTTCGCCAGAGCATCAGCGTCGTCGGCCGGTACCGGAGGACCAACTTCCTGCAACGCCTCGACACTGTTCAGCAGTTTCAGGTCCCGTCCCCGACGCCCCATTTCGCGAGCAAAAACTGCGTTCTGGATGGTCACACTGACCTCATCCTGCCAGCTGGCCGTCACAGTCCCGTCCAGTTCCTGTGCCTGCAGCAAAAATCGCGGCATGTTCAACGGATTCGTGGTTTCCGAATCCAGAGCATTCGCGGGATCGCTTTCCGGATCAGCCAGCTTTCGCTCCAACGCAGCCTTTTCAGCACCAGCCAGCTCTGTGTAGTCCCTGCGAATCACACGGTAGACCATGTAACGCACAATTTCCTGGCGAGTTTCACCAGAGGCTGCGTCGGTCCAGTTCAGGCGCATCAGTCGCAAAGGCTTGAACTGCACCTCACCAATCCACAGCGCCGGGTATCCGGGCCCCAGAATTGGTTCGTCAGCACCCCGGACCTTACGAGTTCCCAGCATTTCATCGACCGACATGGCGATGGAACTGGTCCGTACAAAGCCTTCGTTCAATGGCGCACGCACCACCTGAGCCTGCACTGCCGAACCGCACACGACAGCAGCAACAGCCGTTGCCAGCACTGCCGTTAATGCCTGCCACCGGAATGCAACTTTCATGGAAATCTGCGACATTCTGGGCGCCTTCAACAAACCTGTGACCAGATCCTGCATGCCGATATCACCCTACCGGCCAGCACATAGGATCGCCACCCCATTCTGCCAATTCCACCGATTTCCACCACTTTAACGGTCGAATTTCGTGTGTTTTGCGCAGAATTCAGGCGCAACGACCCCCGTTCTCTCCCCCGTTATCGGAAAGTCGACTCTGGAGGTGTGGATCGGAAACCGGGGAATCTGCGAAAAATCAGGCTTTTCCAGCCAACCTGCCGGGCTGACCGCTACATATCGATCCGACTGGCCCGCTCCTTGATCTGCTCAAGGCTGAAAAACGCTCCCTCACCCGAACCCGGACACTTCTCGCACACGTTCTGCCACGCCTGAGCACTCGCCAGATGGCTGTTCCAGAATGGCCACGTCCGACACTGCACAGGACGCGCCTTGTAAACAGTACACTTGCGACCTCGTGGATCAAAAAACGTGCAATCCCCGTTCGCAAACTCTGTCAGCGACATCCGACCGCGTATCAACCGAGTATGAAACAGGCGAATCTCTCCGATCGGCTTGCCCAGATAATCAGCGATCTCACGCAGTTCGTCATCTGTGACCCAGACAACTCCCGGAGCCCCGGTACAACAGTCGCCACACTGCGTGCAGGTAAACTGCAGTCCATCCTTATACCACGGTGCCGCGTCAGAACCCGCCGGATC
>CAXBSH010000068.1:0-18959 GCA_963977705.1 uncultured Planctomycetaceae bacterium
GCCGGACCACGGTGGATGCGGCGCCCGTCGACGGTCACCGTGATCTCCCGTTCGCGCGACCGCCCGATCCCGGGCTCGTGCCGGTCGTGCACGCGTGGGCCTCGGGACGCGACCTGCACCGGGTGCTGGATCTCGATGAGGACCTCACCGGTGGCGACTTCGTGCGTCACGTGAAGCAGCTCGTCGACCTGCTCCGGCAGATCGCGCTCGTCGCGCCCGTGCCGGCGACCGCGGCGGCCGCGTCCGACGCCGCGGACGCGTGCTTCCGCGGCGTCGTGGCCGCGTCGAGCGTGGTGCCGACGTGACCATCCGCCCCGGCGACGAGTGGGGGACGCCCACCACCGAACCGCCGGACCTCACGGTGCGGGGCGGGGACGCCGCGCTCGCCGACGCCATCGGGCGCGGACGCGCCGGTGCACTCATCGACTTCGTGGCAGACCACACCTCCGATCTCGCGCGCGCCCTCGGCACGTCCGCCGACACGGCACGGCGGGGGATCGCCGCACCGATCGACGCGATCGCGTTCGCCCACGCCGGGAATCGCCGGATCGCGGTGAACGCGATCGAGGTCGGCACACCGCCCGGGGAGCTGCGGGCGTTGTCGCGCGAACGGGAGATCACGGTGACCGTCGACGGGCGCCGCATCCACCGTGGTCCGGCCACCGGGGTCGTGATCGCCAACGGGCAGTTCATCGACGGGCTCGACGTGGTGCCCCGCGGCCTCGAGCACCCGTGCCGTGGCCACCGCGGCGGCGACACACTCGGCGTCGGCCTCGTCGCGCCCGGCGATGAGCTCTCCGACGCGGTCCCAGGCATGGCGCAACTGCTGGGTGCGTGGTGCGAGCCAGCGACGGACCTCGGCCGGTGGCGGGGACGTGGACTGGCTCGACGCTGACGCCACCCGGGTCCGGGAGGCACGCAGTCCTGACCGGTCCCGCACCGCGTCGCGGAAGGCGCCCCACTCGTCGCGGGCGCGATCGGGTCGCTTGCCGAGCAGGTATCCCAAGGCGCGCAGGAGTGACGCGACCAGGAGCCCCACAGTGAGCAGCACCGAGCCGATCCCGTGGGCATGGGACCGCATGAGGTGGATGGCAGCGATGCGATCCATACGGGCGGGTCGCTCGGGGTGCTTGGGCGAGCCGGCGTCCACGAGGCGCCGGCCGTGCGTGGCCGCCTCGCGGTGGTGCAGGACCGCGGCCGGGGCGACGATGACCCGGCAACCGGCTCGACGAGCGCGCCAGCAGAAGTCGATGTCGTCGCGGAACAGCGGCAGTGCGGGGTCGAAGCCGTCGAGCTGGTCCCACACGTCTCGGCGGATGAGCATCCCCGCGCTTCCGACAGCCAGCGTGTCGGTGACGACGTCGTGCTGACCTTGGTCCAGCTCGCGGCGCTCGAGCCCGGTGACCCGCTCACCGGTGCGCGCCACCGTGACACCGACCTCCACGAGGACCTCGGTGTTGTTCCACCCGCGCACCTTCGGGCCCAGGATCTCGGCGGACCGGTGGGCATCAGCGGTGAGCAGCAGAGCCTCGAGGGCCTCAGCGGCCGGGATTGGCGATGTTGGCCAGCACGGCGCGGCCGATGCCCAGCATGTCGACGCCGGGATGGCTGTAGAAGCGCTGGTCCTCGGCCGCCACGAAGGCCTGCTTCACCCGCGCCGGGATGGCGGCGGCCGGCACGAACACGCGCTTTTCGTCGAACACGCCGTAATTGGGAAGGTCGGCCTTGAACGTCGTTCCCTGCACGGCGCCTTCGTCCAAATACGCGGCCGCGTTGTAGAGCGCGCCGTCCTTGACGACGAGCCACGCCCAGCCGGCACCGAAGATCCAGCCGAAGGCATCATTCTGAATATCACCGACAGCACCGCCACGCAGGTAAATGCTGTCACTGACCCAGTAGATCAGTTCAGACTGGTACAGCGATTCATCAAAACGATCTTCCGTTGCAGTCAGAATCACGCTGCGCCAGGCCAGATCATCCATCAGATCAACTTCAAGGCCCGGATTGGCCACCAGGCGACTGTTCAGGTCACCAAGGTCAATGCTGCCTCCCAGTGCGTTGACACGAATTCGAGCGAATTCGGTTCCCACGCCAAGCTGCAGGAACGGTCGCACATCCTCTGTCAGGTAAAAATACGTGTTGATACCTGTGCTGAATTGTCGAGCATCGACATCCGCCAGAACTCCACTGTCTTCAACCGTGGATGCCAGCCACGTTGTCGTGATGAACACATCCTGCCCCATAAAATCGGGCAATCGCGAATTCCATCGCGCCGGAATATTGAATGACGTCTGGAAACCCTTGGCATCAAAATCGACACCCGGAACATCTGACGAAACATCCAGCCGTAAGAACGAAATATCTCCGTAGCTTCTGCCCAGCAGACCAGCATCCGGTGGCGGACACTCCTCAACCTCGGCAGGCGTTTCACAGTACACCGGTGCTGCGAACCAGGATTCCTGAGCACCGGCAATTGCGGAATTCAGACAGCAGGCCAAAGCGACCAGACAGACAGATATCAGCGATTTCATTCAGACAGATCTCCACGAGGTCAGCAGGCAGATTCAACCTGCACTGACTCCACACACCTTCACATTGCTCTGCGAATCGGGACGGCCCGCAGGGCCCCGGATCAACGTTCCGCAGTGCCCGGCAGAATACAGGTCCGGGGGAATCGTCGAAAGGTGGTGATCCAACGCGATCAACTCTGATGGACCCTCAGACCTCGCAAAATCAGCGCTCAGTTGCTGAATCTGCCGGACAGGGATCCGCCTGCTGACGGGTTGCCTGTCGCCAGTGGCGAATTTCGCCGATTCGAAAGAACGTGAACGACTGAGGAAAAATACTCACAGCCTGCTTTTCACGGCCGAATCAGCAGATCATACTGGGATGGTGGCTCTGACCGCCTTCCTAAGCAGGAATCTGACTGCACTGAAAGTCGCCGATATGCTCGGTCGTTCTGTTTTCGTTGCTGTTCTGCTGGTGATTCTGCCCTGCTTCGCAGCCGGTCTGTCGGCAGACGAAGCTCAGCAGCAGAAGTTTTTCGAATCGCGCATTCGTCCCCTGCTGATCGAACGGTGTTATCAGTGTCACGGCCCGGATGAAGCCTCGGGAAAACTGCGTCTGGATCTGAAATCCGGCTGGGAAAAAGGTGGTGAACGAGGTCCGGCGATCGTGCGGGGAAATCCGGCAGACAGCCTGCTGATCCGCGCCGTCTCAGGTGCGGATCCGGAACTCAGTATGCCCCCGGCGGACTCGGGACCGCCTCTGACACCCGCTCAGCGCGAAGATCTTGCCGTCTGGATTCGGCAGGGCGCGTTTGACCCGCGAGATGGTCAGCAGACACTGAACCCCATTGAAACCGCAGCCCGAACTCACTGGGCTTTTCAGCCCGTACAGCCTCCTCAGATCGAACCAGGTCAGCACCCTGTCGATTTTCTGATTGACAAACAGCTGCAGTCCGCTGGCTACACACCAACACCGCCAGCCGATATCCGTACGCTGGTTCGTCGTGCCACGTTCGACCTGCTGGGGTTACCACCAACACCGCGACAGCTGACCACAACAGCCGATGATTTTCCCCGGCTCATTCAGGAACTGCTGGCCTCCTCTGCGTATGGAGAACGATGGGGACGTCACTGGCTCGATATTGCACGATATTCAGACGCCAAGGACGGCGTCCTGATGTACGGCGATGCTCGGATTCGTCCGTTTGCATGGACATACCGGGACTATGTAATCAAGGCCTTCAATGATGATCTGCCCTATCCTCAGTTCATTCGGGAACAACTGGCTGCCGATCGACTGGGCCTGCCCGCGGATGCCCCCCAGCTGGCGGCCCTTGGTCTGCTGACTCTGGGACGCATGTTCGATCGGAATAAGCACGATGTGATTGATGATCAGATTGATGTTGTGGGCCGCGGATTTCTGGGACTGACACTCGCCTGTGCTCGCTGTCATGATCATAAATTCGATCCTGTGCCGACCGCTGATTACTATTCCCTGTATGGTGTATTTGCCAGCTGTTCAGAACCGCTTGAACGCCCGCGCATCGGAACCATCACCGAGACGGGTGCTGCATATGAAAAGGAATTCTCAGAGAAACTGAAACAGGTACGCGATCAGGAACTGGCACATTATCAGGCCACCCTGAAACTGGCCCGTGAGCGAACGGCCGACTACCTCGTACATGTCGTGACCACGGCACCTGACGTCTCTGAAACTGCCATTTTCTTCCTCTCGCTCGTACCCGACCAGCTGCGTCCGCAGATCACCAGACGCTGGCGCCAGACAATCGCTCGACGCGCCTTTCCGGATGACCCTGTCTTTGGACCGTGGCACGATCTGCTGAAGGACGCCAGTCTGCGCCCCGATGACTGGATGGCTCGCGGTGCTGATCCGCGAATTGTGACTGCGCTCGTCACTGCCGCACCGACCAATCCCACCGAAGTGGCAAAGGTTTACGGGCAGGTGCTGCGGGCCGCATGGGAATCCGGAGCTGATGAATCGGATCCGCTGGTCGCCCTGCTGGTCAGTCGCGAAGGTCCGGTCTGGTTTCCTCAGGAAGACACCACTTTCTACCTCGACCGAACCCCCGGTGATGCCTTCCGTGGCCTCGTGGGTGAACTTGATGCCATCGCAGTCCGACATCCCAAAGCAGCGGCGCGTGCCATGGTCGTGGCCGACAACAGCGTGCTGACAGACCCCGTCATCTTCCAGCGCGGTGATCCGGTGCTGCGAGGCAATCCGGTGCCCAGACAGTTTCTGACAGCTTTGACGCCCGACCGACAGCCGTTCGCTGACGGCGCCGGGCGTCTTGATCTGGCCAATGCTATCGCTTCAGACCGCAATCCACTGACCGCTCGTGTCTGGGTCAACCGCGTCTGGATGCATCATTTCGGTGAACCACTGGTGGAAAGTCCCGGTGACTTTGGCCTGCAGACGAAAACACCACTGCAGCTTCCCCTGCTGGATTTTCTGGCCGACTGGTTCATTCGACACGGCTGGCGCACAAAATCTCTGCACGAGCTGATCATGACGTCAAAAGCCTGGCAAAGATCCTCCATCCTCGCAGACTCTGACACGTTCAAAAAACAACTTCTCGAAGATCCTCAGAACACACTGCTGTGGAAGGCCAGTCGCCGACGTCTTGACTTTGAACAGATGCGTGACTCGCTGCTGTATGTATCCGGCGAACTGAACGATGCCATGTACGGTCGACCACAGGTTGTGACAGAGCCGACAAACCTGCGTCGTACCGTGTATGCATTTGTCGAGCGACAGAATATTCCGGCGATGGTTCAGACCTTTGACTTTGCCAATGCCGATACTTCCACTCCTCGCAGATCGCAGACCACAGTTCCCCAACAGGCTCTGTTTGCACTGAATTCCGATTTTATGCTGGCCCGGGCAAAAGCACTGGCTGCCCGCACACAGGCAGACTCCCCGGAAAATACTGTCCGTCGACTCTGTCAACTCGTCCTCGGACGCGACCCCACGGCAGAAGAACTGGTCGAGTTCACAGAGTTCCTCACAGCGAACTCCCTCGAGTCTCTCGCACAGGTCGTGCTGATGAGTAACGAACTGATGTTTATCGACTGATCACAATGCTGCGAAGACTGCTGTTCCGATTACTGGTGACTTTCTGCTGCCTGTTGCTGCCGTTGCCTGCTGCCTCCGCGCAGCAGGTGGTGCAAGCGGAATCCGGATCCGGCTCGTGGTTGATCGGTCTTCCACCAGGCAGCCGCACGCCGCCGCGTACAATCTATCGCAGCCCACAGCTGCAGGGCCCGATGCCCACAAACGACTGGTGGAGCTCCCTCGCATGGATGCCACTGTCGGAAGCCATGTATCCGCACCCATTGGCTGTTCAGACCGTCCCCGCAGGACTGCAGATTGCCTATCCAGGACCCTCCATTACAGCCAATCAGGCCGCCATCTTCGGACATATCGGTGGCCCTGGCAGTGATCTGATCCTCGGACACTCAGAAGTTACCAGTTTCCCTGAAGCCACTGTGGATTCCTTCAGCGATTGGTTCGTCACTGCACGCATGCAGCGAGAACAGCACTCTCTGCTGCTGACATTCGGACATGGCTCGCCTTATGTCTTTGCCGTCTGTGCCGGGGGGTACCCGACGGTCTCGTTCAAAACGCCTCCTCGCATCGAAACGACCGATGCACCGCCACAGGTCCTTGTCGTCAGTGTACTCAATCGCCGCTATGCACTGATTGCCCCCGCCGGATCTCGCTGGAACGGACAGGGAACGACACGACTGAGTACCGACACCGCCGGTAAAAACTGGCTGACAATCGCTGTCCTGCCGGATGAATCGCCCGCCACGCTGCAGTTGTTACTGCAGCATGCCGCTGCGCACGTTGTCGATTCCCAGGTAACGTGGGAATACCTGCCTCAGGAAAATCGGGTTCGCACAGAATTCCGGATTACAACCACGGCTCGCGAAGGTACCGAGCACGACACACTGATGTGTCTGTATCCGCATCAATGGAGATTCACAGAATCTCGCTTTACCGATCTGCAGTATGCTTCCATCCGTGGCCCGCTGAAGGTTCTGCAGGGCCATCAGTTTGAGACTCTGCATGCCCTGCCCCCGCTGCTGCCGGCACTGCCCCTGCTGTCCCGGCAGTCTCGCAGTGATATTGTCCCATTACTGCAGGCCGATCTGGCGATACCGCCACAGCTGCATGGAGATACTTACTGGCTGGGTAAGCAACTGGGGAAATGGTCCGTCCTGATGCCTCTGGCAGAACAGGCTGCACAGCCTGAGCTTGCGGCTGAATGCCAGCGGCGAATTCGCACGGTACTTGAGGACTTTCTGACAGCACACGGAACTGACGGCAATATGAAGCGGCCGGCCGAGTCATTGTTTGCCTGGGATCCGGTATGGCATTCCCTGATCGGACTGCCAGCCAGCTACGGCAGTGACGATCAGCTCAATGATCATCATTTTCACTACGGTTATTTCCTGCATGCTGCTGCACAACTGGCATTGCGTGATCGGGAGTGGGGGCTGCGCTGGAAGCAGAGCCTGCTGATGCTGGTGCGGGATATCGCCAGCGCCGATCGTGCGGATCCCATGTTTCCATTCCTGCGCTGCTTCGATCCATGGGCCGGTCATTCGTGGGCCAGCGGTCACGCCCGCTTTGGTGATGGAAATAACAACGAATCGTCCAGCGAAGCCCTCAACGCATGGTTCGGTATTCTGCTCCTTGGCGAGGCTCTGCAGGATCAACAGCTGCATGATCTGGGAGCGTGGATGCTGGCAGTTGAAGCCGCCGCCATCGATGACTACTGGTTCGATGTCCGCGATGAACTGTGCCCTCCCTCATGGCCGGCTTCCGTCGTCACAATGGTCTGGGGTGGCAAAGGAGCGAATGCTACGTGGTTTTCTGATAATCCTGAGGAAGTGCATGGCATCAATTTTCTGCCGGTCACCTCAGCCTCCTTCTACCTCGGACGTCACCCCGGCTATCCCCAGCGCAATTTCAACGCACTGGTTCAGGAAAATGCAGCTCGTGATCGCAATGATGGACGCAGGTTCGATCGCTGGGCAGACATCATGTGGATGTATCAGGCCCTGAGCGACCCGGCAGAAGCAGCCCAGGCATGGCACAGCAGACCCGCCGACTTTCAGCCGGAAACCGGCAATTCCCAGGCAGCAACCTTTGCGTGGATCTCACTGTTTCAGCAACTGGGGACACTCGACTGCTCAGATTCTGCTGACACTCCATGGACCGTCAGCTTTCAAAACGAAAACGAACACACCAGCCTCATCTGGAATCTGTCTGATGTACCCCGAACTGTTCGCTTTCAGAACACACAGACGGTGGAATGTCCCCCACGGACCCTCAAAGTGTTCACACGACCCCGCTGATGATTGGCCCGCCATAAGAATTCAGATCAGACGGCCTGTGCTGTCCCCGAATCTCTCCACCTCAACTCCCATTCGGTCCAGCAGCGACAGATACAGATTGCACAGAGGCATGCTGCCCTCTGATGCTACATGCCGACCCGACTCAACCCCACCACCACGACCGCCCAGCAGAATCGGCAGGTTATCCGGATCATGACGGTTACCGTCCGAGATACTGGAACCAAACAGAATCAGACAGCTGTCCAGCAGCGTCCCCTGACCCTCCGGAATCTCTTTGAGCTTCTTCAGCAACCCGACAAACTGCTCCACATGCCAGCGATTGATCCGCTCATACTGAGCAATCTTCGCTTCATTTTTCTCATGATGGGACAGCTCATGATGACCCCCACTCACACCATCCAGAAATGAAAAATTCCGACCCGATACGTCGTTGGCAAACATCATGGAGGCAACCCGAGTCGCATCCGTACGGAACGCCAGCACCATCAGGTCCAGCATAATTGCAATATGTTCACGGAAATCAGCCGGAATCCCGGGTGCCGGTGGCTGCACCTCGGCTGATAACGGATCCGGTTGCCAGTCGGTCGCCCGCGGCTGCACAGCAAACTCAATTCGACGCTCCACGGCCCGCACAGAATCCAGATACTCATCCAGCTTGAACTGATCGTCACGGCCCAGACGACCTCGCAGTCGGTCAGCATCCTCCAGTACAAAATCCAGCAGATTCTGCCACGACTGCGCCTTCGCTGTCTGGCCCGCCAGACGACGCCCGAACAAACGCTCATAAACCAGCCGCGGATTGATCTCGCGCGCCACAGGTCGCGTCGGAGACTGCCACGAAATATGCGAACCATACAGCCGCGTATAACCCACGTTGCTGTCAATGCCGCTGATCACCGGCTCGGTCCCCAGCTCCAGAGACGGCAAAGGAGTCGCTTTGCTGACGTGCTGAGCCATCAGCTGGTCAACCGAGATGCCCCCGCTGCTGATATTCTTGCCCGTGGTCTTCGCCACTGGCATCCCCGTCAGAAAATTGGCCGTCTTCGCATAGTGACCGTCGCCACCATGACTGTTCTTCTTGTCCAGACCTGTCAGCACCAGCACGTCGTCACGCACATCCGCCAATGGCTGCAGCGTCGGACTCAGTACATAATCCCGACCCGTACCCTCAGGCACCCACGACTTCTCCCAGACACCGTTCGGAAAATAGATAAAAGCAGACCGGACGGGCGGCACTGCCGCTGGTACGCCGCTGGCCGCACGCACACCAGACAGAGATTCAAACCACGGCAGACCAAGCAGTGCACCACAACCACGCAGAAACGATCGTCGCCCTGCCCCGCGATTTACAACTCCCTGATCGGCTCTCATCACAACCTCTCCCGGCAATCACCAACCCCAACTAACACTCCAGCCACTACTGCTCAACAGGCTTTTCAGATGCTGCCTTCTCTGCGGCAGCCTTCTTCTGAGCTTCCGCAGCCTTTTCAGAAAACCGCTGCAAGGCCTGCAACAAGCGAGATCCCCGACCGCCAGCCGGATCCGGGGGCGGATCAGACTTCTTGTAATATCGGTTCCGGAACGGATAACTGCACGCGATTTCCTCAATCAGAATCCGACTCTGATACCCATTCTCCTGCAGCTTCCTGACACTGGTTTCCACCACACACGCATCAAACTTGTTCAGTTCACGCCCCAGAGCAAACCCCAGCATTTTTCGACTGAAATGATTCAGAAAATCTCCCTGACGACCCAATAACACCGTCTTCAGCTCCGCCGGCCCCGAAAACTGCTCGCCCGCAGGCAGACGCCCGGCTGAATCAATCGGCTGTCCCGAATCCGTCTCACGCCAACGACCAATTCCATCAAAATTCTCCAGCCCGAAACCCAGCGGATCCATGCGATCATGACAGGACGCACACTCCGGTTTCTGCCGGTGCAGCTCAAGCCGCTGACGCAGTGTCTGACTGCCCGCTTCCGCCACCGATTGATCCAGTGGAGGTACACCAGGTGGCGGTGGAGGCACCGGCGTGCCCAGCAGCTCATCCAGAATCCAGCGGCCACGCAGCACCGGACTGGTTCGACGTGGATATGACGCAGCCGTCAACACGGCACCCAGCGTCGCCGCACCTCCTCGACGACCGTCATTCACTGCCACACGCTGCCAGTCTGACTGAACCGGTACGGACAAACCATAGTGCTGAGCAAGGCGACCATTCACGAAGACGTAATCTGCCGACAGCAGATCCGTCAGTGGTCGATTGTCACGAAAGACACCCGCCACAAACTGAACAGCTTCCTCCTGCAGATCCGCTGCCAGCTCACGGGAATACTGTGGATAGATCTCTGCATCAGGCTGTACGCTGGCAAAGTTGCGCAACCCCAGCCACTGCAGCCCGAAATTCTCGCCCAATGCCACTGCCCGACGATCTGAAAGCATACGAACAATCTGCTGTCGATAGTGCTGGTCGTCCGCCAGTAACCCGGTATCCGCCGCCGTCAGCAGCTCTTCATCGGGTATCGAGGACCACAGAAACAATGCCAGCCGCGTTGCCAGCTGATGAGGTGTCAATGGTAACACACCCGTCTCATCCGGTTCCGTCTCAACCACAAACAGAAAATGAGGCGACACGAGGACGGCCTTCAATGGCTGCCGCACCGCTGCCAGCACATTCCCCAGCTGCGGCAGAGCAGCCGCATACAACTGCAGCAGACGATCAACCTCAGCGTCTGTCGGCGGTCGACGCCACGCACGATGGGAAAAACCCGTCACCAACTGACGCACAGCTGCCTGCACGTCTGCCGAGCCTGCCGCTTCCACACCCGCAGACGACAGTAACCGCCACTGCGGCACACTCAGCAGGCCAGGCAACACAATCTCGGATACCCCGGACAGCCGATCCGGAAAATCCAGTGGCATGGCTCGATCCACCAGCTGATCAGCCAGCAGCAGATACGCCTCAATATGCAGAGTCGATGTGAACAGCGAATCACCGACCGTGTCGAATCCCTCACCACCAGCTCCGTCCGTCGGAGGCTCCTCGCCAACCGGCAGGCTCTGCCCCAGCAGATCGTGAATGGCATTCCGATACTCCAGCTGAGTCAGTCGACGACTCATCACATAGCCCCGATACCAGCTCTGAGTCTCCTCGGAGGCCAGCTGGCTGCACAGATCCTGATTGGGCCGAGTATCCACCCACTTCTGGAATATGCCCTTTTGACGATCGTTCAGACCCGGACTGCCCTGCGGCGGCATTTCATTCAGACGAATGCGCCTTGCGACACGTTCCCACGCATCATTCGCCTCGAATGCCTGGTCGCCCGTCGCAAACTTTGTCAGATCCAGCTCTCCCTCAGCCTTCTCAGCACTGTGACACTGCTGACAACGCTCGCGAATAATCGGCAGCACGCGAGTCTCATAGTCTTTTTTCCAGCGCGCTGTCTTTGCCTCCTGCTCGTCCCCCCATACTGCTGACAAACCACACAGCAGACACAATACCGCGGTCAACCAACGGATTCGCTCAGGACAGAATCTCATGGACCACCTTTCCATGCACATCCGTCAGCCGGAAGTCTCGACCCGAATGATGATATGTCAGACGCTCATGATCAAAGCCCATCAGATGCAGCATCGTCGCATGCAGATCATGCACATGCACCCGGTTCTCAACCGCCCGATAACCGAATTCATCCGTGTTCCCGTACGCCATTCCACCCCGCACTCCACCACCCGCCAGCCAGACACTGAAACCATGGTGATTGTGATCACGCCCTGTTGGAGCACCCCCGCCGATCGGCATTTCCACTGCCGGCGTCCGTCCAAATTCACCGCCACACACCACCAGCGTTTCATCCAGCAGACCACGCTGCGCCAGATCTGTCAGAAATGCGGCAATCGGACCATCCGCCTCACGACCCAGCCGCCCATGTTCCCCGGCTATGTTGCCATGCGAATCCCACGGCTGCACATCTCCGTGATAACACTGCACCACTCGCACTCCACGCTCAATCAGACGCCGCGCAATCAGCAGCTGTCGACCATGCACCGTGCCCGACTGATACAGATCATGGATCGATTTGGGCTCGCCCGTAATATCCAGTGCGTCCGTCGCCTGCATCTGCATCCGAAATGCCAGCTCAAAAGACTGAATCCGGGCTTCCAGCGCTGCGTCTTCCTGCCGTGACTGCTGATGCCGACGATTCACACGCTGCAGCAGATCCAGCTGCCGACGCTGCTCGGGCATCTGAGTCTGCGGATTGCGGATGTTGGAGATCAACTCCACCGGACTGGCTTTACGAGTGTCCAGCCATGTGCCCTGATAAATCCCCGGAAGAAAGGCACTGCGCCAATTGGATGAATCCGCTACAGGCAACCCCGGACACAGCGTCACAAATCCTGGCAGATTCTGATTTTCACACCCCAGACCATAGGTCAGCCACGAACCATAACTGGGCCGCGACAGACGCTCACTGCCCGTGTTCATCAGACGCATACTCTGTTCGTGATTCGGAGTATTCGCGTACATCGACCGAATGACACAGATCCGATCCGCATGCCACCGCGCTGTCTTCTGAAAAACATCGCTGCACCACAAACCACTGTCACCATACTGCTCAAAACGAAATGGTGAAGCCAGCGCCACACCAGTCTCTCGCTCTGTCGTCAGATTACCCAGCGGCAGTCGCTGACCACCCCACTTCGTCAGCTCAGGCTTGTAATCCCACGTGTCCACCTGCGATGGACCACCGTTCAGATAAATGTGAACAATGTGCTTTGCCCGAGCCGACTGAAGAGGAGCTTTCAGAGACAGCGGACTGTCCAGCTCCGCAGAACCATCAGCCTGCAGCAAACCCGGCAAAGCCAGCAACCCCAGTCCCGTACCCGCTGACTGCAGCAGCTGTCGACGTGAAACCCCGCCAGACATTCGAGGTAGATGCATATTCATCGAAAAACTCCTGCGGATTCCTGACAGCATGCACTGCCACCATCATCCTGCGAATTCCCCGAAGACGCCAGTAAATCCCGGCAGAAATACAGGGCCTCCCGCAGTATTCTTCGACCCTGCCTGCCATCAGAATGCAAATCGCACCCGATTTTCCCCGCCCTCAAACTCAATCGACTGAACCTCCAGCCCCTGCACATCCGCCGGTGGGTGAATCCGCACGTGCAGAATCACCCCATCCTCCGGGATCGTCACCTGAACTTCCTGCCACTCCCGACCAACCGGCCACTCGAATTCCGACACCTGATGCTCAGCAAAACTGGCCTGCCGAGTACGCCACGTGATGCGCCCACGACCAGCACCCCCGGCATGTGCACGCAACCGCAGCACCGCAGTCACCGGGCCGACAAGATCAAGCCGGGAATGCGTCAGAAACATCCGCCCACTCGACCCGTCAGCATTCGACTCAATCGACAGACCGGATGCGGTCCGTCTGAGCTGACCATTACGAACAATCCAGCCCTGTACTCCCTCCTCCTCAACACCACCCGCAGTCCGCGAGACTGCCGGGATCAACTCGTGCTCACCAAACAGATCCTCATGCCGCTGACTGAAAGCCGAGGCCTCCTCCGATAGTCCCGGTGGCTGCAGATCAGCAGCCCATTCACGCAGCCGACGGTCAAGGCGAGCAACCAGCTCAGGCTGCTGCTCGGCCAGATTCCGCGACAGATGCTCCCCCTCCGGAGTCGACACATCAAACAGCAGCGGAGGCCGATTGCCCAGCCGGATCAGCTTCCACGGCATCTCCAGCACAGCCGACTGAGACGCCCAGCGCCAGAACAGACGTTCGTGCGGAGCATCTTTCCGCTGCCCGGTGACATACGGAGTCAGATCTGTACCATCCAGTTGCCCGGCTGTATCCAGCCCCGCTGCAGCCGCCGCGGTCGCAGCCACATCCAGACTGCTTACCGGCTGCGAATAGACCTGACCGGCCGGCCAGTGACCGGGCCAGGCACCAATAAACGGTGTCCGGATACCACCCTCACTCAGCATGCCTTTCTGACCTGCAAGCGGACTGTTCAAAGAACCATCCCACGCTGTTCCCAGTGGAGCTCCATTATCACCGATGAAGAAGATCAGAGTGTTCCGATCCGCACCCAGCTCACGCAGCTTTTCACGAATTCGGCCCACACCGTCATCCATGGCAGCGATCATCGCCAGCGCCTGACGTCGCTGCAGTGGCAGATGCTCAGGAGTTCGACTGAACCAGGGCTCCGGAGACTCCAGCGGTACATGCGGGGCATACCACGCCAGATACAGAAACCACGGCTGCTGCGGTTCCGCCGCCCGACGATTCAGAAACGACAAAGCCGCCTCCGTCTGCACAACAACCCGGAAACGATTGTCTGTAATCAGCTGCGGTGGATTCTGTACCGGACGTCCCAGCAGATCATGAGACGCATAAAACTGACGCAGCTCACCCCGAAAATACTCATCAAATCCCTGCTGATGCGGCATATGGTCGGGCAGTATCCGCTGTGACTTCTCGACTCCCTTCGCCGCACTGATATCCAGATGACACTTGCCAACCCAGCCGCTCAGATACCCCTGCGGACGCAGACGCTCAGCAATTGTCACCTCACTCAGCGGCAGTGGACCCCGATTGTTATCCTCCACTCCAAATCGCTGCTGATAGCGCCCCGTTAATAATGCCGCTCGCGAAGGAACACACTGCGGCGCCGTCACATAACCCCTCGAAAACAACACACCATCCCGCGCCAGCTGATCAAGATGCGGAGTCTGAACATCAGAATCCACCCCCTGAATTCCAAGGTCCGCCCAGCCATGGTCATCGGTATAAATCACCACGATATTGGGACGGCGCGGCGCCATCAGCGTCAGATTCGCCCGCTGCAGTCCAGCCAGCGCACGCCGATAAAACTTCCAGTTGTCCTCACCCAGAGAATTCAGCACAGCATTCGGATTATGTGGTACAGCCGGCAGCTGCCGATACTCATGCGGAATCTGCAGTGACTCAAGATGACGATGGAACTGCTGATTGTGCTGCAGCGTTTCATCGCGATCACCCACAACCTGCCGAATGACCCGCCCGACTCGCAGTCGTTCAGCTTCCACCTCCGCTGCACGCCATGGACTCTGAGCTTCAAAGTACTGCTGGTCGCCTCCAAAGACATCCTGCAGCACACGCTCACGCCCCGCAGGTCCCACTCGCGGCGCATCACTCAGATCCAACTGCAGCGGACCAGCCCCCAACAGCGAAACCGCACCAAACAACTGAGGATAACGAAAACCCAGACGAGCAGCCCCATAGCCACCCATACTGAAGCCCTCAATCACTCGGCCCTCCGGACTACTCAACGTCCGAAACACACCGTCAATATGCGGAATCAGTTCCTGAATCAGCACAGTTTCCATCCGCACTGAACCGTCCTTCCAGTCACACCACATACCGGAAGGCAGGCCATTCGGAAACACCATGATCAGCTGCGGCAGACGGCCGGTACGCATCGCTGCCTGGTAGCGCTGAGCAACCTGCGCGACACCCGCATTGCCCCCACCCATACCATGCAGCCAGTACAGCACAGGAAAACGTCGCTGCAGCTGAGATTCATATTCAGGAGGCAGCGAGACGTAACAACTGATCTGCTGACCAACCGTTGGACTGTCAAGCAGCACACGCTGCACCAGAGTGCCGGGGATTTCCGGCAATACCCACTGTGGCGACGGGGGAGATTGGGGCGCGGGCACCGCTGGCAGTTCCTGAGCAAACCCCGTGGCGACCCCCACACTGCCCCATATAAATACACACACCACACTCAATTTGACTGACCAACTCATCACCACACTCCTCAGCCCCCAGCACCGGTTACCGAAAAATCCAGCGAAATCCGGTCTGCAGAACTCCGATTCTGACGAGTTTCTGTCGGACCGACAAGAACGGTTCCAGCCACCCACCGCAATCCGGTTTGTCTCTGTCCACAACAGCCGATACCCTGTGCGACGTGCAACTGCAATCCTGAACCACGCCACACAATCCGGACCTCTGCGGAGCATTCTCTGTATGCACTTACCCCCGGTTGCCAGCCTTCCTGTTCGCTGTCTGCTGGCCTGCGCCAGCATCGCCTCACTGTTGATCTGCACCGCTGCAGCTGCTGCGGCCGATCGACCCAATATCCTGCTGCTGCTCAGCGATGATCACAGTTACCCGTTCGTCAGTACTTACGGTAATACCAGCATCAGCACGCCGGTCCTCGATCAGCTGGCCGCAGAAGGTATGCGATTTCATCGATTCTTCACCGGAGCTCCTCAGTGTGTGCCGTCCCGTGCCTGCCTGATGACCGGGCGATCCGCCGTCGCCGCTCGGATGACCCGCTTCTCTGCTCCGCTGCCTCGCGACGAAATCACCCTGCCGGAACTGCTGCGGGAACATGCCGGATATTACACCGGAATCTGCGGTCGCAGTTTTCACCTCGACGGTGCCTCACGCAACTCACCAGCACTCAGCCGCATCTATGACAAAAATCAGCTCCGCACTTTCGCCGATCGAGTCGACTTCCTGAATACCTGCGGCGATTCAGAAGTCGCCACACAGATGGCCGGATTCCTCGATCGCAAACCTGCCGATCGCCCGTTCTTTCTGTGGGCGAACTTCAGTGACCCGCATCATCCATGGAATGCACCGGCCGAATTTCGACCGGACCCGGCCACTCTGCAGCTGCCGCCTCACTGGCCTGATCTGCCCGGAATGCGCGAACAACTGGCAGACTACTTCGCCGAAATTAATCGCCTCGATCGCACTATTGGCACTGTACTCGACGTGCTGAAACAAAAAGGCCTGTACGATCAGACGCTGATCGTGTTCGCCGGTGATAACGGAGCTGCACTGCCTCACGGCAAGGGCTCGCTCTATGACCCGGGCTCGAATGTTCCACTGCTGATTCGCTGGCCCGGCAACGTCAAAGCCGGAGGAGACTCAAAAGCCCTGATCAGCGGCGAAGACATCGCCCCCACACTGCTTGCGGCGGCCGGAGTTCCAGCGGGACCACGCATGAGCGGACACAGCTTCCTGCCCCTGCTGCAGAACCAACCTTTCACTCCGCGAAGTCATGTGTTCATTGAACGAGGCTCACACGGATCCAATGCCCCCGTACGTACCGATATCTCCAGCTCAGGCTACGACCTCGCTCGCGCAGTTCGCAGCGATCGCTGGAAATTCATCTACAACTGTACGCCCTGGGTCCCCTACTCACCTGTCGATTCCGCCGGAGGACCAGGCTGGAAACAGATGCAGGCTGCCGCTGCTGATGGTACCCTGTCAGCACCGCTGATCAGTACCTACTTCACCGCTCCCAGACCTGTCTATGAACTGTATGACCTCGATGCTGATCCATCAGAACTCCGCAACCTCGCCGGTCATCCGGAAACCGCTGACATCGAAAAAGAACTGCGCGAAGCCCTTGCAGAAAAAATGATTCTGGACTTTGACTACCTGCCACTGCCCGCACTGCCGGATCAGCAGACTCAGCCATCACCGAACAACGGAAAAAAAGCCGGTAATAAAGCCCGTAAACAGTAGCTGCCCGCCGACACACAACACAATCAGCCCCACCACAAACAGCGATACACACATCTTCGGTTTCAATGCCTTTTCTCAAGGTCGATCAGATGCCGTCTGCACATGTTGCGCGCCGAACGTTTCTGGCCACCGCCGCTGCCGGTCTTTACACCGCAACCAGCGCCGCTGCCAGCCCCCTCGGACCCATCCGCATCGGACAGATCGGCGTCGGACACGCACACGCCTCGAAACTGTCTGTCTATCGCAACAATCCCGACTACGAAGTCGTCGGGATTGTGGAACCGGATGAACAACTTCGCAAAGCTGCACAGGAACGCGATCCGTATCGCGATCTGAAATGGATGACTCGCGAAGAACTGCTGAACACACCCGGCCTGCAGGCAGTGCTGGTGGAAACGCCAGTTCGCGACCTGCTGGATCACGCCGCAGTTTGTGTGGCCGCCGGTAAACACATACACATCGACAAACCGGCCGGACAGTCGCTGCCACAATTTGCGGCGATTCTGCAGGCAGCCGAACAGCAGAAGCTGCTGGTGCAGATGGGCTATATGTATCGTTACAACCCCGGCATCGTTCTGCTGCGGCAGCTGCTCCGCGATAACTGCCTCGGACAGATCTTCGAAGTGCATGCCGTGATGAGTAAGGTGGTGGATGCCACCGATCGAATACTGCTGGCCGAATTTCCTGGCGGCATGATGTTCGAACTGGGCTGCCACGTCCTCGATCTGGTGGTCGGAATCCTTGGCGAACCAGCTGACGTCACTCCGTATCTCCGCCACTCAGCCCCACTCAACGACAACCTGAACGACAACATGCTGGCCGTGCTCGAATACTCTCAGGCAACTGCCACTGTTCGCACAACAGCGATGGAAGTAGACGGATTCCGCAGACGACACCTGACAGTCTGTGGCACTGCGGGCACCTTTCATCTGCAGCCACTGGACAATCCAGCCGCCGTGCTGACTCTGTCAGCCCCGTATCGCGACTTCAAAGCCGGCACTCAGGACGTCAGCTTCCCCCGTTACATTCGCTACGTGGATGACGCTGCCGATATGGCCCGAATCATTCGCGGTGAAAAAAAGACAGACTTCCCCTCCGCACATGACCTCGCCGTCCAGCACACACTCCTGAAAGCCTGCGGCGAAAAAACACCCTCGATCGACCAATAACACCACACACCTGAACTGTCACACCAGCCCCCAACTGACCACTGACCACTGATTACTGATCGCCCAAATACACCCCCCCCAGCCACCCCCTGAATTTTTCCGTGTCTTCCGTGTCCTTCCGTGGTTCAAATCCCTCCAGCCATCCCCGCACTCTTCCGCGTTTTTCCGCGTCCTTCCGCGGCAAAAAAACATCACCCAACCAACACCCGAAGGCTCACGCCGACGGCTCGCCCAAGCTCACCCACAGCCCACCCGGGACCACCGAGCACCAGCTCGGTAACACCCCCCGTACCGCAACTCCACCCCTGCGACTCGGCAGGAGCCTCGCCCTCCCAAGCACAACCCCACTGACCACTGA
>CAXBSH010000069.1:0-18397 GCA_963977705.1 uncultured Planctomycetaceae bacterium
AGCGTAAGCTGACGAGAGTTGTGATGTTGCCGTCAACGAGCTGGTGCTCGGTGGTCCCAGGGTCGGCAACTGACGGATGTTGTCGTTTGCGACTGAGCGGTTGTGTTCTTCCGGGCACGGAAACAATATCCCGTGCGTTTTTCGCCAAACCCATCAAACTGAAACCTGCAGCTGCGCACATGATTTTTCGTTGATCCGGTTTACACCGTCGGTTCGCCTGGGAACACCCCCCAAAATTCTGTCCTGATTCGTGTCATTCGTGTCACTCGTGGTTTAAATAGCTTCCCGGCAGTGGCCCACACAGATCTGTCAGCTAATGCTTCAGGTCACAGCGGAAACTCCGTATACTGCCATTCCAATCGACCGTTGGCACTGGTTTTTCCGGAACGCAGCGGAACTCACCACCGAACGGATCAGCCAGTTACTGCTCGATCAGGAATTCTCAGAAGCCGCCACGGTTCGCGAAATGAACACCCAAACACCGGAACAACTCTACGAATACAATGCTTGCGTGAAAGCCCAACGCGACGCAGAAGCCCGCATCATCTTCGCAAAGCAACAGGGGATCGAAATCGGAGAAGCACGAGGAATTCGCCGAGGGCTGCTGCAGGGGCAAATCCTGCTGATACAACAGTGGCTCAAACTGCCAATCAGCACTGACGATCAGTTTGCCGCACTTGACGTCGACAACGTTTCCCGGATGCTCACAGAACTGCAGCAGCAATTCAAAAATCACTAAAGCTGCAGTACACAGCCTTGAAGAATTGAAGCAAATGATCGCCAAACCCGTTGCCGTGAATAAACACCATCATGGCTGATCGCAATCAAGGATTCTCGATATGGCAGCCCGCATTCAAATCCTGACTTTTCTGCTGTCGGCAGCTCCCTGTGGGCTCATAGCTGTCCCCACAGCAGCAGATGAACCCGTCGCCACAGTTCCACCCACAACGCTGCGTTTTTCCAATGCAGAGCTGTCCATCAAATTCGTCCCCGGAGGCGGAGCTGCCTGTTGGGCTGATGTCAACACAGATGGCTGGACCGATTTATGTGCCGGTGGCGTGGTCTGGCTGAACCAGCAGGGACAGCAGTTCACGAAGCACTTCGAGGGCGTTGGTGATGTCGTCGCCGATGATTTTGATAACGATGGCTTCACGGACCTGTTTTCGTATTCACAACAGAAGTTGTATCGAAATCAGTCCGGACGTGGATTCGAACCATGGCCTCTGCCCGAATTGCCCAGAACCGTCAGTCTCGCTGCCTGCTGGTCTGATCATAACGGAGATCGACTGCCCGATCTGTTTGTAGCAGGCTACGAAGACTGGGATGCGGGCATCACATGGCCATCATTTTTTCTGCAGCAGCAGCCGGACCACACCTTCAAAGTCACTCAGACGGATGCTCGCTACCGAGCCCGAGGTGTCACGGCCTGTGATTTTGACGAGGATGGGGACTCGGATCTGTATGTGTCGAACTATCGCCTGCAGCCCAACGTACTGTGGCGTTGTGAAGCCGGTCAGTTCAGCGACGTTGCCGGCGAACTGGCAGCTCTGGCCACGTCCGCGGGATTCGATGGCGGGCATTCGATTGGGGCCGCATGGGCCGATTTCAATAACGATGGACGCTTTGATCTGTTCGCCGGCAACTTCGCCCATGTGGATGGACGTGGCGATCAGCCAAAATCGCGATTTCTGCAGGGACAGCGAACAGAAAGCGGATGGAAGTTTGAGGATCGTGGCCCGGCCGGAGTTTTTTACCAGGAGTCTTATGCGTCACCAGCTGCCGCCGATGTCGATGGTGATGGTCGAATGGATCTGTTCTTCACAACCGTCTACGAAACAGCCTCATTCAATGTCAGAAATCAGCCAACGCTGTTCCTGCAGACGGGCGAATGGCAATGGCAGGACCGGACTTCGGTGACCGGTCTGGAAGGCCTGCCCGCCACCTATCAGGCAGCATGGGCCGATTTTGATCAGGATGGTGATCCAGACCTTGTAACTGCCGGGAAGTTGTGGATCAATCAGCGTCTGAAAGGGAACAACTGGCTGTCAGTGTTGCTGCGTGGCGATGGCACAGGGGCTTCCACCAACGCCACAGGTGCACAGGTCCGTCTGCAGCTTGGCAGCCAGACACTGACTCGACACGTTGAGGCCGGCACGGGACAGGGCAATCAGAATGAAGCCGCACAGCTGTTCGGACTGGCCGATCACCCCGAGCCGGTCACCCTGAACATCCTCTGGCCCGGCGGGCGCCAGACCACGGTGGCGGTTCCCACCATCAATCGCCGCGTCGTCGTGACACCAGCAACCACCACGGCGAACACGACCGCAAATTGAACAGGCCTGTAATGACCATCTGGGCAACCGACGTTCTGAATTCCCAGGTGTGAACGCGTCGGTTCACAGCAGTGTCAATGGATTCACTCGAGTCTGCAACGGAAAGCTGACTCGCTGGCCGTTCAGCCGATGCGATTCGAAAACGCCGCAAATCATCTCCACCGTCTGTCGCCCCTGCTCTCCATCGCACAGTGGCTGACGGTTCTGCTGCAGCGATTGCAGCAGATCAAGTCCGGGCGCCACCTGAGCAGACAACAATCGAGCCAGTTCCGGCACCGGCTCCGGTTGATTGATGCCGGCGGAGGACACCGGCTGCCATTTTTGCTCACCGCTGAAGTCCGGATCAAACGGGCTGCCCAGCCTGACTGCAGCCAACTGATTCTGATCCGCGCGAAGATCGATGACCCCTTCCGTTCCGATGATCTGCAGACCAAATGATGCTGGACGATCCACTGCGGTATCACGGCGTCTGGCGTGCTGCCGCGAATCAAAGAAGAAAGGCTGACCTGACTGCATTTCAAAACGCGCATGCAGTTCATTTCCTGCCAGACGACCGATTCCTTCAGCTCCATCCTGCACGTCTGCCGCCGTCACAGGACGTCCATCCTGCAGCAGCGTGGCGGTGACCGATTGTGGAGCTCCACCAAAGAACGCAGCCAGATTCAGAACGTGCGATCCCAGCACCCACAGGTCAAGTGCGCCGCCCCGTGCATCTTCCTTGCCACGACCACGATACTCCAGCACCCGACCGATCGCTCCATCAGCCACCAGTTTCTGCAGCACCGGGAGCACAGGATGAAACCGATTACGATGCGCAACCGCGATCCGCACTCCGGCTTTGGCAGCTGCCTGAAGCACCTCATCCGCTTCAGCCGGCGAACGGACAAACGGCTTTTCGATGTAAATGCCGCGGACACCATGCTGAATGGCAGCCAGCAGCATGTCGCGATGCTGGTCCACGTGGCGCGGAGCAATTGCCACAACGGTCGGTCGTTGCTCTGCCAGCAACTGATGATAGTCGCCGTAACCTGCTTCAGGTTTCAGCAGTTGGACAGCTGCAGCCAGCCCTGCCGGGTCAGCATCAGCCACACCACAGATCCGGGCCTGCGGTATCTGCAGCCACATGGTGTCAAGACCGTGGCCATAGTTTCCTCGCCCGGTATGCCCGATCACTGCCACACGCACTTGCTCTTCCACATTCAGCGAAGCGGCAAACAATCGTGCCTGGAATCCTGCGACACTGATTCCCGATGCCAGTACTGACCTTCCGGCCATGCTCAACAGAGTTCTGCGTTTCATGGAATGCCCCTCTTCAGATAACAGCACACTTACTTCGCTGGAACTGCCACTTTGCGGAGCGATCGCCCGGCTAAAGCACCCGTTGGCTGACCATCAAAGACCGCAAACACACCATTGACCAGTACATATCGCAGCCCTGCAGGAGCCTGATAGGGATTGTCAAAATCCGCGCGATCACGGAACTCTTCCGGTGAAAACACAACCACGTCGGCCGCCAGCCCATCCAGCAGTCGACCCCGATCGCTGATCCCCAGAATATCGGCCGGAAGTCCAGTTGCACTGCGAATGGCAGCCTCTAATGACAGCACGTTTTCGGCAATCGCATAACGTCCGATCTTTCGTGGGAATGTACCAAAGGAACGTGGATGAGGTTGCGAACCGGTGGGAATCTTCGATCCTCCATCACTGGCTGTGGCTACCCAATCACGTGGCATGGCCAACCGCAGGTCCTCCTCGCTCATATTGAAGTTCACCACCGAAGCTCCGCCATTTTGCTCAATCTCCAGCACAATATCGCAGACCTCGCGCCCCTCAGCCTGTGCCACTTCGTCCAGTGATTTGCCGATCCAGCTGCGATTGTGATTGCAGGACGCCAGCTGGATTCGAGTCGCGGTTTCCAGCTTCTGCTGCACATCGCCGCGAATTCGCTGAGCCTGACCGGGGTCCTGCAATCGCTGAGCAAGGGCTTCACGACCTCCTTCGCGAGCCCATGCCGGCAGCAATGTGGCCTCCAGCGAAGTACTGGACGCCGTATACGGGTATTGATCGGCCGTCACCTGCTGCCCCTCTGCTCGCGCTTTTTCAATCCGGCTGATGGCCAGTCGCAATGTCCCCCACGACGGTCGACCACTGGCTTTGAAGTGCGACACATGCACGCGACAACCCGCCCCCTGCCCAATCTGCAGAGCCTCTTCAATGCTCTGCAGCAGCTCTGTGCCCTCGCCACGAATATGACTGGCGTAAATACCAGCATGCTTGGCCACAACACCAGCAATACTGGTCAGTTCTGATGTGGGAGTAAACGTTCCGGGAATGTAGATCAGCCCCGTGGACATGCCCCATGCACCATCCTGCATCGCCTTGTCCGCCAACTGCAGCATCCGCTGCAGTTCTTCTGCCGTTGCCGCCCGATTCACCTTCCCCATGACCTCCGAACGCAGACTGCCATGCGGAATCAGGTGAGCGACATTAGTCCCCGCCCCTGACTGGTCAATCTGCTGCAGAAAACCGCCAGTATCCACCGGACCAAAGCCACAGTTCCCGGTAACCATGGTGGTGCAGCCCTGCATCAGATAATTCACGCTGGCCCGAGTATTGCGATCCAGCAATGGCTCGTCACTGTGGGTATGCAGATCAATGAATCCCGGTGCGATCATCAGGCCTCGGCAGTCAATTGTCTGATCAGCTTCGACCACTGCATCTGCCGGCAAAAGCGTCAGTTTTCCCTGCCTGACCGCTACCGTACCGGGAGTTCCAGGACTGCCGTCACCGCGATGAATCAGGCCCTGCTGCAGCACCACATCAAAGCGCTGTGCATTGTCAGCAACCTCGGTCTGCGCTGTCGCAGCACGGCAGACCACCGTCAGCAGCAGACAGACCAGCAGCAGCGCACTGCAGGAAGACCGGCAACGGCTGGCCCGAGTCATCTGCATTTCCCGGCAATACAGTGAACTGCGGCCGCACCGGATGGTTTCAATTCCCTGTCGCCTCATGGCAAGCCCCCATTGAACCTGACGATCTGTGTCCCCTGCCTGCGTACCCTCGACAATCACTCAGCAGATTGCAAGCAATCCGGCAACGACGCCCCGCCCTGCAGCCCAGGACCGAACCATTTCGACTGGTACAAACAGTCCTCAGCGATTATCTTCCGCTGGTTCATCTGCCTACTCGCAACTGCCTCCTGACGAATGCTGCAGTCATGACTGATTCACGCCGGACGACTCGCCGCAAGGCACTCCTTGGAACCCTGACAGCTGCTGCTGTAATCCTGCCACGTGGGGTTCGCGCCACCGGTTTTCGTGAAACGAATGACCGACCAGTGGCTGCCGCGATCGGGACCGGCAGTCGCTGGTGTCAGAAGGCAACCGGAATTGACGGTCCATGGGGTTCGGCGCCGGACTTCCGAAAATTCGCCGATTATGTCGCTGTCTGCGACGCCGACTCCGCCCGTCGTGAGCTGGCAGCTGGCCTTGTGAAGGAATGGACCGGCTCTGCCCCTGCACTGCATTCCGACTACCGTGCCATCCTCGATGACCCCCGCATCGACATCGTGCATATCTCTACACCCGATCACTGGCACGCCAAAATGGCCGTTGAAGCCATGCTGGCCGGTAAAGACGTGTATCTTGAAAAACCAATGACTCTGACAATCCCGGAAGGACGACTGCTCTGCGACGTGTGTCGCCGCACCGGGCGGATCGTGCAGATCGGGACTCAGCAGCGCAGCGAACGACAATTCATTGAAGCTGTCGCTCTGGCACATGCCGGACGGCTGGGGCAACTGAAAAGAGCTGTCTGCAGTATCGGCGGGGCACCGCAAAGCCCAGAGTTGCCGGTCGCGGCCGCTCCCCGGACACTCGACTGGAACCTCTGGCAGGGCCCCGCAGCAGAAAAGGAATTCCGCTACCTCGCCGGAGACAACGGCGAAACCCGCAGCTGGTCACGCTGCCACTACGAATTCCGCTGGTGGTATGAATATTCCGGCGGAAAACTGACTGACTGGGGTGCACACCATGTGGACATCGCCACATGGGCACTCGGCAAAACGGAAACCGGACCCATTCGAGTCATTCCCGAACATGTGCGACATCCCGTCGAATTCCGTGACGGATTCCCTGTCGATCCAGCGCGATACAATACGGCCACCGAATTTCTGATTCGGGCTCAGTTCGCAGATGGTGTCGAAATCGAAATCCGACACGATGGCGACAATGGAATCCTGCTGGAAGGCACCGCAGGACGCATCTTCGTCAATCGCGGACGCATCACCGGTCGCCCGCATGAAGAACTGCAGCAGAATCCACTTCCCGCAGGAACGCTTGAAAAAACTTACGGCAATCGCTCACTGACAGACCACTTCACCAACTTCTTCGAAGCCGCCCGCGATCGTCGACAACCCATCTCGGACGTGTTCAGCCACCACCGGGCTCTTTCCACCTGTCATCTGGCCGGAATCGCAGCCCGACTGGGACGACCAATTTCCTGGAATCCCGCGACTGAACAGATTACGGACGACGCGCAAGCAGCAGCCCTGCTGTCTCGCGAACCTCGGAAAGGCTTCGAAACACAACAGGGCTGAATACTGAAAACAATCTGCAGTCTGCAACGGAACCGGAACTACTTGTTCAGCACCTTGGCAATCGTGTCCTTCAGAACATTCGCACTCTGCAGCAGCGCGGTCTTTTCCTTCGACCACAGCTCGACCTCAATGTGACTTTTCACGCCACTGCGGCCCATCACCGTCGGAATGGAAAAGCACACGTCACGGACTCCGTACGCGCCGTTCATCAGACTGCTGACCGGATGAATTCGATTATCATCCAGAGCAATACTGTGTACCACGTCGGCAATGGAAACGCCCACGGCAAATCCAGCTCCACCCTTCTTCTTGATGACCTCGGCACCGCTGCCACGAGTCTTCTTTTCGACTTCCGCGATGAGGGTCGGAGTGACCCCCGGGAACTTGTCCAGCGGCAGATTGGCAATCTGAGCCATCGACCAGATCGGAACCATACTGTCCCCATGCTCGCCGAAGATCGATACACTCACCTGCGTCGGCGGAACATTCAGACGCTGAGCCAGCATACTTCGCAGACGCGTCGTATCCAGAACTGTTCCCAGACCAATCACCTGCGATGCCGGCAGCCCCAGTTCCTTCACCGCGAGGTATGTCAGAACATCGACAGGGTTCGAAACCACAAAAATAATGGCTTCCTTTTTCAGACCATGCTTCTTGATGTCGGCCAGAATTGTACGGAACAGCGCCACATTGCGATTGATCAGATCCAGGCGACTTTCGTCCGGTTTGCGTCGCAGACCGGCTGTGATCACCACGACGTCACTGTCCTTCACCGCTTCAGTGCCGGATGCTGAAATCCGCTGAGGGGCCATCAGAGAAGCTCCGTGCAGCAGGTCCAGAGCCTGCCCTTCACACAACTCCTGATTGACATCCACAAGCACGATGTCGCTGACGATTTTGCCTGCCTGCAGAGCAAACCCTGCACAGGAACCCACCAGCCCGCCACCACCAATAATGCTGACCTTCATTGCCGCTCTTTCCTGTTTTCCTGCACTCAACCGACGTAATCGCTGAATCTGAACCACGCGCGTCAACTCAGACGCAAACTGACCGGCAAACCCCGGAAATCATCCCTTGCCCAGTGCTGCCATGACCTGCTGAGTGATCATTCGCACCAGATCTTCACTCACATCGGCAGGCTTCTGCTCACACGGCTCACCGCACGGCTTCTGCAGATATCCAGGATAATCCGGAGCCGGCTCAAAGGCTCGCTGCACCGGAATGTTCTCTTTGTAACCTTCACGGAATGCACTGTTGCCGCAGAGATCACAGTTCTCGTTATGAAATCGCGGGTCGTCAAAGCCCCACTTCTTCTTCAGATCCAGCAACTCACGACTTTTCTCTTCGCTCAGATACATGGGCTGGCCAATCTGCTTTGCCAGCAGCAGAATGCGGCAGTAAGCATCCAGAATCTCGGTCTTCCAGTAAGCGTCCTCAAGATTCTTCCCGAACGACACGGTCCCGTGATTCTTCAGAATAATCGTATTGGTCGCCTTCAGGAAAGGCACCACGGTGCTGGCAAACCGCTGATCACCCGGAGTTTCATAGGGGGCAATCGGAACCTCTCCCATGAAAACTTCCACTTCCGGCAGAATACACTGCGGGATCGGCTCACCGGCCACTGCAAAGGCTGTCGCATGCGGCGGATGACAGTGCACCACCGACTTGACGTCCGGACGATGCTTCATAATTGCCAGGTGCAGCAGCACTTCACTGGTGCGTTTCCGCTTCCCCGCAATCTGATTGCCGTCCATATCAACCGCGCAGATATCGTCCGGCTTCATGAACCCCTTGCAGATCATAGTCGGAGTACAAAGGACTTCGTTCTCCCCGACACGGATACTGATGTTCCCGTCGTTGGCCGCGGCAAAGCCCTTGTTGTAAACCCGTCGGCCGATCTCGCAGATCTCTTCCTTCAGCGCCCGATCATTAATGCCGCTGTTCCACTTGTTAGCCATCTTACTGTACCCTGACTGATTGTTTGGGGAATTTGTTTCCGGCCCTCTCAGGCCCGTCAGCTCACGCTGACCTGATCCAGTATCGCCGCGTTGTAGGCGTCAATTGGTTTCGAATTCGGATAGAACGGAGTCGATGCTTCGGCACTCTCTGTCACTGCCATCAGACTGCCCGGCCCTGCACCCAGTTCGTCATACACAACAACCGGCTCCGTCCGCCCGGCTACTGCTCCCAGCAGCCCCGAATGCTTCAGTGGAACCGCCAGCTTCCATGTGGCCCCCTGCAGAGCAGGATCCCATTTCGCCAGCGTCACCCGACCAATGCACTCCATAATCCTCATCGTCCCGCTCCCTGCTCTGCTTCCCGCCAGCCACTCGGACCTGTCCGAACCACTGACATCATTCGCAGTAATCGCAGCAACTGCGACCAGCTCCAGCCTGAACCATCAAGACACACAACCGTTGGCTGCAGACGATCCATCAGCCGCTGCAGATCCACTCGATCCGAAACTGCCGCCGCTCGTACGTCAGACCGCCTGTTCAACAGGCAGGCTGCCACCGCCGGATCAGCTGTCACACACACCAGCGGTCGAACACCATGCAGCTGCAGAACCCGGCCCACGGCCGCATCCTCACCTGATACCTGTTCAACACTCCAGCCCGCAGTGCCAGCGGCAGATTCCAGCACCGCCAACCGCTGCGCCTGAATCACCAGACCAGCTCTGCCAGCCTGACCCTCGGCAGACGGCAGACGACTGGCCAGCCGCACTCCATGTCGACGCAGATAGTCCCGCCCCGATGGAGTCAGCACGGCACCCCGCGGTAATGCCACCGTACGACCAGCAGCTCCTACTGCCGACAATACGGCCTCAGTCACCACAAGGCTGCTGAGACTGATCAAATCCGACTCAACAGCAACCACCTGCTTAACCACTGCGTTGCCAGCTGACTGCGGCGCAACCGGAGGTGCCGGAACCGGCTGCAGCTCCCGCAGCACGCTCCGCACAATCTCCTCCACCTGTTCCACTGTCAGTTTCATTTCCCTGCTCTGTCTGTTTGCAACACCGATTTCAGGACTGTGTCTGAGCATCCAGGATGCCCTGCACCGAAAACCGAATCGGACTGTCCCTGCGTTTCGTCAACTGCTGGATGTACTTCGTGTCACTGGTGAAAAACACCAGATCACCCTTCCGTGCCCCCAGCGGATCAATCGCCAGCTGCGGAAACTCATCCTCCCCCAACTGCTGATCCAGCGGCTGCAGAACAATCAGCTTCCAGCCATTCAGCGACGAATGCTTGACCGTCGCCGTTACATGCCCCAGAACTCTGGCGATCTGCATGCCACACCTCAGATGATTCGCAGGTCTTCCACCATGACACAGCGACGCTGGCGAGTAAACGTCAGCGGACTGGTCACGCCCTCACCCGTTGGCGTGGCAATGCTGAACGACAGATAACCCTCGCCACCCAGCCCCAGCCCCGCCATACACGGTCCGTTCTTCACAAACAGCGTCGTGTTCATCACCCGCGCCATCTTCGTGATCGTGTGCACGTCCCGCGAATGAATAATTGCCGTATGACCGAAGCCGTGTTCGTATTTTCTGGCCAGAGCAATCGCGTGATCCGTGCAGTTCGTTCTGACAAACGGCACAAACGGCATCATCTGCTCTTCCGTAACAAACGGATTGAACTCGTCCGTCTCTCCGTAAAGAATCTGAGTCTCTGCGGGAATCGTCAGACCGATCTGAGCAGCCAGCCACGAAGCATCCCGGCCGATAAAGTCCCGATTCAGCTGATAATGCCCGCCCTGCTCCTTCGGCGGAGCAAAAGCGATGGCAGAAAAAGCCGCCGTCTGAGCCGCATTCAGGCGATACCCACCATTCCGCGAGACCGCATTCATCAGCTCGTCAAAGATCTCTCGGACCGCAAACACTTCCTTCTCACCGATGCAGAGCAGGTTATTGTCAAATGCCGCACCGGCAACAATCGACCGAGCTGCATTCTCCAGATCTGCCGTCGCATCCACGACCACCGGAGGATTTCCCGGACCTGCCACAATCGCCCGCTTCGGACTGCGAAGAGCCGCTCGAGCAACGGCAGGGCCACCAGTCACAACCAGCAGCTTCACACCCCGATGATCAAACACCTGCTGAGCTGACTCAATTGTCGGATTGCCAACAATCGTGACCAGATTCTCCAGCCCCGTTGCTGCGTGAATCGCCTTGTTGAAACGCCGCACACCCTCGCTGGCAATTCGCGCCCCACTGGGATGCGGATTGCAGACAATCGTGTTGCCGGCAGCCACCATGTTCACAAAGTTTCCAGCCAGCGTCGGCAGCGAATGAGTCACCGGAGTAATCGCGCCGATGACACCAAACGGTGCGTATTCCGTCACAGTCAGACCATGACTGCCACTCACCGCGTCCGTTCGCAGAAACTCCACTCCCGGCACCGTGCGAATCGCCTTCAGCTTCGCAATCTTATGCTCCAGACGACCGATCTTCGTCTCCTCAAATTCCTGCCGGCCCAGTTCTTCGGCCTGCTCCTCACAGATCCGCTTCACGATGTCAATCGCTGTGCGACGCTGCTCCAGTGATGCTCGCGTCAGCTGCTCAAACCCCTGCTGAGCTGCTGCGACCGCATCATCCACGTTGTCAAACACACCCCAGCGACTGGAAGCCACAGGTGCCGCCGCTGCACGACCCGTCAGCTGCGACAAAACCTCCTGAACCACCTGCCGTATCGTCTGCTCTGTTGCCTGCACGTTCGCCGTACCTTTGTCCCGGCCGCCTCCACAGCCCACTGCCACTTCGCCAGTCCCTCAGCGAATCTGTTCCACCCCCAAAACTCACTCCACCGCCGGATACACCGTCTTCGAATGCACCTGCACCGTGTCCACTATCCCGATGATCGCCGCGTCAATCGGAAGTTCCTTCGTTCCCGGAGTAAACCGGGCACTGGAACCCTGCACACACAGCACAACATCACCCTCGCCGGCACCCACCGTATCCACAACCACAAACGACCGCCCTGTCGGCTTCAGACTCGATTGATCCTGCTCGTCCACCCGCAGAGGCTCCACGAGCAGCAGCTTCTGTCCAACCAGCGTTTCCACCTTTTGAGTCGAAACGAGGCTGCCTGTAATCCTTGCGAGAAACATAATCAGGTCCCCGAAAACACGCCTTCAGCCCGCACCCCGACAAAACCTCAACGCGCTGCAATCGCCGCTGCCGTCTGTCGAGCCACCACAATCTCCTCGTTCGTCGGAACCGTCCAGATCTGAACCCGACTGCCGTCCTGATGCAGACTGGTCTCGCCCTTCACGCCCCGATTACGCTCAGCACACAGCTGCACACCAGCCCACTCCATGCTGCGACACACATGCGTCCGAATCCGTTCACTGTTCTCACCAATCCCACCCGTGAACACAATCACATCCGCACCGCCCAGCAGTGCCATGTAAGCGCCCACATACGATCGAATCGATGCTTCAAACAAACGCAACGCCAGCTCCGCTCGCTCATGACCGCCAGCAGCCGCCTGCTCCAGATCCCGACAGTCTCCGCTCAGTCCGCTGATCCCCAGCAGACCACCCTTTGAAGACATTTCCGCAAGGACCTGCTCAAACGTCAGACCAGTCGCCTTCATCACCACCGGAATCGCGTAGGGATCAAAATCCCCCACCCGATTGTTGTTCGGCAGACCTCCCTGAGGACTCATGCCCATCGATGCCGCCACACTGGCTCCTGCACTGATCGCACACACCGAAGCACTGCCACCAAGATGACAGCTGATGACCTTCAGATCCGTACGCCCCAGCAGTTCAGCAATCCGACCGGCGATGAACCGATGACTGGCCCCATGAAATCCCCAACGGCGAATTTCATGCTGCGTGTACCACTCCCACGGCACCGCATAGGCCCGATGCTCAAACGGAATCGTTTCGTGAAATCCGGTTTCCAGAGCCGCCACGAGCGGAATCTGAGGAAAGGCCTGCTGCAGCTGCCGCATAGCCCGCACATAAGGCGGGTTGTGCGCTGGAGCGATGTCAGACAGAGCTTCCATCTTCTGCAGCAGCGGTTCGTCCACGATCCGCACACCACTCAGACTGCCCGCAAACACCGCCTTGAATCCAATGCCGCCGACTTCCTCCACAGATGCCAGACAACCATGCTCCGCATCCGTTAACTGCTGCAGACAGATACTGACAGCAGCCGCGTGATTCGGAACCACCTGACGCAGCTCGGAACGATGAGCCCCGATCTCCGCGAAACACGTACTGACAGCATCCGGCTGACCGATGCGGTCAATGCCGCCCCGCGCCAGCTGCGTCTCGTGCTCCAGATCAAACAGCCGATACTTGAAACTGGTTGAACCCAGATTGGCGACCAGAACCTTCATCTCACCTGCTCCTTCAATGTTCGCAGTCGTGGCCTCATGCCACCGCCTGCAGTGGCTTCCTGCTCAGATAACACCATTCCCGACATCACAGCACCACATCGTATCCGCCCCGGAATCGGCTCTGTCAGAAACCGCTCCGGGCGGAAACAACGCTGCCATTCATCATGCTCACAGTACCGATTCCAGCAGCGATGCTTCCGGACGCGGAATCAGATGAGCACAGACGAGCTCACCTGACTGCGAAGCTGCAGCCGCACCAGCATCCACCGCTGCACGCACTGAACCGACATCACCCTTGATGATCGTCGTGATGTAAGCAGCACCAATGTTCAGCTGCTTCACCAGAGTCACATTCGCAGCCTTCAGTGCCGCATCCGATGCATGCACAGCAGCAACCAGTCCCTTTGTTTCAATCATCCCAATAGCTTCGTTCATCGCTTGCACTTCCCCTGTATTCAGATCCTGAAAAGAGTCTTCCACGCCTGAGTCACCGTCGAGCTGCAACCCGCAGCCGACAGGTCATCACTTCTTCACCGCAGGTGCCGCAGCCTTCGACTTCGGCAGGATTGCCGCCACATCCTCATGCGGACGCGGAATCACCTCGGCACTGATCACCTGACCCAGCCGCGATGCAGCCGCAGAACCGGCGTCCAGAGCCGCCTTCACGGCCGCTACGTCCCCCGTAATGAAGGCCGTTACCAGTCCGCTGCCGATCTTGTCCCATGACACCAGCTGCACATTCGCAGCCTTCAGCATGGAATCAATCGCTTCCAGCATGCAGACGAAACCCTTCGTCTCAATCATCCCCAATGCTTCACCCGATCTTGCCATCTCAACTCTCTCCCGCCCAACTCCCCTTCCATCCACGAAAGGACGTCGGCACCAGAAAAACAACGATGATCCATCACCGTCAGCTTCAGAAAACCAGTGACATCAACACCCACAACACAACACGGATCCATCCCAACTCAGTGACCACAGGCACACGGCTTCGGCTTCACCAGTTCCACCTGCACCGCACGCTCCAGATTCACCGCGTTCCCCTCATCTGTGTCCAGATGCACCTCCAGCTTGATGCCCTTACCAGCACGCACCGCCAGATCCTCCAGCACCGTGGTGCACGAAGGTGATTCCACTCGCAGATGCACAAGATCACCGTCCCGCACACCGTAATACTCAAGATCCTCAGGCCCCATGTGCACGTGCCGCATCGCCCGAATCACACCCTGCTGCAGTTCCACCACGCCATGCGGACCCATCAGGACACAACCCGGAGTCCCCTTGACGTCGCCACTGATCCGTACCGGCAGATCAATCCCCAGCGAAATTCCATCCGTAAAGGCCAGCTCCACCTGCGAATCCGGACGACACGGACCCAGCACTCGCACGTTCGGCAGCATACGACGACGAGGCCCCACAACGGCCACCGTTTCCTTCGCCGCAAAATACCCGTCCTGATAAAGATTCTTCTCCGGAGTCAGCTTCGCACCCGGGCCAAACAGAATCTCCACATGCTCCTGAGTCAAATGCACGTGACGCGCTGAAATGTTGACCACCAGCGGACGACGAGACGCAGCAGCAACCGCCGCCGGTGTCGGCTCCGTCACCGATCGCAGAATCGGAATCCCGGACTCTCGAACCGACGCCGGCGCCGAACGAGCCCCCAGATGACGCACCAGAACCTCACGCACCACACGCTCAACATCTGCCGGATTCACTGTCGCTGTCGACATGACTCACTCCCCCCCCACACACGCTCACAACTCAAACTCACGCTATGACAAATTTCCAATTCACCGAATCAGCAGGCTGCGGATGATCGCCGCACCACCCGCTCAATACTCACCACGTCCAGACGTATGCCCGATTGCTCCATCCGCTGCACCCACTCGTCCGTGATCCCGTCATCCGTCACAATCTCATCCACCACATCCAGCGCACACAAATGAGACAAAGCGCGCTGACCAAACTTGCTGCTGTCCGCAACCAAAGTCACCCGCTCTGCCGCCCGAATCATCTGCCGCTCCGTCTCCACCAGCAGCTGATTACTGTTGAATAATCCGTCACTCGCAATCCCTCCCGTACTCATCACCAGACGCGCCGCATGGATCCGCTCCAGAGCCGCAACTGATAACTCACCCAATGCCACTCCCGTCCGCGGATACACATAGCCACCAATGAAAATCAGTTCGATCCCACGACAGTTCATCAGCAATGACGCAATCGGAAGCGAATTCGTCAACACCTGCAGCGAACGAACCTGCAAATGCCTCGCCACCTCCAATGTCGTCGTACCACCGTCCAGCAACACCGTCTCGCCGTCAGCAATCAACTCCGCCGTCCTGCGAGCAATCCGTTGCTTCTCAAGAGACGCCAGACCACGACGAACGTCGAAATCCGTTTGAGTATCCCCGATGAAGGATGCGCCACCACGAGTCCGCTGGATCTGACCGGTCGTGTCAAGAAACTCCAAATCCCGTCGCACCGTTGATTCGCTGGCACCCAACTCGCTGACCAATGACTGCAGCGTAATGAAGCCTCGCTCCTCAGCGATTTTCAGGATTCGAGCACGTCGTTCTTCCGCAAGCATCATGTTTCCGCCATCTCAATTCACGATTTTGACAGATTATGACTGCTCTTGAATGAAAAGACAACGCAAAGAACGCCTGAAAGTGACGGAATCTGAATGAAATCTTCCTACTCCACTCTTTTTACTCAAGTCCCGCAACCGCTCGACTCTAGCACATCCGCAGACTCGCGTTGCCGAATCTCAACAAATCCACATCACACCACCACAACACAACCCGCACGAACACAAACACCCGCACAAACCCTAAACTCCACAGCCACTCAAAGAACACAACCTGTTCAAATGTTTACACGTCGTTGACATTCAAACTTTCACAACCTAGACTGCACACTACACGCAACGATTCGATCGTTCGAATTCGTTCACTGCGGCAACTCAGTGGCACGGCATCTCAGTGACACACTGAATACAGCAATACGCTGTATCCAGTGATACGGTGAATCGGTATGACGCTGCACAACTTCACCGATTCCCCCGATCCACTCGCCTCCACCGCTCACGTTCCCATCGCAGAACGACCGCTGGTGGCGGACGACGACCGCACCATCATCAGTGCCCCAGACGCCGCTCGCAGCGAAACCGCAGCACCTGCTGCGCCCTCACCAGCCGAACACCTGCTCCACGCCCTGTTCCCCGCCAACGGCATTTCCACCGGGGAAGAGGCAGGAGTCCGTATCGCTCACTTTGAAATCCGCGAACGACTGGGAGCCGGCGGGATGGGGGCCGTCTTCCGCGCCCTCGACCTTGAACTGGCTCGCGATGTCGCCCTGAAGATCCTGCACCCCGGTCCCTCTCGCGATCCCTCACTCGTCGCTCGCTTTCGCAATGAAGCACGAGCCTGCGCACAACTGAATCACGACAATATCGCTCGCGTGTTCTTCGCCGGGACTCAGGGTGCCCTGTACTTCATCGCCTATGAATTCGCCAGTGGACGCACCATTCGCGACCTGATCCTGGAACGCGGCCGCCTGACTGTCGCCGAAGCCGTCAACTACGCAATTCAGGTGACGCTGGCTCTCAATCACATTTCCGCAGCCGGTATCGTCCATCGGGATATCAAACCATCCAATATCATGCTGACGGAATCCGGTCGCGTGAAGGTGGTGGACCTCGGACTGGCCCGCCGCGATATGGATGATTCCATCGGTGAAATCACGGTCGCCGGCACAACACTCGGAACCTTCGATTATATCGCTCCGGAACAGGCCCGTGATCCCCGCAACGCCGATGTGCGCAGCGATATCTACTCGCTCGGCTGCACCATTTATCATATGGTCACCGGCCAGCCTCCGTATCCCGAAGGAACCGCACTGCAGAAGCTGCTCGATCACCAGGGGAAAGCTCCACCAGACCCGCGGCTGATCAACTCCCGCGTCCCGGCCGAGCTGGCGGCAATCCTGCGCCGCATGATGGCCAACCTGCCGGAACAGCGCTACCAGGCAGCCTCACTGCTGCTCAGCGACCTGATGCAACTGGCAGTGCGGCTGGGTCTGCAGAGTGTTCCCGCCGAAGGCATTGTCTGGCGTCATCGGCAGGCCGCGAAAGCTCCCGGCTTCCCCGGAGCTGCAGCCCTGCTTGGCACTGTCCTGACGATCTGTGCCACAGCACTGATCATGCAGTACTTCTCTGGCAGCGCCAGGTTTCGACAGAACGCCGGCAACGCAACTGTGGCTGCACTCGATCCCCGTGATTTCCAGCCCACAGCAGCCAATCCCGGAACGACTCCAGCAACGCCTGCAGCCGGCACCACCGCAAACTCCACGGAATCCGGTTCGGCAGCACCAGAGACCGGGACCGCGTCTGATCCGCCACTTGTCGCCGCAAACGTGACACCGCAACCTGCTGCTCCAACGGAGCGAACTCCAAGACCACCGCTGGCACTTCTGCCCGCCCCCGGGGTCCCCGCTCCCTTCATCATTCCGCTCGGCCTGCCCCCCGAACTCACGCTCGAAACGGGCGCCCCAACGGCTGCCACCGCTGCCACTGCGGCCGATCCCCAGGGCCCCTTCATCCTGCAGCAGGCAGGTCGCAAGTCACGTTCCTTCCGCACGCTGAAAGCTGCCGTTGCAGATGCCAGCTCCGGCGATGTCATTCTGCTGCGTTACAACGGCTATCCGGATGACCTGCCGTCCCAACCCCCCATCCGACTCGTGGATATGAATCTCATCGTGCGGGCGGCTGAGGGCTATCGGCCCACGCTGGAATTTGACGGGGCCGCCGAAAATTCGCTTGAACCCGGGCAGATGTTCAGCCTGCTCAGCGGCGGAGCCCTGACGATTCGCGATATTGACCTGCGGATGATCGTTCGCGATGACCAGAATGTTGATCACTGGTCCCTGTTCCACCTGTCCGGGCTCAATCGACTGACACTTGAGAATGTCTCGATCGAATGCGCTAATCCGGCGGGGCGACCAGCTTCACTCTTCGAACTGTCAGCAGACTCCGGCACCACCGGAGACCTGCCGCAGGAAGAAACAGAGCTCTCACTGAATCGTGTTGTGTGTAGAGCCCAGGCGGATGC
>CAXBSH010000070.1:0-18375 GCA_963977705.1 uncultured Planctomycetaceae bacterium
GCGGTACTTTCAGCGGCTGCCTGTTTTCCGGCAAGCCTCGTGCCGATCGTTGTTCGCCGCCCGTCCATCAAAGCGATGGATGACTCAGATTCATCAAAGTGAATGCAGTACAGGTCCAGCGTCTGATTCTCAAGTCCCTTCCAGGTGGAGTAGATTCCGCTGATCCAGCGACTCTGGTCAGCTCGATCAAAACTGGTTGGTCGAGGTGTATTGCCGGCGGCCGCATTCACACTCTGCATGGCAAACAGATCCACATCCCAGTCTGCGGCGGCAAACAACAGCTTGTGTCCTTCAAAATTCCGCTGAGTATTGGCCCATCCCAGATGTGACAGCAGCCGTTCGCCACCATACCGCAAAAGCTGTCGCCCGAATCGATACTTCAAAGTGGCATCTTCCGTCGCAAGCACTCGGACATCTGCCCAGCACTGCAGCAGATCTGTTCGATTGATATCAATCTGCGAAGGCGAATAGGGGGCGTCAAGGCCGGACATTGAAGCATCGATCGCCTGCACGTAAACCGATGCTGTCTCCTGCCAGCTCATTCGCAGATGGGGCAGAAATCGCCACAGATCATAGTCTGTGTTACCGGGCCCGCCGGCGCGCAGTCGATTCTCTTCATGCATGTGACGGTAGCGCAGTTCACCGCCCGCCTCCCAGCTCAGTGGCCCCCACTGCTGTTGTTTCAGTGGATTTGCCCGTCCGTCTGCCGTGAACAGTGATCGCAGAAAGTCGGGCGATTCGGCAGTCAGCCATTCGCCGGGAGTTCGCAGGGCACAATCTTCGCCGTCTTCATCGACACACGAATCGCACACCTGCTCGTCCGCTGTGGTCGCGCGGGTTTCTGCCGACGATAACAGCAGTCCTGCCGCCATCAGGTATTTCAGAAGTTCCTGCAGGTACATCGTGTGTTCTGGCTCCTGTCGCGCTCTATACGGAGGTCCGTGAGCCACCTTTGCTGTGCAGTCAGCGTCGGGGCAGTGGGATCGATACGGCTTTCAGCTGAGACTTTTCGGAGACGGGCAGTGGTGTCTGAGCACCATCTTCAGGGGCCGTTGCAAATGCATCCCCGACAACATCGACATCCGGGATGCGACGCTCCTGAATAAAGCCCCTTGTGCGCGCTGCAGCGGCATTTTTTGTGTCACGTCCCGGCAGCAGAATTTCCGTGTCTCGCGACGAGATAATTCGACCGTCAGCCTGTACCAGATCCACACGCAGGGCACAGTTGACCTGATTGCGATGCCTGTTCACGTATGGAATGAACACGCTGTAGGAATGTCCCAGCGTTCCTTCCCCACGGTGCACATCCCACGCCTCCGGAGTGAATTCGAATGTATGCAGCGGCTCCGGTTCCTCTTCCGCCTCCGGATCATACTGGTCATACAGCGTGATGCGAACTGTTCCATGCACCCGCACACCAGTTTCCACCTGCGGACCGAAGAACAGTACCTGCCCGGCAAAACCACGGCAGTTCTTTCCGTCCATTCCCTTGCCGTGTGCTGCTTCCCAAAGTGCCACAACTTTCACAACATCACGTTCATAGGCAGATCTGCCTATCATCTGCCCGGGATCGCGAAAGACAGACACGGGGCTTTTGAAAAATGAGCCTGTGGATGAACACCCCATTGCGAGACACATGGCTCCCAACAGCAAACCACGCACTCCAGCCTGTCGTCTCGTGATGCGCCGCTGCGAGCAGCCTGGCAAGCTTACGGCATCATTTTCTGTCATGGCCATCTTTCGCCTGCACTTTCTGTCCGATTACCGTTTTCGCTCGCTCGAAACGGCATCGGGCTGCGGGACTGGCGGTACCTGAGTCTTTCCTGGCTCCAGCAACTGCTCTACTGGACTGTCCGGGGTCAATACATCACCTTCCTGAATCTGTCCGGCTGCTCCTTCAGCATCCGCTGCTCCGGGCACACTGTAGAGCGGGCCATGCATCGCTTCAGCGTCCGATTCGATGAAGTGCATACGCTCAGATTCCACCTGTTTGACCAGCTCGGAATCAAGATCGCTCAGGACAATCCGTGGCGTCAGGAAAATCAGGAGTTCCGTACGGGCCGAACTCGTCCCGTCATAGCGAAATGCCCGGCCCACGATTGGCAGGTCTCCAAGCCACGGCACCTTGCGTTCCAGCGTCTCATCCTTCTTGGTAATCATCCCGCCGATGACAATCGTCTGACCATTTGGAACATTGACGGTTGTCACAGCCTGAGACTGATTAATGATGGGAGATTCAATCGTACCTGTCGCAGCACTGGTAAAGATCGGCACACCCTGCCCGGCCAGCGAACTCTTATCTGCGTAGACGCTCATGGCAATCACCCCGTCCGGCGTGATTCGCGGAGTTACCCGGAGGGTGATCCCGACCTGCTGCTGCTGCACATTCGGGTTCGCTGTACCCAATCCGTTTTGAGTCACTCCGTTGACGACTGGTACCAGCTGCCCGACCGTCACATAGGCTTCGTTATTATGCGTGGTGCGAACCTGTGGCCGACTCAGCACCTGCACCGTGCGACGAGACGCCAGGGCTCGCAGCAGCACACTGACCGCATCAGACTGTGCTGAGAATACAAATCCACCAAAGCCCAGATCGCTGTTCTGACGACCGAGGGAGAAGTTGGCCAGTCCCTGAGTACCGAGGTTGCCGGTATTGTTCCCGGCAGCATTCGCTCCGAGGGCAATGTTGGTCTGATTGAAGTTCAACCCCGGAGAACTGTTCAGACTGCGACGAAACAGCAGGGGATCCTGAAATCCCAGCTCAATCCCGAACTCGTCCGTGGCATCCAGGCTGACCTCGACCAGCAGTGCCTGAATCACAACTTCAGGTGGCTGAGCATCCAGCTGATCAATGATCTGAATCACCTGATTGAAATACTGCGGCGACGCACTCACGATCAGCGAGTTGCTGTTGGTGTCCGGTGCAACCAGCACTTCCTGGCGGATCCGTTCAATATTGCTGATCAGATCTTCCGAGCTGGTCTGCAGTGACTGCTGCTGTTCCAGGAAATCGAGCAACGACTGGGACACGAGGTCTGCCGGAGCGTTACGAAGCGGAATCACAGTGGTTGTCCGCTGACGAGTATCGTCAGAATCCAGTCGCAGCAGGACGGCCTCCACCACACTCAGGGATTCCGCACTGCCGATCGCCAGCACCGTATTGGTGCGAATATCCGCAGAGAATCGCAGTGGAATCAGACTGCTGGGGGAACCTTCCGTACCAGCCAGCTGAATGCCCAGCTGATCTTCTGTATTGGTGCTCTCAAACAGTGTGGTCAGCAGATCGACGGACTGCTGTGCATCTGCATTCTGCAGCGTAAACACCTTGATTTCGGATACTGCTCCGGGCGTCTGATCGAGTTCCCTGACAAGGGCTTCCAGAAGTCCCATACTGGCTTCCGGAGCAGTCAGTATCAGGCTGTTGGATCGTGCATCGAAGCTGACGCGAACGTCGGCCAGAATCCCCGATCGAATCAGCTCTTCCACACCACCTGCCGACGACAGAAACTCCACCGCCACAGACTTATTGTCACGCAGCTCCTGCGCTCCCTGAGTGTTTCCGAAACCGGCACCGCCCTGAGTCGCGTTCTGCTGTGGCGGAGAAATCACCGCCTGAAGAGCCTGGTTGATCGTTGTACTCAACTCCTCAGCGACAGCGTTCTTCAGGCGAATCACCTTCATCCGCGATGCCGCCGCCGGCTCATCCCGATCAATTCGCTCAATCAGACGCCCAACTTCCGCCAGCTCATTGGGTCGCGCCTGCACAACCACGGAATTAGTGCGGACATCGGCAAAGGTGCGCAGTGACGTCCCCAGTCCCGGACGATCCGCATAGAAGGTCTCAAGTGATGTCACGACCTGCGAAGCTATTGCACTCTTCAGCGGGAAAACCTCAAACTCCAGATCCGGCGACAGTGGCTTGTCGAGACTGGTCGCCAGCTCCAGAATCGATTCGCGTTCCACTTCCGAAGAAATGATCAGCAGGGCGTTGGGCTGCACCACAGGCAGGAAGGCCGCCGTCTTCTGATTGTTACCCGTTGTCCGCTGACGCAGCTCGGCCAGCTGCTCATAAACGTCGGTCATCAGTGTGGCCAGCGCTTCCGAATCCACATTCTCCAGCGTCAGCAGATGCACACTGGGCAGCGAACCAACGCTGACCTTCTCCAGCTGCTGAATAATCTTCTCCACTCGCTCAACATCCGCTGCATTGCCTTTCAGCAGCAGCAGCTTCAGATCTTCCAGTGCCTGAATGGTCACGTCACCTCGCAGATTAATCGCCGGACCATCCTCGCCGTCGCCGGCCAGTGTCCGCGAACGAGGCTCATCAGCAGGAGCTTCCTGACGCTGCTCGTCTGCCAGAGATACCAACTGATGAATCTGCTGATTCAGCTGCTCTGCTGTCTTCGCTGGAATATTATTGCCCGGGACGACCTTGACCGTAGATTCCCCGGACGCGTCTGCCGGGCGATCCAGATCTGTCACAAGCTTTCGCAGGTGGGACAGTCGCTGCGTCGGAGCTTCCACGATCAGAGCATTTTCGTACTGATCAATCCCTACGCGGAACATCACAGACGGCTCAGCCGCACTGCCTTCCGCCGGGTTACTGCGAACCACGAAACCCGGCAACCCGTTCAAACCAGGCTTCTCAAGCTCGGCACGATCACGAAACACCACAAACAGAGTCCGCGCAACGTCTGCTGCATTGCCAGCCTTCAGAGACAGGGTTTCCTGCTCGGTTGCTGAAGCGGCCGCTGCATCCTGCAGCAATGATCGATTGGTCCCGGAAACCGGTCGAATCCGACTGTTCGCTGCTGCTGGCTGACGACCACCAGCAGGCTGTACACGCCCGGACTTCGATGCCGCCGCCGAAGCAGCTTTGCGAGTCGTGGCAGAGGCTGGCGGGGCTTCTGCGGATCCTTCCGCAGACTGTTCAACGCTGTCATGCAGAGCAGCCGGGGCTGTCGCACGACGACGCGTCGACTCTTCTGACAGCCGGGGCCGAGCATACTCCGTTCGCGCCTCGTCCAGATCCAGCACAATCAAAAAACCATTCTGATTCAGCAGCCGAAAGCCCTGAGGTTCCAGCTCCGTGTTCAAAATGCGAATCGCTGAATTCAGGTCATAGCGAGCCCGATCGCGACGTGCAAATCGACCCGGAGGAACGCGCTTCATTACCAGCTGCAGGTCCTGACTTTCCGCCAGATTCTTCAGCACCTTGTCCCAGGTGGAATCGAAGTAGTTCAGGCGGATACCATCCTCCTGCTCCACCAGCTCCTGCGACGGGCCCTTCCGCACGGCCTCACGAAATGATTTCTGCGCCTCTTCCGATGCCCCCAGCCGCATATGCTGGCTGAACAACACGCAAATCGAGGTCGCGGCTCCAATGGCCCCTGCTGCAACTATGCCCTGACGCTTCACCGTCGTATTCCTTGTACTGGGCAGGCTTCACGTAACCTGCTGCCTTCACTGCAGTACTGCACGCTTCGCGAAAACTCCGCAAAGCCACGCCCGATCGCCGACGGTCGCTGATGCCTGCCTGCAATGACAACAACAATTAATCCTGTTCATCGGATTATTCCGGCCGTTTCGTTTAGTCAGGTTGTAACGATTGCAGGGGATTTCCCCTATGCGCGTAAAAAAACGCCGGAAGATCCCCTCCGGCGCTCGATGTTTCATATTGTCTCAGACAAAAGCTGCCGTCGCAGGCTCAGGGACTGGCCGGAGCATCGTCGTCGTTCTGCGAAATTGCGATGACCGCTGCCGTACCACCCGCAGCCAGCAGCAATGCTGCCATTGTCAGGCTCCGCTTTGCAGCAACACCACCCGCAGTATCGCCTGCGCCACAACCTTCGCCACACGATTCCCCGCAGTCCTCGCCACAACCCTCTGTGCCCGACTGCCCACGAACAACGGACTGATCCATCACGAAGACCAGTTGCCGAGGAGCATTCCCGGGGGCTTTGCTGAGATCCCAGAAACGGATCGGCACTCTGGAGGTACCCAAACCTGCGGCGTGCAGACCCGGCCGGACACCGTGTACCTGAAAACGGCCTGCAACATCCGTGACCACTTCAGCCACCTGCGTAGTGCCCGCATAGAGCCGCACCCGATGCCCCGCTACAGGCACTGCCTGCCGGTCTACCACCACACCCTGTAACACACCCTGTCGCACGGCGATGTCACGCACCGGTGCCACGGCCTGTCGACCGCCCTGCTCCGCCGCCTGCAGACTGCTGCCGCTGACAATCGCAGCACAAACTGTCCATACCAGAAGTCGTCGCCATCCGTTCATTGTTCAGACCTTCCACCAGCCAATACTCAAAAACTCACAGTATCAGCATCGCATCTCCATAGCTGTAAAATCGATACTGTTTCTCTATGGCCCGCAGATATCCATCCATCACCAGATCAAAACCGGCAAATGCTGCCACCAGTGCCAGCAGAGTGGAACCTGGCAGGTGAAAGTTTGTCAGCAGGCCTCCGACCGCTCGAAACTCATAACCTGGCCGAATGAACAGTGCCGTCCGCCCCTGCCACTCCACCGGAAACTCATTTCCTGTTGCTGCGGCCGCTGCTTCCAGAGTTCTGACAGATGTTGTGCCCACCGCCACCAGCCTGCTGGCCGGGGGTTTTTGTCGAATCGCACGAACGGCGGATTCCGGCAGCCGACACCACTCCTCATGCATCACATGGTCCGACAAACGCTCGGCTGTCACCGGCCGAAAGGTGCCCGGCCCGACATGCAGCGTCAACTCGGTGCGTTCCACTCCGCGATCGCTGCACTGCTGCAGCAGCTGCGTGGTGAAGTGCAGACCGGCTGTCGGGGCTGCCACCGCCCCCGGCTGACTGGCATACGTCGTCTGATACCGCTCGCGGTCCGTCTCATCCGCGATCCTGCGTTTCATGTACGGCGGCAATGGCAGCGATCCGTTCTCCTCCAGCAGCTGGACTACCGGACGCGAATCATCCGGGAACGCCAGCCAGCTTCCATCCGTCCTGCGTTCCACCAGAGTCAATGTCAGTCGGCAGTCACGACGGGCAGTTTCCGGCCCCATATCCGTGCTCTGCCAGCGGTCTGCAGGCACCACCAGAATGCGTTCACCCGGTTGCAGTCGCCCCCGAGTCTCGCACAGCAGCACCCATTGCCCCGCTTCCGTTAACTCCACATACAGACCTTCCCAGCGCCCCCCGGTCTGTTCACGAAACCCGAACAATCGGGCCGGAATCACCTGCGTGTTATTGAACACCAGCAGGTCTCCTGCATTCAGCAGTCCGGGCAGGTCGCGGATGGAGGCATCCGTGATGGTGCCACGACCGCGATCCAGAATCATCAGTCGTGAATCATCACGAGCAGCAGCGGGGCGACTGGCAATCAGGTGTTCTGGCAGCTGAAACTGCCACGTGGACAGCAGGTCCGGATCCGGTGTGGCCATAAAATCGGTCAGATATTCAAGGAATTTGCAGGCGTACTGGCAGTTGCTGCTGTGCAGGTTATCATTTCAGCCCCCACGTTTCTCGCTGTTCGGTTTGAAATCCATTGAACTCTTCACTTGAAACTGCAGCCAGGTGTCTGAGAACAACCGCACGACTCCTTCGATCTGTATGGTGATCACCGAACTGGACATCGGTGGTGCAGAGAAGGCATTTGTGCGCCTTGCCAGTGGCCTGACATTCGCTGGGTGGAATCTGCGAGTCATCTGTCTGCGCGGTGCGGGGCCTCTGGTACAGGATCTGCAGGATCGCGAAATCCCGGTGCAGACTCTGAACTGCGGTGGTTTCGCCGATGTGCGAGCCCCCTTTCGACTGGCGGCCAGCTTTCGGGCTCAGCCACCTGACGCTGTGCTGTCCTTTCTGCATCACGCGAATGTCGCCAGTCGTATCGGCTGTCGACTGGCGGGTGTCCCTGTCCATATCTCCGGGATTCGCGTGGCTGATCGGCGTCTGCCCGTGGCTCTCACCGAACGACTGACAGCCCGCTGGACAACTCACTGCGTCGCTGTCAGTGAGCATGTGTCCGCAGCCCATCAGAAAATCAGTGGCCTGGCAGACTCACGAATCTCCGTTATTCGCAATGGTGTGGACTGGGAAACGCTCTCGCAACTTGAACCCGCAGATCGCAGACAGTTCGGTTACGGTGATTCCGATTATGTGATTCTCAGCGTCGGTCGGCTGGAACCGCAGAAGGATCCGGAAACGCTGCTGCAGGCCTTCCGCATCCTGTATGCACAGCAGTCTGTTCTGCCTCGGCAGGTTCGACTGCTGCTGGTGGGCGAGGGTCGCTTAAGAAGCCTGCTGGAACAGCGCGTTCGGGTTCATGGTCTTGAGGAAGTTGTGCAGTTTGCCGGCTGGCGTCAGGATGCCGCCAACCTGATTCGGATGGCAGACGTCGTGGTCCTGTCATCTCGCTGGGAAGGTCTGCCGAATGTGGTACTGGAGTCCCAGGCTGCTGGTACTCCGGTCATTGCTTCTGCAGTCGACGGCTGCCTTGACCTTGTGGACGATCAGCTGACCGGTCGGTTGTTCGAACCCGGCAACCCGGAACGCCTCGCGACTGCCCTGCTGATGCAAATCACTCAGCCCCATAAAGCAGACCGCATGGCGCGTGAAGCGGAACTGCAGATCCGTCGAAACTGCGGCTGGCTGAACTGTATTGATCAGTACGATCAGTTGTTGCACCGCCTGCTGCAGGCGCCGCGTTGACCGCTATTTCAGCAGGGTCTTCAGGCCCGCATCAAATTCCTGCACCAGCACATCCAGCGGTTCCAGGCCGACCGAAATTCGCAGCAGCGCGTCGGAGATTCCTGCAGCAGATCGTACTTCGGGCGACAGAAAACGATGCGATGTCAGCGCCGGGTGCGACAGTGTCGTGCGTGCATCAGCGAGTGTGGGTGAGAACGGCAGCTGCGGGACACTGTGCATGAACTGATTCACAGTCTCAATACCAGTGCGACCACCCGTCTGCAGTTCAATCGCAACAATTCCCCCGGTCCCCTGCGGGTACATGCGCTCTGCCAGCGCGTGCGATGGGTGCTGGGGCAGCGACGGATGATGGACTTTCAGGACAGCTGGATGAGTCGTAAGAAACTGTGCCAGTCGCCCCGCTGTACTGCAGATCTGCCGCATCCGCAATGGCAGCGTCCGCAGGCCTCGCTGCGTCAGCCAGCACTCAAAAGGATTCGCGTTCTGCCCGAAGATACTGGCAGTTTCATTCAGTCGAGCCATCAGTTGAGCACTGCCCGCGGCAACTCCCAGCATCACATCGCCATGACCATTCAGATACTTGGATGCACTGTGGATTACAGCTGCGGCACCCAGTTGACACGGACGAATCAGTTCCGGAGTTGTAAAGGTGGAATCGACAATCAACGGCACAGCACCGGCTGCCGCGACAAGGGCCGGAATATCGGCCACCTCCAGCAGAGGATTGGCCACAGTCTCCACCAGCACAAAGCGAGTATTGGGTTGCAATTGAGCCGTCAGCTGAGCGGGACTGCTGACATCAAAGGCCGACACTGAAATCCCGAAACGCTGCATCCGCGAAGCCAGTTGCAGCGTCTTGCCATACAGGGACTGCGCTGTCAGCACATGATCACCGGCCGACAGCAGCGTCAGAAAAATACTGCCGAGTGCCCCCATGCCGGATGCAAACACAGCCCCGGCTTCCGTCTGCTCAAGACCGGCAATCGACTGAGCCAGCGCACGCATCCCGGGATTGCTGTCACGAGTGTAGATGTCACCCGTCAACTGACCGGCATACAGCTGCTGCAGAATCTCCAGATCAGGCACGTCGAACGCGGTAGTCTGGTAAATCGGTGACACACTGGGACGGGTCACGCCAGCAGAAGTCTCTCCCATTCGCACAACCGGCTCATCTGACACTGCACCTGCACTCCTGACTGCTCTAACCCGCACCGCCCCCCGCAGACTTCCAGTCCGGTGGCTCACCAAGATCCACACGATTTATCAGAACGGTCAGTTTCGATACAGCCCGCCTGACTCGCTGGCGCGCTGTATCCTCGGCGATTCCCAGCAGCTCCGCGACCTCACGCCGCGTTCTCTTCTCAAAATACACCCAGTTCAACAGCTGCAGATCGTCCGGCTCCAGACTGTTCAACTTCTCCCATAACAGCAGAATATCCTCTGACCGCTGTAATGCTTCTGAAGGCGATGGCAGCGAATCCACCAGCCACTCAGCCAGACCAAAGGTCTGCGCACCCGGTAAGTCTCCGCCACACTCGCGATTCGGATTTCGCCGCTCACTGAAAGTTCGACGACACACCTCTGCCAGACGATGACTGGCCAGTCTCTTCAGACAACCAAGAGGCCCCAGAGACCGCAGAAACTGAACTGATGACGTACCACCCAACCCCTGCAGTGCAATCTCCTGCACCACATCAGAGGCGTCCGCACGCGCTCGCAGCAGTGCCCCGATACGCTGATTCAGAAAGGCTGTGAGCTGCGGACGATAAAGCTGCAACAGATCACCGAAGGCCTGCAGATCACCCGCAAGCGCAGCCTCAAAAAGCCGCAACACTTCATCATCGCCATGCTGTTCAGTCATGTTGTTACCGACAATTCGTCCACGTTCGCGTCGTAGCCCGAGACATCCGGGTTGCTGCACATCGACTTGTAGGATTGCAGCAGTTGACACAAATCACAATCCCGAGGCCACACAAAACGGCTCCGCAAACAGGATCCCGGACGCACAACCCGCAGGGACGTCAGAATCTCTGCCGGTATACACCCACCCCAGTCCGCCACTCCCTTGCTTTTTGGCATACCAGAATTAGGCTTTACCCTGATACACCCTGAGAGCTCACCCCACAGCAATCCTGTGAATTACGCCGAAAGCAGGTACTTATGAGCACGACATCATCCTCAGAGGACCTGCTGCTGGATCAGATTGCTGAAGAGTTCGAAGAACGTCTCCGTAACGGTGAACAACCGACACCCTCTGAGTACGCTCGCCAATACCCACAGCTGGCCGAACACATCCTGCCATTTCTCAAAACAATCACGGAACTCGTACAAACCCAGGAACTTCTGTCACACGAAGAATCGCGGACACCACAACCCCCGGAGACAGGTCCGGACCTGCAGATTATCGAACTGATCGGTTCCGGAGGCATGGGGTCCGTCTGGAAAGCCCACCAGCTCAGCCTCGATCGCCCCGTTGCCATCAAAGTTCTGCAGCACCAGACTTCCGGTTGGGGCAATTCCAGCCAGCGTTTCCTCGAAGAAGCCCGCATCGCCTCTCTGCTGGTCCACGACCACATTGTCCCGGTGCACGAAATCCACTCTGATGCCCCACGACCGTGGTTCATCATGCAGTTCATCGAAGGCTGTTCGCTGGCCACAATCATTGATCTCTGGAAACAACAGCGTGGCAGTGCGCGCCGAAAATCATCGGGCGCACTGACACCAGCACCCTCGCCCTCACCAGCGACACCCCCGCAGAGCTCCGCCACTTCCCGCCACGATAACACAGCTCAGAAAAAGTACTGTCGCGAGGTCCCTGCACATGGCTATCGCCGGATCGCTCAGTGGATGCAGCAGGCAGCCACCGCCGTCCACTTCGCCCACGAACATAATGTCCTGCACCGTGACCTGAAACCATCCAACTTCCTGATCGATGGCAGTCATCGGATCTGGCTGACGGATTTCGGGCTGGCTCGACGCTCCGAACGTGCTGCCATCTCCCTGCCCGGGCAGGCCCCCGGAACCCTGCGATACATGGCACCGGAACACTGCGACGGCGAAGCCACAAAACTGTCAGACGTGTACTCACTCGGTGTGACACTCTACGAAATGCTGGCACTGACTCCCGCCTTCAGTGACAACGGCCCACGCAGCCTGCGCCAGCGCATCCGCACCGGCGAATACCCCCCGCTCCGCAGTCACGATCCCGATATCCCCCGCGACCTGATCGTCATCACCGAAAAGGCCATGGCGCTGCAGCCACAGGACCGCTACCTGTCGGCTCAGGAACTTGCCAATGACCTGCAGCGATTCGTTGATGGACGCCCCATCATGGCCCGCCCCGTCGCCGCCCCGGAGCTGGCATGGCGACTGATCTGTCAGCACAAAACTTTCACTGCTTCGATCCTGTTCACCACGGTTCTGCTGGCCTCTCTGTTCACTCTGCTGATCTACAACAGTTACCTGTATCGGGCCGAACAGGAAAGCACGTTCCGCAAGCTGATCACCGAAGCAATTGAAGTCGCCAACTCCCGACAGCCCGGACAACGCACAAAAGCTTTGAGCAACTATGCCGCAGCAATGAAGATCATTCGGCAGACTCCAGCACTCAATTACCTCCTCGAAGAATACCGCAGCAGCCTGACCTCCATCCTCGATACCCCCGAAATTCTTGTGCCGGAAGTCCCCCGCGCATGGAATCTGAAGTCTTATACGGTCTCCCGCGACTTCCGCAGAATCATTGAAAGCACAGCCGATGGAAAACTGAATGTGCGTGATGCGGAAAACGACGGTCGACTGCTGGCCACAATTCCCGAGCACATCCGCCCGCTCGACTATGTCGTCTCACAGGATGCCTGCTGTCTGCTGGTCAGTGGCCCCGCTCCGAAATCACCGGACGAGCAACTGCCGGTCGACCAGCAGACTCCCGAAACTCCTCAGCAACTGACCTGCTGGGATCTGACGGCTGACAATCCGGTCCTCCGCTGGCAGGTTGTCGGCACATCCCCCACCGGCCTTGCCTTCCTTCCCGGCGGGCAGCAGTTCGTTGCCGCCGACGCTGATGGCTCTATCCTGCGATTTGACCTGCAGACAGGGACCCTGCTGCAGCACTACCCCTGTGTCGGACCGCTGCTGGAACTGCAGCTGCGACCACACCCGCATCAGCCCATCCTCGCTGTAATCGGCGGCTCATATCACGAAATCTGCTTCCTGAATCTGAAGACCGGACTTATTGAACGGCGATTGCCGCGTTACGGCATCTCGGGCTTTGACTGGCATCCGTCAGGGCAGCAGATGGCATTCCACGATGAACTGATGGAAATAGAACTGGCCGCATGGCCGTCGCTGAAACCAGTCAAAACCTTTGCCGCCAGTGTGGGCCTGACCCACTGCCGGTTTTCACCCGATGGACGCTGGCTGGCCGCCAGCGCCTGGTCTTCTGTGGCCAGCCGCCAGCCGACGCTGCTGCTGATCAGAATCGAAGATGGATACACTTTGACCTCGCCGTGGATCTTTGGCGGCACAGGTGTGGACCATGCATGGAGCCTCAGCGGAGATAACATCGGGCTGCTCTGGCACAATGGTCACGTCATCAAAGCCCGCCTCAATGATCCGGACATCATTCGCAAAATCACTGTCGATCAGCCGGGATTCATTTCCACACCCAGCATTACAGCTTCCAGACAACTGCCTCTTGTCGCTGCCAATGTGCGCGGCATTCCAGGCCTGCTGCTGAACCTTCAGACCGGCACCACGTTCGCTGCAGATTTGCCCATAGAACGCTCGTCAGCTCTCACATACGTTTCTGACCTGATGTGGTCAGAAACCGGTCTGACTTCAGCCGATTTTCGCGGAAATTCCATCTGGCAGATTCACCCGCAGCTGACAGACAATAACACACTGCTGCTGCAGACAGAATCACGCCTGAGACTGCCGTTGCGCTGTGAAATGCAGAAACTTTCTCCGGACGGACGCTGGATCTTCACCCGCAGTCTGACCGGTCAACTGCAGCGCAGCCCCACTGACAACCCCTTTGCCGTGCAGCTGCTGCCGCCAGATCTGCAGTCCGTCGTTTCCGTCAGCAGCTCCGGACGCTACGTACTCTGCTCACGCCACAAAGCCACCTCAATCCTGTTTGACTGCCAGACCCGGACTGCCCTCGATAAATTTCCAGTTGGAACCGGTGCCACGTTTTCTCCTGACGAAAAACTGGTGCTGCTGACTATTCCCGATCCAGATCCCCCTGCCCTGCAGTCCGAGGTTCGCCGGCTTGCTGACAGCAGCCTCCTGTTCTCGCTGCCCGCTGCCGCCGAGTTCGCGGATTTCTCAAGCTCCGGGAAAATGCTGGCCGTCTGCTGCAGCCATCAGCTGCAGCGCGAACTGCAACTGCTGGATGTACCCTCCGGACAAATCCTGCTGACTCTGCCACTGAAAGCCGACCATACCGGAGGAGTGCTGTTTGCCGATCATGATCAAAGACTGTTCATCCACTCTATCGGCCAGACATCCAGCAGCCTCTACTGCCTCAATCTGCCCGAACTGGCCGTGGCCTACTCCCAGGCTGGACTGCCAGGGATTCCGGTTGCTGCACCCAGCACTCCCGCAAACACCCCACAAACTGCAGACGTCAGCCACCTCAGGTTCTCTCCCGTCACCACACCCCTGCCCGCCAGAATACTCAACCTGCTGGCCCGCTGGATTCGCAGCACACCAGCCACTCAAAGCAGCACCAGCTCCACGCTCACTCCGCTACTGGCAAATTTCTGCTGCGATGCACTGGAACTGGGCTGCTATGACGTGGTGCGACAGCCCCTGCACTGGCTGCAGCAACTGGATGCTCACAGCCCCTCCGTCACCGCACTGCAGGCCTCACTGCTGCTGCGGCAGAAGCAGCCTCAACAGGCCCTGCAGCTGCTGCAGCAATCGCCCGCAGCCAGACAGCACCCCTCCTGCCTGCTGAACGAACTGCTGGCTCTCAGCGAGGTCGAAACGCCTGCTCGCACCCGGGAACTCATGGCGTCACTGAAAGACTCCGCAGAGTCGGATTTCACCGGTCTGATCCTGCGACTGCTGAATGATCGCCTGCAACGCACCGGCGGTGCTGACAGACCAGACTCCACAACCGAGAACTCTGATCACTGGCAGCCAGCCCCACCCACAATCAGCGATCTCAACAGGATCCAGTTGCTGCTGCTGGGTTTCGCGGATATCCGCTCCGCTGCACTGGCACTGGACGCCGCCCAACAGGCGACCCGGAAACTGCCAGCCTCCCCCGCTGCATGGCAAACCCGTGCTTTGGCTGAAATTCATAATGGACTGCCCGTCGCAGCCCTGCAGTCAATCACACACGCTCGGCAGCTCAATCAGAATCGTGACGATGCCACCCTGCAACTCATCGAAGCTTCCATTCATCTTTACAACGAAGACTTCCCGGCATGGTTCAGCAGCCTGCTGAAAATTGCTGCCCTGCTGAAACAAAACCAGACCGGAAGCCTGCTCAATGCCAACACACTGGACAGCCTGCCTCTGAGCGTCACGCTGCAGGTTCCGGTACGATCCGACAGTGTCCTCGGACGACTCTATCGCTGGCAACTGCTGGCAGAATCGCAGCTGCTCGGAAGAACTCACATCGATCGACTCCTCAATACCCGCTCCGGTCACTAGACTTCAGGGGCAGATCACGCCGGCTCCCTGTTTCCGAAACACCCGTCATGCCTGATGAGACTTTACTGCTGCTGGGTATTGATGGTGGTGGTACCACAACGCGAGCACTGCTTGCAGCTGCCGCCAATCCTGCGCAGATTCTTGCCACAGGGTTTTCCGGCCCCTCCAATCAGCGGGCTGTGGGCCCGCTGCTCGCCATGCAGAATCTCGATGCCGCCGTCAATGCGGCCTTCGAACAGTCCGGTCTGCCGCGCTGTACAGTCGCTGCCGCCTGCCTCGGACTGGCCGGGGCCGACCGTGATTCCGACCGCGGTGTCGTTCTGCAATGGGCCTCAGAAGCCCGACTCGCAGACCATGTTCGCGTCGTCAATGATGCCGTGCCGCTGCTCTCCGCCGGCACGGGCACCGGATTCGGTGTGGCACTCATCGCCGGTACCGGATCACTCGCCTGGGGCTGCAATGCCAGCGGAGACTCCACCCGCGCTGGAGGCTGGGGCTGGTTGATGGGTGATGAAGGCAGCGCCTGGGCAATCGGTTCAGCCGTTCTCAAAGCCGTCGTCTGCGCAGCCGATGGTCGCGGCCCCCTCACTGCACTCGCTCCCGCAGTCTGCGAACAACTGCAGATCAGCACCGCCTCCGACCTCGTCGCTCGCATCTACTCCGCAGAAATCCCTCGCGCTCTGATCGCCGAACTTGCCCCACTGGCCTTCACACTCGCCGGGGCTGAGGATGCCGTCGCCAGCAGCATCATTTCAAATGCCGGCCGAGACCTTGCCGTGATGGCACGCACCGTCGCTGACCGACTGAAACTGCCACAACAGCTTCCACTGGCCGCTGCCGGTGCCGTCCTGACACAACAACCCGCCCTGCTGCAGGCCGTCGTCCAGCACCTCAGTCACGATCAACGATACTGCCCTGTCGTCACTGTCGTACACAACGCCGCAGAAGGTGCCCTTCGACTGGCCGCTGAACTGCATCAACAGAACAGCTGATCAACAGCCCGCCACCGACCAGCTCACAAACGCAGAAAAGTCCGGCTGCGATACAACCACCACAGAAACAGCCACTGCGCCGCAATCGCGCCCGTCGCCATAATCAGCGAACCCCACATCCCGGAACGCACTGCCAGACCACCCAGAAAAAAACCGGCGATATTGTCGAATTCCACGAATCGCGGCACCATGTAAATCGCGATCGCATTGACTCCGATCACCTCCCAGAAAAACGCCGGACGACGCAGACCCCACACATCGATCACCAGATAAAACACACTCAACAGCAACAGACTGAAACCCCCGGCCACCAACACAAAAGAACTGGTCCAGATGTTCTTGATGATCGGAAACCAGCGCGCCCACTCATAACCCGCAAACACAAAAGCCACTCCCGCTGCCGCCAGACCAGCCGCTTTCAGAAACCCCGATCGACCGCTCTTCAGCCACAGGCCCGCCAATACGCCCAGCAACGCTGTCGCCACCGCCGGAATCGTCGACAACAAACCCTCGTTGTCCCCAAAACCATACCACTGCGCAGGAATCTGGCCCGGTAACAAACGACGATCCAGCCAGCCCGCCAGATTACCCGCCTTTGTGTAATCCCCAGGGACACCTCCCGGCGCCGGTATCAGCGCCAGGACCGCCCAGTACCCCAGCAGGATCCCCGCTGTCAGCAACGACAGGCCACGCACACGAAATCGCAGATACAAAAATGCCGCCACTCCGTAACACACACCAATTCGCTGCAGCACACCACAGTAACGCAGACTGTCCGGTCGCAGCTTCAATAATCCGTTCGCTATCAGACCCAACAGCACCAGCAACATCACACGCCGCAGTATTCGCCACGCCGCAGCACCCGGCTGAGACTGATACTTCTGCAGCGAATACGGTATCACACACCCCACCAGAAACAGAAACAGCGGGAAAATCAGATCGTAGAACACAAACCCCGCCCACTCCACATGCTCAAACTGCTGCCGCAGGACTTTTGCTGCCGGAAAGGGAAGCATACTGAGCGCAACGACAGCCAGAGTATCCCCGCCCATAATCCAGAACATGTCAAAACCACGCAGCGCATCCAGCGATAACAACCGCTCTCCCGATGATACGGATGCCTGACCCCGATCCGGTTCACGCCGCGCAGCCATCAATTACACCCCCCAGCAGCAACACAGCCAGCATCAACTCGGCTCACGCCGACACCACACCCCTCAGGAAAGCTCCACACCCCGCTGACGCATCAGCAGCTTCATATCTTCCCACACATCCTTCTTCGCCGCCGGAGTCCGCAGCAGGTACGATGGATGATACGTCGCCAGCACCGTCGCACCCCGGTATTCATAAAGCTGACCACGCAGCTTCGAAATCGAAGTCGTCACACCCAGCAGATTCTGAGCTGCCACAGCACCCCAGCACACTATGTACTTCGGTCGGACAATCTGAATCTGTGCGTCCAGAAATTCCCGACAGTTCGCCGCCTCCTGCGGTGCCGGAGTCCGATTACCCGGAGGACGGCAACGCAGCACGTTGCAGATATAGATGTCCTCACGACGCAGCTGACAGGCTCCGATGATCCGATCCATCAGCTGACCGGCCGCACCCACAAATGGCTCACCCCGCTCGTCCTCCTCCTGACCCGGAGCTTCACCGATGAACATGATCTCCGCCGTCACACTCCCGACACCGAAGACCGTCTGAGTCCGGCGCTCAGATAACTCCGCACAACGCTGACAACCAGCCACGATCTGAGCCAGGGCGCACGCCGCCTCCTGACGCTCGCCCGCCGTCTCCAGAGGACCTGCCAATAACCGACCCACCTCCGGCAACTCGTCCGGACGACGCACACCACCCCCGGTTCCACCAGACTCAAGCACAGACACCCGCCGCAGAGGCTGCAATCCGGCCGCGGCACTCGTACCCGCCGCCGGCTTCGACGGGCGACGAACACCGGCTGCACCCACACCCGCTTCTCCGGCCGCTCCGGCAACCCCTCCAGCACGACTCGCCACACCGG
>CAXBSH010000071.1:0-18307 GCA_963977705.1 uncultured Planctomycetaceae bacterium
CACTAGCTCACCTGACTCGGTCAATGCCTTGCAAATTGAATAAATATCCATCGTTGGCGGACGGATAGATGTTTTCTGTAGCGCACGTATAATGCCACACTTCGACAACCAAAGTAGGTCACCACCGATCTCAGCGATTACCGTCTTTGACTTGTCTCCGTCTGTCAGTCTGTTTATTGGGTAGTACTTTAATGCCTGGTTGTTATACAAATACACCAGCAGCTCCCGACTGGCCATTCAGGGTCGCAGTAATGGCGGACTGCTGGTTGGAGCCTGCATGACGCAGCGTCCGGATCTGTTTGGTGCCTGCCTGCCAGGGGTCGGCGTGATGGATATGCTGCGGTTCCACCGCTTCACAGCCGGTCGATTCTGGACCGACGACTACGGCAGTGCAGACAACGCCGAGGAGTTTCCGGCTCTGTTGAAATACTCCCCCTATCACAACCTGAAGCCAGGTACCAGGTACCCGGCCACCATGGTGACCACTGCCGATACTGACGACCGTGTTGTGCCCGGGCACAGTTTCAAGTTCGCCGCTCGCCTGCAGGCTGCTCACACCGGAACAACCCCAGTGCTCATCCGGATCGAAACATCAGCCGGTCACGGTGCGGGAAAACCGACTGCGAAGATCATCGAAGAATCGTCCGACGAACTCGCGTTTCTCGTTCGATCACTGGGGATGAAATAAGCGGCCACGAGTTGTTTATCGACGACTGGCGTCAGGGCTTCAGGCGAATGTCCGGCTCGTCGTCGATGACCTCAAGGTCATCAATCACCTCAACTTCGTCCAGCTGTTCAGCCTGATCGCTCGACTGGAATCGGGCGTCACTGGACGGTGCTGCCATCCGCTGATCTCGAATGGTGTCTGCGTCTGAAGATTCATCGAGGGAAACGCCACTGCCCGGCAGGATCTGCACAGCGCGAATCGGCGGGATCTGTCCACCAGCCTGAGCAACCGGTGGCGAAGAACGCTGCGCCACGGCGTTGTCAATAAACAGGTACCGCAGGTCGCCAATCGATATTTCCAGACCGTTTTCCAGCTTCAGATCCCGCAGCACTCGCTCGCCACCACACCAGACCCCATTCATACTGCCAAGGTCACGAATGAAGTACTCGTTATTGACCTGCACAATGGCGCAGTGAATTCGCGAGATGCGAGTGCTGGTTTCAAGGATCACGTCACAGTCGTTGCTGCGCCCAATCAGAACGACCGCACGGTCAACAGAAATCTGTCGACCCGGGCCCAGCGGTTGCAGGATTGCAGCCATTCTGATGATCCGAGCTAAAGTGGACCGCCAACAACGTGCGGAAGTCAGCAGAACTTCCGGCCGACATCAAAAAACTATCTCACAACCCTATCGCAGGAACGACCGAGCCGGAAAAATCCGGCTCGGTCGCACCATTCTATTCCGCAGATACGGCACAATCGGCCCGCAAAAGCCTCAATTGGCTGTTTCAGATCGCACATCCAGCTGGTCACGCCTGCTGAACAGCGCCTTCAGCCGTTCACGTGAATAAATCCGCACCACGTTTTTCTTGTACCGCAGACGACCCAGTTCGTCGTAATCGATGTGCTCAGCAATCTGCGGTGTGGCCAGATCCGCATAAAGAGCAGCGAAGGTTTCGGGGTCAACACCACGCCCCTCCTCAAGATCCTGCTCGGCGTTCACGCCCCCTACCGACGAACTGAAGAAGTTCACGCCTGACGTGACTGTCGAGCTCTGTCCGCCCGCAGACAGCAGGCTGTTCAGTTCCTTCACAGACTTGCTGACGGCGTGATAAGCCTTCAGCACGTCCTGCCCCACATCATTACTGCTACCGTCCTGGCTGACGGCAGAAAGCGTTGCCGGCTGCGTCAACGCACCCGCCACGTAGCCCGCCGCCAGCAGCACAGCCGCACCCATCAGTTTTCTGGTCCGCATCATGACTGAAACCCTGTAATAGCAGAAGCAAATCCCCGATCCAGAATCAGGCAGCGCGTCGCTCTGTCGATTTGCGAACATCATCTGCAGTCGGCTGAGCCGGCACATCGGACTCACCCACGACTTCGTTAACCGTCCCGAACCGAAAGCTCAGACCCATCATCAGCATGCACGCCGCAATCGCAGCAAGGCAACCAAGAACAGCCATCTGATCATCTGAAAAAAGATTCATGTTGTCCATGTACCCTTGTATCCCGTGGCTTTTTGGGCTCGCCCCGACCTGTCACAGACACGGTCCGGCGCAGGCAGGCCCGATCGGCAGGTCCTGCCTGAATTCTTCGGCGAATTCCTTCCCAGGCTTCAGCAGGACGCAGGCACCGGCCGGCAATCCCACGTGAAACTGCACTCGCAGCGGACAGGCAAAGCAGGGCAAAACACAGAGAATGTTCCCGCAGTAGCGGTCAGGCAAGGCAGGTAAGTCCTGTGGCCGGCTACCGACCGTCCCTGGAATTCCCCATGACATTACCCCTGCCAAAGAATTGCATTGCAGCAATGGTGCCGATTTTTCCCGAAAGAGTGTCTGCCACGAATCGCCGGTCCATTCTGCTTCACACAGGCCTGCTACGGTGCTACCCGCTTCCCTGCATTCCACCGCTCGTCTGCCACACACCGCAGCCGTACTGCCGGTTCTGCTGCTGGTCAGTGCCCTGCTGCTGACTGGTTGTTCGGATCAGCGAAAGCAGGCCGGAAGCCTCGTTACTGAAGGCACCGAACTGCGGGGCGCTGGCAGAAATGCCGAAGCACTCCGGAAACTGAGTCAGGCGACGGCACTGGCCCCGGAGCTGGCGGAAGCTCACTACGGTCGCGGCCTGTGCCTCTCGGCTCTGGACCGCCCGGCAGAGGCTGTGATCGCCCTCGAAACCGCCGTGCGACTGAAGCCTGACTGGGCCGAGGCACTGCATGCCCTCGGAACTGCTCAGCTCAAAGATCATGATCCGATCTCTGCTGAACAGACCCTGACTCGCGCGATCGAAACTGACGCACGACTCACCGCTGCCTGGTTTGCACGCAGTGAAATCCGGCTGCAGTCGCTGCAGGACTCTGCTGCACTCCATGACCTCGATGCTGTTCTTCGCCGCGCTCCCGATCATCGGGAAGCTCGCCTGCGACGAGCTCGCCTGCTGCTTGAATCACATCCCGAACAGGCCATCGAGGATCTGTCCGTACTGCTGCAGCACGATCGATTGAATACCGAGGCTCTGCTGCTGCGTGGTCGCGCGTGGGGCAATGCCGGTAATCAGCAACGCGCCCTCTCTGATCTGGCAGCAGCCTGTCAGCTGCAGCCGGAAATGCAGGTCGCCTGGCGCGAACGCGGCAGACAACTGCGTATCACAGGCGATCCTGAGGCAGCCCGCAAGGACCTGCAGCATGCCCTGCAACTTGCACCCCAGGATACAGAAACGCTGTTCGAACTGGCCCTGACCGAAAAACTTCAGGGTGACCGAACGGAGGCTGAACGACTGCTGCTGCAGGTGCTTGCACTGGCCCCGGAACATCCGGCCGCACGCCTCGAATCCGCACGCCTGCTGATGGAAAATGAACAGCACTCCGATGCTGCCCGGATCCTCGCTGGCATGATCGAGGATCCTGTTCTGTCAGCTCTGAAGCCCGCCATACTCGGCGATGCCAGACTACTGCTGGCAACAGCCCTCGAACAGCTGAAGCAGCCCGAAACAGCGCTGCAGCAGACGACCATTCTGCTGGCCGAACGACCGCACGATGAAACAACTCGTCGACTGCATGCCGAACTGCTGCAACAGCTCAGCAGATCAGAGGAAGCCCTGAAAGAATTGACATGGCTGCTCTCTCAGCGACATGAGGATGCAGAGCTGCGTCTGCAACGAGCCGGCCTGCAGGCTGAAATCGGTGACGACACGGCGGCCCTGCAGGATCTGAATCTCATTCTGGCCACAACTCCGGAACATGCCCCCGCCCTGATGCTGCGAGCCAGCGTTCTGAAGTCGCTGGAGAATCCCGTGGCTGCCCTGCAGGACGTCGATCAGCTGCTGCTGTTGCCCGCCGTAAGCAGTGACGTCCGACGACTGCGAGCCGATCTGTTGACACAGCTGCAGCGCGAACCAGAAGCCGATGCAGAATACCTGCACCCGGATCTGTTCCCGCAGGCCACCGAACAGATTCTGCTGCGACTGATTGCCGCAGCCGGTCAGACCGGAGGTACAGCCGCGCAGCAGGAACTGCTCGATCGCGCCATCACAGCCTGCCCGGCCGCACTCTCCACCACACTGCAGATTCAGCACGCTGAGCTGCTGCTCGAACAGGGCCAGCTTTCCAAAGCCCTCACAACACTGGAACAACTTCCGGAAAACGAACGACAGCAGCCCCACGTACTGCTGCTGACTGCCCGAATCCAGCTGGCAAACGAACATCCTCACGAAGCTGTCCGCCTGTTACAGCAGATCCCCGAAGATTCAAGAACACCCGGAATTCTGCAGCTGCTGGCCGATACACTCATTCGCTGCGGTCAGAACACAGAAGCCCGGCAGATCCTCAATCAGCTGATCGAAATATCCCCCGCAGAAGCCTCACCTCGAATCCAGCGTCTGAAAATCCTGACGGAACTTGAGGCGTGGCAGGAGGCTGAGGAGGATGCGGATGTCGTACTGCTCAATGATCCAGACAATGGTCACGCCCGCCTGGTCCGAGGCATGCGGCAGGCACAGACCGGCAACACTGCGGCCGCTCTGACTGATCTGGAATCCGATCAGGTACGAAAACTGGATTCAACAGCGGTTGTCTGGGCCCGTTGTCGCTGCCTGCTCGCTGCCGAGCGATCCACGCAGGCGTCTGCAGAACTCAGTCGACTGCTGCAGGAAGTTCCGGACCATGATGAAGCACGACTGGCGCGAGCCGACCTTGAACTGGCCCGCGGCAACTTTCGTGAAGCATCTGCCGACTACTCTGTACTGCTGAAAAAACAGCCTCAAAATGCTGAGCTGCTGCTCAAACGCGCCCGCTTGCTGCTGAAAGTCGGCAGAAATGATGCTGCAGAAACCGACCTCGTTCAACTGCTCAGACTGCAGCCACTGTCTGCCGAAGCGTGGCATCTGCGAGGACTGGCCAGAGGTCGTATGGGACAACGCGATGTAGCCCGCCGTGACCTCGAACGCAGCCTGCGACTTGATGCCACTAACATCAACTGTCTGTTCGATCTCGCCGATCTGGAAGTCGCTGACGGACGCCCCGTTGCCGCACTGGTGCTCTATGATGCGGCCCTGCAGCTGAAACCCGATCACGCCATCGGTTGGTACAACCGAGGACTGGCACTCTATCGCCTGAATCGGCTCGCGGAAGCTGCTGACGCATGGACCAGAACCATTGAACTGCGTCCCGGCCTCGATCGCGCATGGAACAGTCGGGCACAGGCCCGCACCGCGCTTGGTCAGCACTCGGATGCACGCCGAGATCTGGAACAGGTGCTGGCACTGAAACCCGGTGATCCACAGGCATGGGAACACTACGCTCGCCAGTTGCTCCGCTGCCCTGATCCAGCCCTCAAAGATTCGGCACAGGCCGTCCTCGCTGCCAGAAAAGCGTGCGAATTGTCCGAATTTCGGGACTGGAAACTGCTGTCGCTGCTGGCCGAAACCCTGCAGGCAAACGGCCAGCCGAACGAAGCCCTGACGTGGGCCGAACAGGCTCGCCGCACCGCCCCCACGGCACAAAGAACGGCTCCCGCACAACTGGCCCGCTCACTGCAGAATCAGGTTGAAGGCAGGAACGCAGCCGAGCCGTCGACGAAGACCCGCACTGCAGTCGCTCCCGCTCGAACAAACCGGCTGTAAGCCTCTGAGACCAGTCAGGCAGGTCGACCAGCCGCGGCCGGTCGGCCGGGCCGCTGAGGAGCAGGGCAGCAGTCTGTCGGACAAACATCGTGGTTGGCCGGATACAGCCCGATGCATTCCCGCTGCGCACCGCTCAGACGCTCTGCAATCAGCTTGCGAATCATCTGGATGAACTGCGGATGTGTCCCTGGAGTCGCTGCGCGGACCATCGTCATCCCCAGTTCATCACACAGATGTCGGGCCGCGTCGTCAAGGTCGTACAGCACTTCCATGTGATCAGAAAGAAAACCAACCGGCGAAATAACAACGCTCCGCACTCCAGCAGCATGCAGTTCACGGATGTAATCCAGAATATCAGGCTCCAGCCACGGATCCTCAGGCCGACCACTGCGACTCTGATACACCAGCCGATACTGCTCGGCACCCAGAGAAAGACGCTCGGCAGTTAACCGACAACTCTCTCCCAATTGTCGCTGATAATCTGATGTGTTGGCCATCCCCATCGGAATGCTGTGAGCCGTGAAGGCGACAGCCGGAGCCTGACCGCCGGCGGCAGCCTGACGCACCGCAGCACCCACAGACTCAGACAACACATCAATGAAATCCGGATGATTATAAAAGACTCGGATCTTGTGCACTTCCATCCCGGCCAGGGCCGGATCCTCCAGCGCAGCCAGAATATTCTCGCGATACTGGCGACAACCCGAATAACAGCTGAACCCACTGGTTACGTAAGTCAACACCTTACGCACACCGTCCCGATGCATCTGCTGCAATGTCTCGGGGAGCAGCGGATGCCAGTTCCGATTGCCCCAGTAAATCGGCAGTTGAATACCGGCAGCAGTCAGCTCCTGCTGCAGAGCCGTGATCAGCTCCCGGCACTGCTGATTAATCGGGCTGACCCCGTCGTAGTGATAGTAGTGCTCAGCTACCTCCAGCAGACGCTCGCGAGGCACTGGTTTGCCTCGCAGCACGTTTTCCAGAAACGGAATCACGTCCTCGCGCTTTTCCGGTCCACCAAAGGAAAGCACAAGAATAGCATCGTACGCACAGGTCGTTGTCATTGGCGGATCCACGCGGGCAAGCAGGCTTGCAGCCTGATTCGGAAAATAGGCAGTCGCTTTGCGCCCTAGTATAGACACGCCCGCTGTTCAGGCTGTCGCCAATCCACAGAAACAAGGATTCCGCAGGAATTAGTGCTCAATAAGCCGTCAGACCGCTCAGAGCAGCAAAATCAGATCCGCGGACGGATCGTGCGAGCAAAAGCTTCGAGATGCATGAAGTTGTCACAAAACGTTGTGAACCGCAGCATCCGACGCACCTCTCCGGTCATCCCCTGACCGCCCACCACAAGCGCACACCCAAATGCCGTTGCAGTGTCAAACAGAGTATTGAAACTGGCGATGAATCGGTCCACGTTGCGAATTGTCGAAACACTGACCCACATCAAGGACGGTCGGTCAATCTCTATCGCCCGACGCAGCGTCTCAAAGGGTAACATGTGCCCCAAAGAAACAGCACGCCAGCCGCAGTCCCGCAGGACCAGTTCTGCCATACTGACCGCCAAAGTGTACGGGTCGCCGTCCAGAGTCCCACCCAGCGCCAAAGGTCCATTTTCGGGACCAGCACCCACAGCATTCCGCAACTCGTGCAGAACTCGCAGACAGGTTTCGCAGGCCCGACGCTCCTGATAGACCTCTACTTCACCACACTGCCACATGTCACCAATACGGTGAAACGCCGGCCCCATGATCTGATCACAAATCCGCGAAACACCCATCCCTCTGATGTAGAGATCCAGAATGACACGCCGTGCCGTCATCTCGTCGCCGGTTGTCATCGCTCGCATGAACTCGCCGGCAGCACCCTGCTCGGAAAAGGCCCCAGCCCCGGTACCCGGAGGCAATCCAATCGCTTCCGGATTGGCCAGAGACATCTTCTCGTCGCGAACATATCGCAACACGGAATCCAGCAGCAACCGGCGATGGCCACCCCCGGTCTTCGATGCCTGAATCAAGCCCTTGTCCACCCAGCGCTTCAGCGAAGACTCGCTGACACCTATGGCTACGGCTACTTCTCGTGGCGAAAAGAACTGGCTCACAACCATTTCTCACAACAAGAGGCACTGCGACTGGAAAAAGACCCCGACGTCGAAAAAAACGTACATTCCAGCGGATGTTCTAGGCTGACCGTCCGCCATGGCCAAAATGCACGGCTTGATTTCCAAGGCTTTTTTGAAACTTCCGCCGCAATACCGGCAAATCGTTCAAACTTAGCCGTCTTTAAGCCCTAAAACGGTCAAAACAGCCTGTTTCAGACCGTTCGCCACGCCCAAAACCCCAAAACCGCTGCCCACAACAATCCCAACGCCTGGATCCAAAACTGAACAAAAGAACAGATTCCTACTGTTCGAGCAGCCAAGCCTTCCAATTGCGATATGATCCCCCACACTCATCGAAAATATCTATAAACAATCCAATTTCGGACCAAAAGTTCCCGAATTTAGCAGCGAAACAGCACCAGTGACAGACGCTCAGGGAACTTGCGGCTCTGGTCGCGTCAGTGGGCTCTGCTGTCGGCCCTCAAATTCCAGCGGAAACTCGCGCCGCTCCACTCCAGGGCGAATTGTCAATGCCCCACGATTCGCACGGCCCCCAGTCACCGGGACGACGTGCAACCAGCGCCGATCCTTGAGCAGAATCTGCAGCCGCATCACCCGCGAAAACTCGGCACTGATCCCGTCATCGCGATTGCCGAAAATCGCATCGCCGATATCCCGGACCGCCGGTTCAAACGCCACACTGGCCATCCGGAATGCCGCCTGAGCATCTGCGCTGCCAAATGACTCTTTCAGTTCCTGATGCACCGCCGCATTCATCAGGAATGCGTCCCGAAACACAGACCATGTCAGCTCCTGGATCTGACTGTCTGTGGTGGACGAATGCAGACTTTCCCGAATGACTTCCCGAACCTCAGGATTCTGGCTGATGGCCCGCACAATCCGCTCGGTGGCAGCCACGAAGTCATCGACCCGCGTTTCCATTGCCGGCCGTATCTCTTCAACCAGAAACCGCTCAAACTCTTTTCTCACCGCATTGCGTTCTGGAAGGGGCGAGACGTCATACAGATATCGCCATGTGAAAGACCACAGTGAAACCCGATCCCATAACTCGCGTCCGATATCAAGAGCAACAGGCCGCATTTCACGCTCGATGATCGGCAGGATCTGCGACCGCACCAGCGGCACAATTTTCTGCTTCACCACCTCTTCCTGGTAGGACTCGGCAATCCGTGAAATCTGCTCGCGGTGCTTTTCCAGTACGGCCGGTAATTGTGATTCCACCGCCCGCGCCATCTGTCCCATGGCATCCCGCAGCACGGGCTGCAACCGAGCTGTCAGGGCCGGCCCATGCTGCTCCCATTCTCGAGCCAGAATCGTCACGATCTCTGCCCGACGACTTTCCGGCAGCAGCGTTGCTGCCACCCAGTCCAGTGAGGTCGGGGTGGAGTAATAGTGCAGTTCAAAGCCGTCAGGGCACAGACCATTCACCACAGCGTCATCCAGCAGCACGAGGGACTGTCGAGTCGCAGCGGGATCAAACAGATACCCACCTGCCGTGCGCACCTTGCCAACCTGCCGTACCCTGCCGGCAGCATCAGAAATGAAGACGGGGTCATTGGCAGCCAGCAGCAGCGGAATCTCAGAAACCCCCTGGTACTGGACCATTGCTCCGCCGCTCCAGCGCCCCAGCTGACGGAACAGTTCAACCACTGAGCCTGTGCCGTTGGACTGCTGCACCGCCGCATACGCGCCCCATGCCACAGGCAGCGTCCACAACAGACAGCCCAGCATCATCCGCAGCAGAGAAACCGAATGAGCACCAGACACGGCAGGTATTTCACAATAGAGGCCACGGAGACCGGATGATGGAACAGCGTTCCGCTGGAATTATCTGCAGCTCAGACCTCTGAATCAATCGGAAAGCGTGCGGCAGCACGGAAACTCACAGCTCAGCAGCCCCTTTTCTTGCAAAACAGCGTCCGAATGCTGAAGATCCCCGCTGACGGCTCCAACGTCACCAGAACGGAACCGCATGACGCTCATCAATTCCACAATTCTTGCAGGACTGCTGCTTGCCGCTGTCCCGCTGATTCTGCATCTGACCATGAAAGCTCGTCCGAAACGGATCGAGTTTCCTGCGCTCAGACTGCTCAAGGTTCGACGTACGGCCAACAGTCGCCGGATGCGGCTGCGACAGATCCTGCTGCTGGTCCTGCGCACGCTGCTGATCGTGATTCTTGTCCTGCTCTTTGCACGCCCCTCGCTGCCCGCCGCCAACTACAGCCTCCGCTGGTGGGAATGGGCCGGCGCCGCAATCGCTGTCGGACTGGCCTGCGGCAGCTATCACTGGCTCAATCGCCGTGACTCAGCAAACCAGGGCGGATCCGCCGGACTGCTGCAGCGACAGGGACGCCGTCGCGTCTTCTGCCTGTTGGGTGGTCTGCTGGCCAGCCTGCTGCTGACTGGGATTCCGTGGGGACTGCGAGTTCGAGCGGAGCTGCTGTCACCGGCCAGCGAAGGATCTGAAGATATTCCCGTTGCTGCCGTCTTCCTCATCGACAACAGCATCAGCATGAAGTACCGACAGGAGAATATCACCCGCCTCGAATACTCCGGGCAGCTGTGTCGACGACAACTGGAACAATTCCCCGCCGGCAGTCGCTCAGCAATTCTCAGTACCCAGGCCGACGATGAAGTCATCTTCCAGTCCGACACCGGCAGCGTCGCCACTCGACTGGAATCACTGGAAGTGACCGCTGTTCCGGCACGACTGAACCGGCAGTTGCGACTGGCCGTCGAATCACAGCAGGAAGATCGCCAACGGACCCAGCAGGAAGCCGGATTGGGTGGTTCTGCTGATCAGTACGTACGCGAAATCTACGTGTTCACCGACTTCTCGAAAACTGCGTGGCAACTACCGGACGAATCACAGATCACGGAACTGCTGCAGGAACTGGACTGGCTCAATATCTACCTCGTGGATGTCTCAGTGCCGCAACCAGTCAACGCCGGACTTGCTGACCTGCGAATTTCCGAACAATCCATTGTCAGTGGTCGCGATCTGCTGCTGAATCTGACGGTGCGTTCCACCAGTGGACTGCCCGCAGCCGCCAGACTGGAAGCCTCCATCATTGACCCCGGCGGCCGCGAAACACCCGCAGCCCCCCCCGCCAGTGTGCGACTTGACGGCACTGCCAGCCGCGTCCAGCTGGCCATTCGCATCCCGCCCAATACTGCGTGGGTCGAAGGCAGTGTCCGACTGGCAGCCGAAGATCCGCTGATGGATGACAACGTCCGCAGCTTCACCTGTGCCGTCCGACCAGCGCCCAAAGTCCTGCTGATGGCCGATCGCACCGAAGAAACACTCTACCTGAAAAACGCACTGCAGCCTGAAGAGCTGGAACGAGCCGGGATCCGACAGTGTGAATGTCAGGTCGCAGCGACGGCAGCGGCGGCAGAACTGAACTTCTCAGACTACGACGCCGTCATGCTGCTGAACCCAGGGCGGCCCGATGAAACCCTGTGGAATGCCCTGCGAAAGTATTCCGAATCCGGAGGTGGTGTTTTCATCGTCGCCGGTTCTGCCCGTATTCAGCCGGCCCTCTGGTCCACCCCCACCGCGCGCAGCCTGCTGCCCGCAGTCCCGCTCACCATCGTCAAATACCTCGACACACCCGGCTATCTCAATCTGACCGAACAAAACGGTGTCTCGCGCATGTTTCTGCAGGATGACAACCTGCGAACCGAACTGGCAGCCGTTGCGTTCGATCGCTGCTGGGCTGTGGAAACAGATCCCGCAGCCCGCGTCCTGATGCAGTTCACCGGCCCGGCTGATCGAGCAGCACTGCTGGAACGAACTGTTGGCAAAGGACGCTGCGTCCTGTTCACCTCAGCCATGGATAACCTGACCGATGGTGGCAACCTCTGGAATAATCTGCCCGCCAGCTGGAGCTTTCTGGTGCTGGCCGACAGCCTGCTGCAGCACCTGACCAACGCTTCCGACACTCGCTGCAATTACACAGCCGGACAACCCGTCAGTCTTGTCATCCCCGAAAATCGCAGGTTTCAGCAGTACCTGCTGCGACGGCCAGGCCTGCGACAGACTCGCGGACAACTGGATCCCGAAACCTCAGAAATCCTGCTCACCGATGCTGAAGAACCGGGACACTACCTGCTGCAGGCACTGGATGTCGCCACAGGCTTCGATGCGGCATTCGCAGTCAACTTTCGCGATGAAGAAACAGATCTGACAAAAATCACGGATGACGAACTACAGGCCCTGACCGGCGAACGCCGAGCAGTCGTCATTCACGACCCGGAACAACTTGTGGCCATCCAGCGCACAGGACGACTGGGGGTCGAGATTCTGCCGCTGCTGCTGGGTCTGCTGCTGCTGCTGTTCTGCGCAGAACACCTGATGTCCAACTTCTTCTATGACGCACCCGATAGTGCCGGCTGATCACAGAGCAGGCTGGGCAGTCAGACCACAGGCTGCTCGTACTCGAGCCACAACCTGCTGCGCCCGCGCTCGCGCTTTGCGGGCTCCCTGTCGCAGAATCTCTTCCAGCTGATCCGGATTGGCTTCCAGCTCAGCACGACGCTCAAAGGCCCGACCAAAGGTTTCCATGGCCGCCTGATACAGCTGCTCCTTGGCCTCACCATAACCCATGCCCCCGGCCTCATACCGCTGCCGCAATGCCGCCTGACGCGACTCGTCCGCAAACAACCGATACAGCTGGAAGACCGTGCACGCATCAGCGTTCTTCACGTCCTCCATCGCAGCCGAATCCGTACGAATTCCCATGATCAGCTTACGCAGCTTCTTCGGAGTCTCAAAGATCGGGATCGTGTTGCCGTAACTCTTCGACATCTTTTCACCATCCAGACCCGGGACCTTTGCCGATTCCGGCAACACCATTGCCTCAGGCAGCTGCAGCGTATCTCCGTAAATCGTGTTGAATCGCTGCGCCAGATCCCGCGCCACTTCAACATGCTGGATCTGGTCGGCGCCAACCGGCACATGAGTACTGTCGTAGGCCAGAATGTCGGCCGCCATCAGTACCGGATAGGTGAACAGCCCGGCGTCCGCCGCCAACCCCTTCGCCTTCTTGTCCTTGTAAGCGTGACACTTCTCCAGGAGATGCATCTGAGTAATCGTCATCAGCAGCCAGGTCAGCTCTGTGACTTCCGGCACATCCGACTGCCGAAACAGACAGGCCTTTTCAGGATCCAGTCCCAGCGCCAGAAGATCCATCGCCGCATCACGAATGTTCTGACGCAGCTGATCACGATCCCGAATCGTTGTCAGCGCATGAAAGTCGGCAATGAAAAAAAAGGACTGCTCCTGGCCCTGCAGAGCAATGTACTGGCGGATTGCACCAAAGTAGTTGCCCCAGTGAAAACGACCCGTGGGCTGGATACCGGATAGAACTTTCATGGATGTACCAGAATCATTTCGAAGTGTTTTGAGTATGCAGGCAGCCGATGATGTCCGATAACCCCTCAGCCCCCAGCGACCGAATCGCCTCGGGCAGTTCAGTGATCAGCTGATTGGCCAGCCCCGGATTGTAGAAGTTCGCTGTGCCAATCTGCACCGCAGACGCGCCCGCCACCAGAAATTCCATCACGTCGTCCAGCGACTGGATCCCGCCGATGCCGATAATCGGTACCTGCACGGCACGCCGCACCTGCCAGACAATCCGTAACGCCAGCGGCTTGATGGCAGGGCCACTTAAGCCACCGAGCACATTACCCAGCACCGGTCGCCGTCGCCGCCAGTCTATCGCCATCCCCTGAAACGTGTTCACCAGTGATACCGCATCAGCCCCCGCATCAGCTGCTGCCTGAGCAATCGGAACAACACTGGTGACATTGGGAGTCAGCTTGGCCAGCACCGGCAGACTGCACGACTGCCGGACAGATCGCACCACCTGACCAGCCAGCTCCGGATCCGTCCCGAAATCCACTCCCCCGGAAACATTCGGACAGGAGATGTTCAGTTCGATCGCCGCCACCCCGGGAACCGTCTCAAGAACTTCCGCCATCCGCGGGAAATCGTCCATGCACTTCCCCGCAATATTCACAATGATGGCAGTGCCAAGACTGAGCAGCCATGGCAGTTTCTCTGCCACAAACTGATCAAACCCGTCGTTGTCCAGACCGATGGAATTCAGCATGCCACTGGCAGTTTCGACGGTTCGCGGCGGAGGGTTGCCGGGACGGGGCGCCGGAGTCACGGTCTTCGGAATAATTCCGCCCAGCTTATCAAAGTCCACGAACGCCGACATTTCTCGCGCATAACCAAAGGTTCCCGAAGCCACGAGAATCGGGTTTTTCAGATGCAACCTGTTCAGTCGGACGCTCAGATCCATGGTTTTCAGCACTTCTGCGGGCAGTGAACTGTCAGCAAATCCGCTCAGACGTCAGAAAACGCCTGCGCCATCTCAATAGAATCATAACAAAAATCGGAGAGAATCGGGAGAATCGAGGGCGGGATTTGAGCAGCAACCGTCCGCAGCACAACCACCGGCAGCGATTCCAACCCCCAGCCACAGCCGGCCCAACTCTCACTGATCACAAAAAACACCCACTTTTTCCCGCTCTTCCCCGGCTAACCCCCGGCCAAATCCGGATCCCCGCATGACACCAAACCTGAGAAGCACACAGCCAACTGCCCCACAGAAACTCAGGAACTCTCCAAAAACCCTGCTTGCACCGCCTGCGCCGGCACAGGTACGATCAGATCTGTCGTGCTGGAAACTCCTCCCGTGCCCCGCACCCGAATGTCCTGCTGGCTGAAACTCGATCAACCTCCGCGAATTCAGGCTCTGTCATGAATGCAACTCAGCAGAACAGACTGTTCCTCGGAATCGATCTGGGTGGCACCAACATCAAAGCCGGTGTCGTCAATGACGATGGCGTCCCACTCGGCTTCAGCAGCGTTCCCACTGAATCACAACACGGCCCGGATCACGGCATCAGCCAGATGGTACTGGCGGCACACAGGGCACTGCAGACTGCCGGGGCAACCCGCGAACAGCTCACCGCAGTGGGACTGGCCAGTCCCGGCACCATGGATATTCCCTCCGGCATGCTGCTGGAACCCACCAACCTGCCTGGCTGGAATCAATTCCCGATTCGCGCCCGCATCGCCCACGCACTGCAACTGCCCACCATTCTGCAGAACGATGCCAATGCGGCCGCTTACGGAGAATACTGGGCCGGGCAGGCAAAACATGCACAAAGCCTCGCCTTCTACACTCTCGGTACAGGCCTCGGCGGTGGACTCATCGTCGATGACCACATCATCGAAGGCCGACATTCTCACGGCGGTGAGCTGGGTCATGTGATTCTTGAGATGCACGACGGTCGTTACTGCAACACAGGGCAGTACGGCACCGCAGAAGCCTACGTCAGCGCCACAGCTCTGCTCCGCCGCTTCAACGAACAACTGGAAGCCGGAGCAGTCACGTCCGTCAGTCGCCGGCTGCAGTCAGGCCAGACCCTGACTCCACTGCTGATCGCGGAAGAAGCCGAACACGGCGATCACCTGTCACTGGAACTGATCATGGAAATGGCGCAGTATCTGGGCGCCACCATCACTTCCTGCGCTCACGTCATCGACCCCGAAATGGTCCTGCTGGGCGGGGCCATGACATTCGGACGTGATACAACGCTGGTAGGACGGGAATTCATGCAGCGAGTCCGTCAGGAGTTCCGGACGCGGACATTCCCCACACTCGCCGAAAAAATCACCATTGACTGGGCTTCACTGGGTGGCGACGCCGGGTTCATCGGTGCAGCCGGCTGCGCACGACTGGCTTTCAACAAAGGGCGATTGCCTAAGGACTGATTCCGCGGATCAATGACCTGCGGTCAGCGGGAACCAGCCTGGACTGGCGCAGCAGACGAAAGAAAACCGGCCGGCGATTCACTGCGCGGCAGTCGCAGAGTAAAGGTCGTGCCTCGACCCACCTCACTCTCAACCCGAATCCTGCCGTGATGTGACTCCACGATCTTCAGACACACCGCCAGACCCAGACCCGTACCACCCTGACCCCGTTCATCCGGAGCTTTTGTGGTGTAGAACGACTCAAAAATCCGAGGCAGTTTGTCCTGAGGAATCCCGCAGCCATTGTCCGAAACCACCAGCTCGGCCCAACCCTCGTCAGGATTATCACGCACGATCAGCCGCAGTCGACCAGCTTCCTTCATGGCCTGCCGCGCATTCACAATCAGATTCATCAGCAGCTGCTGGATCTGGCTGGAATTTGCCAGCGCCCACACGTTGTCCGCCGCCTGCAGATCCACAGAAATCCGATGCATCTGCAGATCCTTCTGCACCAGCACCAGCACGTCCTCAAGCAGTCGCTTCAAATCCTGAGGCTCAATCCGGCTGGAAGTACTGCGAGCGTATGACAGCATCCCGGTCGTAATCTTGGCTGCCCGCTGAGATGCCGTCAGGATCCGATCCAGTGCCTTGGTGCGAGTGGCTTCGTCCGGATGACGCAAACCCATCTTCGCGTAGTTGATTACAGTCGTCAGGATATTGTTGAATTCATGAGTGATCGACGAAGCCAGAGCCCCGACCGAACTGAGCCTTTGCGCACGCATCAGCTCCTCTTCGAGACGAGCCAGACGCTCTTTCAGTTCCTGAACCTGCTGTACTGGATCGGTCATATCTGACGCCGAGGACAAAAGTCCGTTTGGGCCGTGAAACGGGGCCTGGATGGAAGAAAAACACAGGGGTTTCAGAGATCTGGTGCCGGGCGGGAATTCCGAGGCGACCATCTGTCCCGGACATCATGTCTGCCACTGCCTGTCCTCTGCTGCCACCCGCTACCTGCTCCCTATCGTCACAATCGCTGTCTCCGCTGCAGTCGTCCTGATTGCCATTCAGGACAAACACCGGAAAAACAACAAACCCCTCGCGGTCTGCGAGAGGTTGTCGGGAAAAGCCTGCCGATCGCTCAATACCTCAGCTTTTTGACGCAGCAGCCACGGACTTGCCGGAACCAGCTGCGGCAGCAGCCGCCTTCCCAGCCGACGGCTTCTTCGCCGCACCGGAGGACTTCTTTTCAGCCACAGGTTTCTTTGCTGAATCAGAACCTTTTGCCGCCGCTGGCTTCTTCGCAGTTGTGGACTTCTGCGACGCTGCCGGCTTTTTGGACGACGTCGCTTTGGATGCCGCAGGCGTCTTTTTCGCTGTTGACGGCTGCTTCGCTGTAGACGGCTTCTTTGTGGCAGCCGATTTCTTCTGTGTCGGCTTCTTCGATGCCGGCTTGCTGTCTGACGACTTTTTCACAGTCGACTTCTTCTCTGCAGCCGGCTTCTTCTCTGCAGCCGACTTCTTTTCTGCAGCCGGCTTCTTTTCTGCAGCCGGCTGCTTTGCGCTAGTATCGGCCGAGGCTGCCGATTTGGCCTCAGCCGGAACCGACTTGCCGGTAGCCGGCGTTTTGTCGTCGGCAGCCGACAGATTCAGCCCCAGAGCCATTGCGAATGCGGTACACAGCACACCAGTGGATTTCAGAAATCTGTTCATCGGAACGTCCCCCTTTTTTCGACCAGCGATCCGGAAACCGGAGTTCATGCATATCACGTTGACAGCATCACCTGGAATTGTCACGTCCAGTTTCCACAGTTTCGGATTCCATCACGTCGCCCGACGAATGTCAAAGGGACGGAATAGAAAATATACGTAGGGTGGTAAATATTGCCACACATTTACAGTTGTAGCGATTCCACCGCTTAACGCGACCACCATCCATACGAAAATCGGATCAACGAAAAATCCTGTGCGCAGCTGCAGATTGCTGTTTGATGGGATTGGCGAAAAACGCACTGAAGACTGACTCCGTGCCAGGAACAACACAACCGCTCAGACACAAAAAGCAACACCCGTCAGCTTACGCTGACGGCTCGGCCCTGTACGGGGCTTGAACGCGGTGGACGACACGGGCTGAAGCCTTGTCATTACCCACGAAACCCATCGGTCACGAGTCCGTTGCGGCGTGTATTTGGTTTGTGCCGTCCGTATTTTTCCGATTCAGACCTGAAGGGTCGTTTGCCGATAGCCCAGGGCGCAGCCCTGGGTCTGGGGCGCCCCCAAACCACAACTGGCCAACGGCCATAGTCAACGTAGCCTTGGGCAACGCCCAAGGAAAAAAGGCACCGCAACCCACACCACAATTTGGCCAACGGCCATAGTCAACGTAGCCTTGGGCAACGCCCAAGGAAAAAGGCACCGCAACCCACACTACAATTTGGCCAACGGCCATAGTCAACGTAGCCTTGGGCAACGCCCAAGGAAAACCCCAGCCGAAAATCATGGATTTCCTCTTCCGCAGCAGCGGAGCGGCATCACAAACATTGCATTTTTATGGGTAACGACACGGGCTGAAGCCCATGCTACAACCACCGAGCACCAGTTCGGTGTGGATGCCGCAGGGGCCCCTTGGCGG
>CAXBSH010000072.1:0-18152 GCA_963977705.1 uncultured Planctomycetaceae bacterium
GAATTGGGATTGAAGTTCTTGTCAAAAAATAATCGTTTACGTGCGACTGGACATTCACTCGGAGGTGGATTGGCAAGTGCGGCGAGTGTTGCCTCCTCGTACCTTACAATTCCAGCAAACGTTTTTAATGCAGCAGGACTGCATCGAAATACAATCACTGAACGGAAGGCTGGTCTTTTGCTCCCAGCAACTTCAGTAACAGATGGTGCCTTTGGTCGGTACGAGACTGAATTGACCGGCAGTGGTGTCATCACTTCATTCAGCACGGCGTACGATCCGTTGACATTCATACATGAGACCATCAAGCTGTCGGAGCCGATGAGTTTCATTCCAAGTGCCATTGGCAAACACGTGCGATTGAGATCTCCACTTGACCGTGACATCGAAGCTGGTTTTCCCGGAATCGTCGCTGATATCAAGGCATTCCCGCGGCGATTTGCCCTTGAACCATACAAAGTCTGGCAAGTTCGCTTTTCAATCTGGCTGGCAAGAACTATTGATTCTGGATTCGCTTTGCAGAAAATGGCCCCGCATCATGGGATCTACGCAGTAGAATGGGGTTTGATGGTGGAAAAGGAATTCGTTCCAGGCATCCGAAAGATTTTTGACGTTTTCGGCATGGAAGATCCGGGTAAGTGAAGTCTAGTAGTTGTGGATGTTGGGGTCCGTTGTTGGTTTGAAGCGTTAAGAGGAATTCAGATGTCTGAGTTCATGACTAAGCGAGCGTCCCTGAGAACCGTCGTTTCGGTTCTCGGGGGCATTCTGTTCGCCTTTTCCAACTCCCATGTGTCGTGTGTATCCGGCGGCGATGAGGATTCGGAGATTCCTCCTATTCGTGCGGAGGTTCAGGAGTTTTTGCAGAGGCCCGAGGTGTACTTTCAGGAAAAAGGACACGTGGCACTTTGCCAAGCTATTACTGCCGGTGATCTCATCGCTGTTCAGAAACTGTGCAGTGATAAGACAATCATCAATGCTCAGGGGAAAAACGGTGTCACGCCACTGTTCTGGGCCTACCTGTCTCGTCAGTTCGCCATTTTCGAATTCCTCCTGAGGAGCGGGGCCGATCCCGATGTGTCCGTCAGCATACCGAGAGACGATGCTCCGGTCGAGAGGTTGTTCCCTTTTGACACAGGTGATTCGGTTTTTTTCATGGCCGTCAAGAATGCTACCTCAAGCAAATGGATTATGCTGCTGCTCCAAGTTTCACCTAAAAGACAGTTGATGCAGCCGATAGTGAAACGGGACCTGCTGCACGAGTTCCTTTACCTTGTTCCCGGAAATGCCACTCATACAGAAGATGTGATGAAAGCTATTTGTAGGTACGGTGTCGATCTCAACATGGCTGATGAGACCGGGCACACTCCGCTGCTGATTGCTGTACATCGGTCTCAGTATCGGTTTGCGAGCGTGCTGCTGAATGAGGGCGCGAGTGCATCATGTTACAACGCGGAACATTATCAACTCATTCACGATATCGCGCGTCAGTACAAATTCACTATGCTCAATTTTGCGATGGTGCCCGGATCTCTGGAGGATTGGAATGCCTCACCAAAGAAGAAGGATTGGGACGAGCTACTTGGTATCCTGCGCAAGCAGGGGTTTTCCCTCACCGAGGCGTTGAAGGATCTGGAACGTGTCGATGCGGAAGGCAGCAGCAGTGACTACATGCGGCAGCGGAGAATCAGGCGTGAAGATCGGTTTTCCTGCGAAAGCGGTCGAGAATTCCGGGAATCCCTGGAGGATGACCCTGACTTCGAAGATCCACTCGGGGAAATCATGCCGCGGGATTGCATGGCAGCACCGGTGAATTGAGCCGTCTCGGTGAACCCTGTACGGCGGGAAAGTTCTCGGCGTTCACATTCCAGGTCTGCCAACTCCGGCGTTCTTTCCCGTCCGTTTACGCTGTCAGCACTTCTACGGGCTTTTCACCGCACGCTCATACACCACCCTGCCACCCACGATTGTGGTTAACACCTGAGCCCGCCAGAGCTGCTCGGCAGGGACCGAGAAGATATCTGTGGACAGAATCACCATGTCAGCCAGCATGCCTCGCTGCAGACGTCCCTTGTACGTCTCAGCGAACTCTGCTGTTGCCGAACCCACCGTCCAGGCACGAATCGCTTCCGTCACACTGATCTTCTGCTCCGGCACCCAGCCGTCCGGATTCTGACCATCGGTTGTCTGCCGAGTGACTGCGGCCGCCACGCCCTGTAATGGATCCAGTGTCGCCACGTTCCAGTCCGAACCAAAGGCCAGTATCACCCCGGCATCCAGCAACGAACGAAAAGCATAGGTTCCTCTGGCACGCTCAGGACCGATTCGTTTTAAGGCCCATCGGCCATCGTCAGCACAGTGCATCGGCTGCATCGATGCGATCACGCCTGTGTCCGCAAATCGTGAGACGTCCTGCAGACGCAGATGCTGCGCATGCTCAATTCGGAATCGTCGCTCCTTCGCACCATTGATGCGCGAAACTCGATCGAAAATCGTCAGCATCTGGTCGTTGGCCCGATCACCGGTCGCATGCACCGCAACCTGCAAACCAGCTCGATCCGCTCCCTGGATTCGCTGCAGCATCACACCGTCCGGAAACATTTCATCACCCGGTAAGCCGACTGTCCTCGGATCGTCCAGATAGGGCTCGAAAAATAATGCTGTTGTAGAGCCCAGACTGCCGTCGGCAAAGCCCTTCAATCCTCCCTCGCGGATCCAGACATCGCCCTTCGCAGCCTGCAAACCACGATCTGCGGATGTCTGCCACGCTGGCAAAGGAGCAAATGCATAGATTCGTGTCTTCAGATTTCCCTGCCGCTGCAGCTCTGAAAATATGTCAACATCTGCCGCTCCCGACATGTCCTGGACACTGGTAACGCCCAGAGATGCCGCATAGTCCGTCGCCGCCTGAGCCGCCCGCAGTTTAGCCTCAACGGATGCCGCTGGTATCTTACGAGATACCAGCGACATCGCTGCGTCTTTCAGAATTCCGGTAGGTTCTCCGGTACCAGCGTTCCGGACGATCAATCCTCCATCCGGGTCAGCCGTTTCCTTTGTGACGGCCCCCAGCTGCAGCGCGCGACTGTTTGCCAATGCCATATGCCCATCAAGCCGGCTGATCAGAACCGGATGTTCGGCCGTAACCGCGTCAATCCAGCTGCGATCCGGTAGTTCACCCGACGACCAGTTTTCATGATCCCAGTCCCCTCCCGTGATCCATTGCCCCGCCGGAATCGTTGCCGCATACTCACGCAGCCGGGATACGAATTCGTCAGGGCTTTTGGCGTCCCTCAGCTGCACTGCAGACAATTGCTGCCCGCCAGCCAGAAAATGCACGTGCGAGTCATTGAAGCCCGGGACGACGGTCCGCCCGGCTGCCTCGATCACCTTTGTGCCTGCACCCTGCAGTCGCTGAATCTCTGCGTTGCTGCCGACTGCCAGAATGCGATCGCCGCGGCACGCGATCGCCGTATGCACCGAATCAGTGGCATCCATTGTGTGAATCCGAGCGTCAAGAACGATCAGATCCGCGACCTCTTGCGGCGCCGGCTGCTGGGCCCCCTGTGCGATGGCTGCAATGCACACCAGAATTGCTGGCAGTAGCCAGTCCCGGGATTGCCCGAAGAATCCTGAGCCATGATCACTGTGCCGCATTACTGGACACCCTTCAGCGTTGCAATCAGGTAAGCCGTTGGCGTTTCATGACGGACATTCAGTGCCTGCGGGTAATACAGTTCGCAGGGGACCCCCATCGACTGACAGTGCTGCTGCAGCTTCAGCCCGAAGTTTGACGTATGTGTCGGGTCAGGCTGATTCTGTCCGATTGCAGGAGCCGCAGCGTAGGTCAGGTAGACCGGAGGATCATCGGTGGTCACCAGAGCATATGGTGAATACTCGGCGATCAACGGCAGCAATTGTTCACGAGCTGCAAGGAATTCAGGAAAGCCGCCAACGCCGAAGGCATGCCCGCCATATCGACTGTTGGGAGTCCACTCCCGCATCTGCTGTGGATCCAGCGTTGTCTGTGCTCCCGTGACAGCGGCACACATCAACCGAGTCGACTCGCGAGCAACCGGATCGCTGCTGTCAGCCACGGCCAGATCATCGTGATAGGCCAGCCACAGACTGGAACAGGCACCAGCCGAACCGCCGGCTGCACCAATTCGTTGCTTATCAATGTTCCATTCGACCGCCTTGCTGCGGACAAACTGCAGAGCTCGAGCAGCATCATACAGAGGAGCCTTCACCGGTGGTTTTGCACCTTCGGCATCGGTCGTTCGAATTAATCGATAGTTGATGGCCACCACCGAGATACCGGCTTGCAGCAGTGCGGACACGTCGACAAATCGATCGACCCGCTCCTTCTCACCACCGGTCCAGCCCCCGCCATGGATCGTGAATACCAGCGGGGTGGGAGCCGTTGCGTCCGCTTTCCAGAAATCCAGCACCTGTCTTTCGTAAGTCCCGTATGCGATGTTGCTGAGTGTTGGAGCTGGTACGGATTTGGCGTACACAGGTGGCCCCGCTGGGACCGCCTTCTTTGCCTTTGCTTTGGGCGTGGCCTGCGCTAAAGCAGGTGCTGCGGATGCGAGCATGACAATGCAGAAAGCCAGTGCCGTGGCCGTTCGAACAATTGTTCGTCGAAATTCCGCAGGACAATCCGCCCCGATGTGACTTGCTGGCATTCTGTTCGTTCCTCTGGCCCGCGATCGTCGGATGAAAACACAAGAATTCTGCGCTACGCTGCCCGGATTCTGCCACATTCACAGAAAGAATGCACGTAAAGTCTTTTCAGACCTGAGGCAATCGCCCGTTCCCCAACGCCGCGCTCCCTGTGCCCCACTTCCACCTCCTCCTCCGTAGGGTGGGCTTCAGCCCGCCAGCGTTCTCCGCCGTACCCATTCCTCTCGGCCCCCAAGACACCAGCTTCAGTGAGTTGAATCGATCCACTTTCGGTTCGGCGGAAGCCTCCCCCTCCCAACGAAACCTTCCCATGAACTGACCACTGACCACTGACCACTGATAACTGACCACTTCCCGCCCCCGCTCACTCATTCTCAATCACGCCCCACTGCCGTTTGTAAAAACCACGTCTTCGAATGAGCATCCGTCTTGAAGAACTGCAGAAGTTGCAGAGCGACCTTCTGTCGTCCGGATTCACTTGGATGGGTTCCATCATTTCCGAAATCTCCCGCTTCCCATTTGAGCCCGTCTGCCTTTCGCGCTGACATCCCATCGGCCCAGAGATAGGGGCCCCATAACAGCAATGGTGCCTTCACTTCGCCCTCCGTATCACGGTCGTTCAGATCATCGTCACCTTGTACCTGGGCCTTGATCAGCCAGCGCACAACAAATCCGCCCTCGTAGGCATACGGTTCGGGGTTCAATCGCGTGGTTGCGTAGCCCGCGTAGATACGACTACTCAGAAATGCAACGCGAAGGTTGGGAAACGTTTTCTTTGCATGCTTCAGCACCTCGCGAGTGTCTCGTTCCAGCTGTCGGCCGTGCGACTGCAAGTCACCGTTGGGACCTGCATTTGCCAGTTTGATCCACGCTGCCTGCACCTGATCGGGCGAGACATCGGCAGCGTTCAGCCTTCTGGCCGCCTCACGCCAACAATTCCCATTCGGATCCGCCCAGCGAGCCATCGTCTGGCCTCCCTGAGCGCAGTCAACAATCTGTACTGCCGGCGACTTCTGCGGATCACGATCAGCCAGCTGCTTAAACCGTGAAAATTCCTGAGTCGCATTGGACATACTGATAGAGATCAATCCGATCTTGCCATTCGCAGCCGGTCTTCCCGTCTCGTCGCGTGGAACAATCGCGGCTGCTGCCTCAGCTGCGGCCACTGCCAGCTGGGGTGAAGGTTCGTTGCTGCCGGCTCCGTACAACCCACCCTCTTCACCCTGATACAGATCCGTGGCGCTCATTTCGTTCAGTGGCTGCAGTCCAGTGGTCGGCTTGCCCGCTTGTGCAGTTCTGGTGGGAATCGGCGAGGATTTCTTCCCGATCTGCAGCACCAGAATCGTGGGAGCACGATCGCCGCGTTGCACCGTCAATGAGACGTTAAGTCCCTCGACAAGTTGCTTTGAATTCAGGCCATCCTTCAGTGTCTGGCCTGATTCATCAAGAATCTGAGCCTCTGCGGCCACCAGCAGCGTGCGATCTCGGCCGTTGGCAAACGCTGTGATCATGCGACTTCCGGAGTCGACAGTTCGCAGCACAGCCACCACCTCAAACTGGTCGCCCTGAACCGGTGTAATCAGCAGACTGGCGAGTAACAGGATGCATGTCAGCATGGCTATGGTTTCCTGAATCATCTGTCGTGCATTAGTTCTGCCTGAGTTGCTGCAGACTATGACATGCCGATTGTCGCGTGGGAAGTCAGAATTGCTCCCAGGCTGCGGGCCACACGAAGAGCTCGGCATCGGGTTGAACCTCGAATTGTCCTTGTATTTGTGCTTGTGATCGGGTAACACGGTGTCCCGCGTATTGTCATCAGGGACTCTGTGTATTGCTGTCTGGCTGTTGTGATTGCCAAGGAGGGTGTTATGCCCGCAATGCGATCCGTGACTCAGAAGTGTGTTGCCTCAGAGCACCCGGGGTTCGGCAGACGGACCCTGATTCAGGCTGGTGGCCTGTCTATGCTGGGTATGGGCCTTGGAGATCTGCTTCGCCTTGAAGCCCAGGCGGTTGGGTCACCGGTTGCTATCCCGCGTCGCACAGCAAAGTCGGTTGTATTTATTTTCCAGTCAGGCGGGCCGTCTCAGCATGAGACGTTTGACCCGAAGCCACTCGCACCTGAACTGATACGCGGTGAGTATGGCGTTCAGCAGACTCGCATTCCCGGGGAGGTCTTCTGCGAGTACCTGCCGCGACTGGCCGAACGCTCGGATCTGTTTTCGATCGTTCGCACGATGCATCACATCGCCGGGCCTGAGTTTCGTAACGAGCACAACAGCTGCATGTATCTGCTGCATACGGGCACCACCTCACTGCCACCGGGCGATACCAATGCAACCATTACGTCGCCACGTCCGGGACGGATTCACTGGCCCTCAATTGGCTCTCTGATCGCCTATGCTGCCCCTGCAGATGCGGCCGTTGGCTGGCCAGCGATGGTTGAGCTGCCACGGTTGAATCTGATGAAGTATCCGGGACGTGAGTCCGGACTGCTGGGGCCCCAGTTTGATCGTTTGGGCGTTGATCTGGCTGCAAAGTGTCACGCTCCGGATGCTGGTGGCTCGTGCCCCAACTGCTACAGCCACGACGATCCGAATCTTGATCCTGAACGCAGGCCGGGACCGGGACCAAAGGCCTGGTGGAATAACTCAAGCTGCCGACATCCGGACTTTCACCTGCCGGAACTGGAACAGGCCGAAGGTGTGTCGCTCAATCGTGTGCAGAATCGAGCCGCCCTGCTGCAGATGCTCGATAATCTGAAGCGAAACCATGAGCAGCAGGATCAGGCGGGATTGCTGGCGGGCTGGGATGCGTATCGACAGCAAGCTTTCCGATTTGTGCTGGCAACGCGTCCCGGGGGTCAGAATCCTTTCGACCTGACCCAGGAATCTGACGAGGTGCGCGATCGCTATGGACGCGAAGAATGGGGGCAGGGGTTGCTGGTCGCTCGACGACTTGTGGAAGCTGGAGTCCGTATGGTGCAGGTCAATCTGCGTGGCTGGGATACTCACCAGAACGCCTTTCGCGATTTGAAAGGCAGATTGCTGCCGTCGCTGGATCGCTGTCTGAGTGGGTTTCTGGACGATCTGTCGGACCGTGGACTGCTGGATGAGACACTGGTCGTGATGTGTGGAGAAATGGGACGCACACCAAAGATCTCACCAATTACGGCCGGTGGTCGAAACGCTGCGGGCGAAATTTTTACGCCCGGTCGCCATCACTGGGGTGACGTATTCCCCTGTTTCTTTGCCGGTGGCGGAATCCAGCCTGGCAGAATTGTCGGGCGCACCGATCAGTATGGTGGGTTGCCCGAGACCACGGCCTACACCCCCGAAGATCTGGCCGCCACCATCTTTCATTGTCTCGGGGTCGGCGTTGAACGCGAATTTCATGACTCTACCGGCAGACCCTATCGGGTCTATCGCGGCCAGCCGATCTCGGATCTGCTGTCATAAGACCGTGATTTACGGCTCGCCGACGACCTGGTATTCCCAGCTTGCTGAAACGCACTTGTAACTTCAGCTATGCAAAGTGCATCTGCCGACCCGGCATCCGGCTGCACGCAGAGCATCAACGCGAAATCATGTGCGCACTTGCCTTGTGATGTTTGGCAGGGCTTGACGAAAGACTGTTGGCGAAAGACGGCAGTTTGCCATTAGCGCAGGAGTGTTCCGCTCTTACGGGAACGGCAAGCGAGCGCCGGAATGACCGGACCGAAGCGCTGCGGGGTAAACACTGGAACCCGTCAGCCCGCTGCCGTGGAGAGTACCTTCACCTTGCTGTGCCGCAGGCTCAAGGCGCTAATCTGCCACCCCGGAAGGTCACCGATTTCAACCCCGCCGAATCTGCCAGTAACCAACGTGCTGTTCACAGTCGACGACCGTGTCTTTGAGTGAGATAAAACGGGCAGTCGAGCACCAAAACGACATCCACGGGTTCCCTCTGAACCGAACGCCTGTACGGCACCAGCTTCATTCGGTTCGTCGGGAACCTCACTCTCCCAAGGGAGAGCTTCGCATACACTGATCACTGAAAACTGACCACTGAAAACTGATCACTGACCACTGACTTCGGTGATGCTACTCTTCTTTCGACTTCAGCCGAATCAGGACCTCGTTCCGACGGAACGGGCCCAGCGTGAATGGAGGATCGTAACCCGCACGCTCAGCTACGCCCTCACTTTCCAGCCCCCGAGTCTTCATCCATTGACGCAATTTTTGCTCCTGCGCATCCGCTTTCCGGGCGTCCATCACGCCATTGAATCGAATGACAGCAAACCGACCGCCTTCTCGTTTGCGAATCGAAACGTCTCCTGCCTTTGGAGCAGGGGCCCCCCGTGATGCAATCTGCTGCGGCATCACGAACCCCATCCGCCCTGGTGCTCCAGCGGTATCTGGTTCCATGAAGACGGGCGAAGTCATCTCGATCTTGTTGCCAGCCGCATTATTCCCGCTGATGTAGCGAAACAGCTTCATAAAGCTGCCGTCATTACCGCGAGCGGAAAAACGCGAGGCCGTGGATGCCAAAACGAGGTCTGGATATTCGCGAATTTCAATGTTTCCGCTGGTTTCCACCATTTTGTACGGAGCTGATTCTGCGGCACGAGCAGCCAGACTGAGACTGAAAACTGCCACCGCCGCAACAGCACACACAGACCAGAACATCCACATACGCTTTCTCATTTTCGTTCTCCTCTGCTGCACGGGATTCCACCACCGTGTGAACGTTATAGACGGCCAATGGAGCACGACCAGCCCTTCATTTTGGCTCTACATAAAATGCAGTGCCGTCTGAGTGTTGTTGATTCTTCTCGACCAAAGGACGCGGTTGTCGGTTGTCAGTGCACGCAAAGTTCCACTTGGGAGGGCGAGGCTCCTGCCGAGGCGAAGTCAAATGTCCCCGTTCACTCGTCGTTTTTCACCGACACCCGTAGCCCGGGCATTCCTGCCCGGCCGCCTCTGTCCCACACAAAGTCGCGCCGCGGCGCACGCCCATCGCTGAGCCATTCCGTGGGCCGATAACCACCAAGTAAAGAACAGCCTCGGCATCGTCCTCGCGCTGGTGCTGGGTAGTCGTAGCATGGGCTTCAGCCCGTGTCGATCACCGCGTTCAAGCCCCACTCCCCCCGGACCGAGCCGTTATCGTAAGCTGACGGGTGTTGTTATTCCCGTCTGAGCGGTTGTTTTTCCTTGCACTGAATCGCTATCCAGTGCATTTTTCGCCAACCCCATCAAAACGCAACCCGCAGCTGCGCAAATGATTTTTCGTTGGTCCTTCATTTTTCCGCCAGAATGTTCACAAAATGTGCTCACTGAGCATTTCGGTTCCGGATCGCCCGTGGCATCGGTATTCTGCAGCAACGGCGAGTTGGTTCAGACGGGATTGATTCCGCCTCCGCCTCCGCCTCCGGGTCCGAAGTTTCGCAAAAGGGCAATGTTCTTCACTGGTTAACTCAACAGATCATAACCCTCGTTCTTTCTCCCTCGCAGTCCTTCACTATGCCCGCATCTGCTCATCAGCTTGATCTTGCTGATCCACTCGCTCACTACCGCGAGCAGTTCTATCTGCCAGGTGGCAGGATTTATTTTGACGGCAATTCACTGGGCCTACTGTGCCGCGCTGCCGAACGGGCGGTGCTGGATACTCTGCAGCAGTGGAAAGAGCTTGCGATCGAAGGCTGGACTGCCGCAGAGCCGGACTGGTTTCATCTGACGGAGCAGCTTGCCGCACAGCTTTGCCGCATCGTTAACGCTCCTGACCACAGTATCACCCTGACCGGTTCGACCACGTTGCACCTGCAGCAGGTGCTTGCCACCCTGTATCGTCGCGATGATCCGCGTCGTGGCATCCTGATCGACAGTACCGCGTTTCCAACTGATCGTTATGCGGTCGCCGGTTTTCTGCGGTCTCAGGGGCTGGACCCGTCAGTACATCTGCTTGAGGTGCCGGTGGACGCAGCCGGGCTGTTGCAGGAAGACGCTATTGCAGCCGCATTGACGCAGGGAGTGCAAATGGCAGTACTGCCATCTGTCGTATTCACCACGGGTCAGTTGCTTGACCTGCAGTCAATCACTTCGGTGGCCGCTGGGCACGATGTGCGGATCTGCTGGGACTGTTCACACTCCGTCGGAGTCGTGCCGCTGAACCTGTCCGAATTGCAACCTGATGCTGCCATCTGGTGCACGTACAAGTACCTCAATGGAGGCCCGGGGTCAGTAGCCGCCATGTATCTGCATCCGCGGTGGCATGATCTGCCTCCGGGATTAGCTGGCTGGTTCGGGGCTGACAAGTCAAGACAATTCAGGATGGAGCACGAGCTGGTTCCGGCTGTCGGAGCTGGACGCCTGCAGTTGGGCACACCACATGTGCTCAGCCTTGCAGCACTGCGTGGTTCACTACAGCTGATTGAAGCGGCCGGGGTGGAACGACTGCGGCAGAAATCGCTGCAACTCACCGCCCGGTTGCGACAGCTGCTGCACGAGCAATTGCCGGACGCAGGCTTCGTCTGTGCGACACCGGAAGCCGATCATCGTCGTGGCGGGCATCTGGCAATTCGACATCCCCTCGCTCGTCAGCTGTCGTTGAAGCTGCGTTCACGAGGTTTTGTTCCGGATTTTCGTGAGCCGGATCTGCTGCGAATTGCCCCCAGCCCGCTGTACTCACGGTTTTCTGACTGCGATGATCTTGTGGTTGAAATTGGCCGGAGTCTGGCAGCTGGATTCGAGGCTGTTGATCTGGCTCAGTCACTTGTGACCTGATGTTACGCTGTGCAGTGGGAGTTGGGTGTCATGAACTGGATTGATGTGACTCGTCCGCTGCGTCAGGACCTCGCCGGCTGGCCCGGAGACACTCCGGTGCTTCTGGAGCAGCGTTGGAGTCGTTCGCGGGGCGATTCCGTAACAGTCGGACGGTTTCAGCAGAGCCTGCACACCGGTACTCACTGCGATGCTCCGATTCATTTTCTGACAGACGGGCCGGCGGCCGAGTCTCTTGATGCAACGTTGTTGTGCGGCCCCACGCTGGTCGTGGATGCGCGAGGTCGGGACTTGATTGAACCGTTTGAACTCGATCCCGGTCGACCGTGTCCGCAACGAGTATTGCTGCGAACAGACGCCTGGCCGGATTCCAGAAAATTCCCCGCCAGAATCCCCGTCATGAGCTCCGACACCATCTGCCTGCTGGCAGAAGCGGGTGTGAAAGTTATTGGAGTGGACCTGCCGAGCGTGGATCCGCTTGATAGCCCTTTGCTGGCCAATCACCATGACCTGTACCGCGCGGGGATTACGATTCTCGAGGGGCTCGATCTGACAAAGATCAGCCCGGGACGCTACGAAATGCTGGCACTGCCCTTGCTGATCCCGGGGGCTGACGGAGCACCCGTCCGCGCGTTGCTGCGAAGCAGTCGCGACGAGTGATGAGAAACAGGTGGTAAACTCCGGTCGTCACACAGGCACCATCGCGTCGCCTCACCCACCACAACGTCCCGTTTCCATCTTTATTCCCGACTATCAATCCGGCCGATTCAGTGTTGAATTGACGTAGCCCGAGCATTCCTGCTTGGCCCCATCCTTTGAAAAACACTGGGGATTTCAAGGTTGACGAGAAGTTCGTGCCCGGGCTGAAGCCCAGACGACAAGTCTTTTCCGTCGCGTCATTCCTGCGCGGCCGATCGCTGAGAAACGCCCCGTCTTGCCCGGTAGCTTCAGGGGCCTGCCAGCAATTTCACCATGGCCTGCCCCATGGCTTCGCCGACGTCCATGTAGACTTCGGCCTTGCCACCATAGTGGCCGTTTCCACTGCCCCCCTGAGCCATGGGATGAGTGTAAATGGTGGCGACATTGCCAGCGAATTCCGGGTACTTGCCGGAGCTGCCATCAACGGCCAGATGGCCCTCCAGCACAAGATTGGTGGGCCCTGTGCCTCCTTTGACGGCTTCACCCAATGTCCCACACACGAACTTTGCGTCCGGACACTCAAACTGCTTTCGCAGAGCTTTGATGAATGCGACCAGATTCTGCTGATAATGTGCAGCGTGACCCGCGTTCCCGGCGTCCCGTTCTCCCTGCCAGAAAAAGAATCCGGCAATTTCGTAACCAGTGGCTTCAGGATAATGAGTTTTCAGGTCGGACAGGGCCCGCTGTGCGTCGCTGGTATCCGTGTCCCATTGCTTGCCTGCGTACCAGTCGATCGGCTTGCCATTCTTGTCCAGCCATGGCCCGGGTTCTGTCTTCAATCCCAGAGCTGCGTCCATCGGCCAGAATTCCGGCTTATCGCCGTACCCCGCATAAACCAGCTTCTGTTCGACCCCTGCTTTGTCAACGGCTGTGAAATCAGTCCTTGTGCTACCCGGTGGCAACAGGTCCCAGCCCAGTGCTCGATTTCCAATACAGCATTTCAGAATCATCACTGGTGCATCGATCGCGTTGCCCAAAGTATGTCCGATGCCGTACTCAGGACCAAGATTGCGACCGCTGACCGTCATCCACTCATTACGCAGTGGCCCTTTGCCCGACATGTACTGCACGTAACGCACATCGTTACGCACGACCCATGCCCCTGACTCATCAACAAGGTACTGATACTTCTGAGACTTTTTGACGGCGTGCTCAAGCGAGATCTCGGGTCCCGTAATCTTCCCCAAACCCACCATGTTGGACTGACCAAGCAGAATAAATACTTTCACAGGCTGCGTCAGATCCGCCGGCTTCCCATCCGTACGTGGAATCGTCTGAGCATTTTCCTGTGCTGCACAATGGAATGCGGTGGCCAGCACTGCCAAAAAAACAAACCGAGAGATCAGCGTCAACATGGCGGAAGTGCCTTCCATCCGGGATCAGATTCCCGAGCAAACGCAAGAAAATTCCGAAGAGATCGATCCAATTCTCTTCGATACACCAGCCGCACTGCAAGCGAATCCCTCACGTTGCTCACCGATCTGCCGCTGCAAATAAGCTGACGCAGTGCTTCCTAATTCTTATCACAGCAAGAACTTAAGGCTAGAATAGGGGGTTTCGAAATTCACGATTCTGACGCGTTCCCATACGCTCCGATTGGATGTCGTCAGCCGACCGTTTGAGTTCTCCATCCACCGCATCGCGACGTCCATCCATCAGTTCTCGAGCAGTTTCAATTGAACTTTACTTGCTGTCGAGACTGACCGGCAGAAGGGTGCTGGTCCCCGCACTACCATCGGTGGCGGTCTGCTTGTCGCAGGCACCCGGACGCTTCCAACGGCACTGATGACACGGCTGTTGTCCAGTCAACGCCGTAATTGATCAGGCTGTCGTCAACTCAGCAACTCGCGCACGACGTTGCCGTGTACATCCGTCAGGCGATAATGACGACCCTGAAACTTCCATGTCAAACGCACATGATCAATGCCCAGCAGGTGCAACAGAGTCGCATTCAGATCGTGTACATGCACCGGGTCACGCACAATGTTGTAACTGAAGTCATCGGTTTCGCCCCAGGTCAGCCCAGGCTGCACGCCACCACCAGCCAGCCACATCGAAAAACACCGCGGGTGGTGGTCACGCCCATAGTCCGCCGGGGTCAATTTCCCCTGGCAATACACGGTCCGTCCAAATTCTCCGCCCCACGTCACCACAGTGTCGTCAAGTAACCCACGCTGCTCAAGATCCACCACCAGAGCTGCAGCCGGCTGGTCCGTCATACGACACTGCATTGCGATATTCTTCGGCAGTTCAAGATGCTGATCCCAGCCGCGATGAAACAGCTGCACAAATCTGACTCCACGTTCACACAGCCGCCGGGCCATCAGGCAGTTCCAGGCAAAGCTTCCTGGTTTACGCGAATCCTCTCCATACATTTCAAAAGTGGCTGCCGTCTCATTCGACAGATCTGTCAGCTCTGGAACGGATGTCTGCATGCGAAATGCCATCTCGTACTGAGCAATCCTTGTTGCAATCTCCGGATCGCCCGTCTGTTGCAGATGCACGCCATTCAACTGCTGCAGATCATCCAGCAGTCCCCGACGCACGTCCGTGGTGATCCCTGCAGGATTTGACAGGTACAGCACAGGGTCTCCCTGCGAACGGAACTTCACTCCGGAATACCGAGTCGGCAGAAAACCGCTGCCCCAGAGTCGGTCATAAAGTGGCTGATCACCGGTTCCGGAGATCATCGCCACATACGCCGGTAAATCCTGATTTTCGCTGCCCAGTCCATAGGACAACCACGCCCCGAGACTGGGGCGGCCTGCCAGCTGTGCCCCCGTCTGCACAAAAGTAATCGCCGGGTCATGGTTGATCGCCTCCGTGTGCATCGATCGAATAAAACATAATCGATCGGCAATGCCTGCAGTTCGAGGCAACAGGTCACTGACCCACGCACCACTTGAACCACGCTGGCGAAAACGAAACATACTCGGAGCAATCGGGAAGCTGGCCTGTGTACTGGTCATTCCCGTCAGCCGCTGCCCCTGACGCACCGATTCGGGCAGCTCTGATCCAGCCCTCTGGCTTAACCCCGGCTTGTAATCAAACAGGTCCAGCTGAGATGGTGCACCCGACTGAAACAGTGAAATCAGGCGTTTTGCCCGGGGTGGCTGCGGCGGTGCTGACTGGTCTGCCAGTGCACGACCTCGCAGCAATTCACCCACGGCGGCCAGGCCAGGCACACCGGCTCCGCTTGACAGGAATCCACGTCGCCCGACCGGTAGCTGCTGTTCAATCGTGCGATCCATCAGCTCACTCCTTCGTGATCACTTCGTCAAGGTTCAGCAAGACACTGGTGACCGTGGTCAATGCCGCCAATTCCGATGGATTCAGGCTGTCGTCAACGGGATACTCCCCGCTGCGTGATAGCTGCAGCGCCGACTCAGGTCGCTCCCGATAGAGCTCAAGATTGCGGCGATATCTGTTGCACAACACCTCCAGTTCATGTCCCGCTGGCTCACGTGCGGTCACCAGTCGAAACAACCGACCAACACGTTCCTCGACGGAATCGGCAGGTTGTTTCAATTCGTTCTGAGCCATGACGCGGGCAGCTTCAACAAATGTCACGTCGTTCATCAGCACCAATGCCTGGAGCGGCGTGTTCGTGCGACTGCGATTGACGACGCACGATTCACGAGTGGTGGCGTCGAAGGTGACCAGCGTCGGAGGAGCCACTGTGCGCTTCCAGTAGGTGTACAGACTGCGACGATACAAATCCTCGCCCTGTGACTGTTCATAGGCGGTATCCGTGGCGATCTCCTGCCACAGCCCGGCCGGTTGGTATGGCTTGACCGATGGCCCGCCGACCCGATGTGACAGCAGACCACTGAGAAACAGCGCCTGATCGCGGATCGTTTCGGCTGAAAGCCTGCGTCGTGTGCCACGCGACAACAACCTGTTTTCCGGATCGCTGTTCTGCAGTTGAGAATTCTGACGAGACGACTGACGATAGGTCGCGCTTTGAACAATCAGACGCTGCAGAGCCTTCAGATCCCAGCCGCTGCGGACGAATTCCACGGACAGCCAGTCCAACAACTCAGGATGGCTCGGACGCTCACCCTGCGACCCGAAGTCCTCCGTCGTGCGCACCAGACCATGCTCAAAAAAACGCTGCCAGATGCGGTTCACAGCCACGCGAGCCGTCAAGGGGTTTTCCGGGCTGACCAGCCATTCCGCCAGATCCAGACGATTGCCATGCTTCGGCACGAAACTTCCCGCCAGGGCCTGCGGGATATCCGGCTGCACAGGTGCTGCCGGACGATCATACTGCCCTCGCAGCAGCACATGCGTCTGCCGCGGCACAGGCAACTCCTGCATTACCATCACAGTTGGGATCTGATCATGCAGCGCACGAAGCTCTCGTCGCAGCCGGATCAGATCCTTGAAAGCACCATTCAGGTCGGCGTCGGCGTGTCGCTCCAGAAACATCCACTCCAGCTTATCCTGCTGCGCCGGTGTCCGCTGCCCCGGCGGAATCTGCACGATTTGCTGTACCGTCTCCAGCACACTCAGCTGTTGGACTTCCGGCCGCGTCAGATCACGGCTATAGACGCGCACATCAGACAACGTCCCCCGAAATGTGCTCTGACCACCGCCCAGCCGCAGTGGTTCGGATTTAACCGCAAATGTCTGATTCAGGCGATCGAGGCGTACCTCCAGTGGCCACTCCACGCCGTTGACGTACAGGCGAATTCCCGATGCGAGGCGGGTGCCGTCGTAAACAACAACGAGGTGGCTGAGTGTGTTCAAGGGTAGTTGCGACTGACTCTCCACACGAATCGCATCATCCAGCCACCGCTTCACGAGATTGATCTGTACGCGACCGGCTTCCAGATGGACGTAGTAGCCTTCCCCGTGTTCCACCGGAATCATTCGCGAAATCAGCGTCCCAGTGTCTGCTGAAGGCTGGACCCATGACGAGAAAGTAAAACGATCGAAATAGCCAAATCCAGCCACGTTCTGCAGGCTGAACACAGTGCTGCCATCGGGCATGACCTGCTGCTGAACCTGCTGCTGCGATACAACGTCGTGCAAATTGCCAGCCAGCGGGAAATGACTGGTTAAGCCGTCGGTGACAGACCAGTCCGGCTCTGCCATTGCCGAATCACTGGACTGCCATGCCTGCACGGCCCTCGCCAGAGCGGGCTGCAGATCCTTCGTTCGCTGCTCTGACAACTGTAGGGCAGCGCCCAACTGCTGCAGTTGCTGCTGCTGTTCAGGTAGCGGAGCCTGAATCAGGGGTGGCGAGTTGCCTTCCTTGATCGCTCGGCCGGATTCGGGCAGATTATTGAACCACGCAAAAACCTGATAGTAGTCCAGTTGACGCAGCGGATCGTATTTGTGGTCGTGACAGCGAGCACATCCCATGGTTAACCCCTGCCAGACGGCAAAGGTTGTGTCGACTCGATCGGCGACATACTCCACCTGATACTCTTCAGGAATGATGCCCCCTTCGGCGTTCCCCCGGTGGTTGCGATTGAATCCCGTCGCGATGCGCTGATCCAGAGTCGGGGATGGCAGCAGGTCTCCCGCGATCTGCTCAATCGTGAACTGGTCAAACGGAAGGTTGCGATTGAAGGCGTCGATGACCCAGTCACGCCAGCGCCACATACTGCGAGGACCATCGTTCTGGTAACCGCTGGTGTCTGCGTATCGAGCTGCGTCCAGCCATGCCACGGCCTGGTGCTCGCCATAGGCAGGCGTTGAAAGCAGACGATCAATCACCTTGTCCCACGCCTCAGGGGACGTGTCTGTAACAAACGACTGGACCTCAGCGGGAGTCGGCGGAAGGCCGGTCAGGTCCAGAGAAACTCGGCGGATCAGGGTTCTTCGATCGGCCTCGGCAGACGGTGTCAGACCGGCGTTCTCCAGCCCTGACAGCACGAACTGATCAATCGGGTTCCGACACCAGCCGGCAAATCGGTCACCCGCAACGGGCGGCTGCACTGCCTGCGGTTTGATGAAAGACCAGTGCGCCGTCCAGTTGGCACAGATCGGAAGAGCGTCGTGTAGGGAAAG
>CAXBSH010000073.1:0-18060 GCA_963977705.1 uncultured Planctomycetaceae bacterium
TGCACCGCGGGGTGGGCCGGCATGGGGTGGCACAGTCAGTCGGGCTCCTGTGAAATCTCAATCTGCGTTGCAGCGAGGATTGACGAACGTGCGTGAGGGTGTGGAGGAGACGTTTGATCGGGTACCGACGTTCGAGGTGCGTGCTCCCGAGTGGATGCGTTCGATGTTTCGTCGGGGTAGCAAACCGGCGCAACGAGTTTCTCCGGTCGTGGAGCGTCGTGCGACGGCTCCGATTGTGAGTCGCCGGGGTGTTGTGGTACGTCCGTCCAGCCATCTGCAGCCGGTCGCTCCGCGTCAGGGTGTAGTTGTCGTGCCTCCGGCGGGTGCTGTTCCACAGCGTTTGGGAGTTCGCTGAGGACGAGGGGGCTGCTGACTTCACCTGCGAGCAGGATTCGTACAGAATACGCCATTCGGCTGTATTTTGTCATTCCGCTGCGGGTGTCATCATGAGCGATCTCAGTCTGCGACTTCGTCTGTGTTTTGTCGTTATCTTTCTGCTGTGTGGCAGGTCTGTTGCGGTAGCGCAGGAGGCGAATTATGACGAGTCGAAGGTGCCCGCGTATACTCTGCCGGATCTGCTGACGGATCTGGCGGGCCATCCGGTAACGACTCCGCAGCAATGGCAGGAGCAGCGTCGAGGCGAGGTATTGCGATTATTTGAAGAGCATGTTTTCGGGCGACTACCGGACCTGCAGGTCAGTCTGCGCATAAAGGAGCGATCCGTTGTTCCGGACGCGGTTGGTGGGCTGGCTAATCGTCGTGAGGTCACTGTGTATTTCACAGCTGACGATGCGGGTCCGAAGATGGAGCTGCTCATCTATACTCCGGCATCAGCGAAGGGGCCAGTACCGGCCTTTCTGGGCTTGAATTTCAACGGCAATCAGGCGATTGAGTCGGATCCGCGTCTGCATCTGACGGAATCGTGGGTGCGTAACAACCGTGAGTTGTTGATTGAGAACAACCGGGCCACTGAGCAGACTCGTGGCAGTGAGTCGAGTCGCTGGGCGGTGGAGAAGATTGTTCGCGCGGGTTATGGTCTGGTCACGATTTATTATGGGGACATCGATCCGGACTTTGATGACGGTTTTCGGAATGGGATTCATTCGCTGCTGCCTGCGTCTGCAGGCGAGCGTGCGGGTGATGCTGGTGGTTCGATCAGTGCGTGGGCGTGGGGATTGAGTCGAGCGCTGGACGTGCTGCAGTCTGATCCGCGGATTGATGGTAAGCGGGTGGCGGTGTTTGGTCATTCGCGACTGGGCAAGACATCATTGTGGGCTGGTGCGACGGATCCGCGGTTTGCGATGGTGATTTCGAACAATTCCGGTTGTGGGGGAGCGGCTTTAAGTCGACGTGCATTTGGCGAGACGGTCGCGCGGATCAACAAGTCATTCCCGCATTGGTTCTGTATCAATCACCGGAAGTACAACGGCAACGAGGGTGCGTTGCCGGTTGATCATCACATGCTGATAGCCTTATCGGCACCTCGTCCCGTGTATGTTGCGAGTGCTGTTGAGGACCAGTGGGCGGATCCTCGAGGTGAATACCTGAGTCTGTGGCATGCTGGTTCGGTGTATCGTCTGTTTGGCCGGGTGGGGATGCCATCTGAGGTAATGCCGGGTCTGGACATGCCTGTGCAGACGGATGTGGGGTATCACATTCGTGCGGGGAAGCATGATGTGACGGATTATGACTGGGAGCAGTATCTGAAGTTTGCGGACCGGCATCTGAAATCGCGTTAGTTTGTGGCGGGTGCAAAGGTCGAGTGTGGTTCAGCAGTACGAGTGAGGCGGGTGCAGCAGATGGTTCAGGAGCTGACGTCAGCGCAGCGTGAAGCGGTGGAGCATTTTGAGGGTCCGCTGCTGGTGATGGCGGGTCCGGGTTCCGGTAAGACTCGCGTGATTACTCACAGGATTTCCCGTCTGCTTGAGCGAGGTGTCGCGGCCGACAGTATTCTGGCGTTGACCTTTACGAACAAGGCAGCGCGAGAGATGTCGGAGCGAGTGGAGCGGATGCTGGGTGGGGTGCGGGTGCGAGTCAGCACGTTTCATCGTTTTTGTTCACGGTTGCTGCGTCGCTGGCCGGAGCGTGTGGGTTTGAGGGAAAACTTTACGATTCTGGACCAGTCGGACCAGGTGGATCTGGTGCGGCGGATCATGAAGGATCGGGATCTGGACACAACGGTGCTTGAGCCCGGCCGGGTGTTAAGCCGGATCAGTCGATCGCGGAACGATATGATTGGATCTGAGCAGTTTCGGCAGCAGTTTGAGCAGCGTGCGGGCGGTCCGATTGATGCGGCTGTGTATCAGATTTTCGGGGACTATGAGCAGCGTGTGCGGTCGCAGAATTCGGTGGATTTTGATGATCTGCTGCTGCATGTGGTGTCCTTGCTGCACGATGCTGAGGAGCCGGAGCTGCGGCGTCTGCTGGACGAGAAGTTTCAGCATATTCTGGTGGACGAGTATCAGGACACGAATCTTGCGCAGTATCGAATCGTGCAGGCGATGTCGCAGGACTATCGTAATCTGTGTGTGACGGGCGATCCGGATCAGTCAATTTATGGCTGGCGAGGTGCGAGGCCAGCGAACGTGACGGCGTTTGAACGGGATTATCCGGACCGTCGGGTTGTGTCACTGGACGAGAATTTTCGCAGTACGAAACGGATTGTGTCGTGTGCTGATCGTCTGATTTCCTTTAATCGACGTCCGCATCGTGGTCGTCTGACGACGTCGAATGCCGAGGGTGTTCCGGTTCGTCTGCAGGTGTATGAGCATGGCGAGGCGGAGGCCGACGGGATTGCTCGCGAGATCCGTTCGTTAGTGGTGTCTGGAAAGCGTCGGTGGTCGGATTTTGCGGTGTTTTATCGAGTGAATGCGTTGTCTCGACTGTTTGAGACGGCGTTTTCGCGACATGAAGTACCGTATCAGATTGCGGCTGGTTATTCATTTTTCGAGCGAGCGGAGGTGCGTGATCTGATCGCGTGGTTGCGTCTGATAGAGAACCATGCGGATGATTCAGCACTGGAGCGAATCATCAATCGTCCGGCGCGGGGGATTGGCAGTGCGTCACTGCTGAAGGTGCGTCGTTATGCGGCCCTGCACGGACTCAGCATTTTTGCTGCGGCGCGACAGTGTGTTTCGATTGACGGCCTTTCCGCGCGAGTGAAGAAGTCGCTGGAGGGATTTGTCGATCTGATTGAGCGACTGCATCGTCAGTCTGCTGCTGGACTGGTTGCTCCGCTGCTGGAGCGATTGATTGACGAAATTGATTATCTGTCGTTATGGCGTCAGGAGGAGGATGAGGTGGATGTGGACCGCGAGGCGAACATTCACGAGCTGATTTCTGCGGCTCGTCATTATGACGCATCGTCAGAGAGTCTGTTTACCGGTCGCGACTCTGTCGTTCCTGCTGAGGCGGCGTCTGAGCCACCATCTCTGCAGGGGTTTCTGGAACTGGCGACTCTGAGCAGTGAGGTGGACGCTGTGGACCCTGAAAAGGGTGCAGTGACATTAATGACTCTGCATGCGTCGAAGGGGCTGGAGTTTCCGAGTGTGTACATAGCGGGCCTTGAGAGTGGCCTGATCCCTCATGAGCGAGCAGTTCGTGACGGTGATCCGTCGTCACTGGAGGAAGAACGTCGGCTGTTGTATGTGGGGATTACAAGGGCGCGCGAGCAGCTGACATTGACTCAGACGTCGGAACGTGTGTTTCGAGGGATGCGACGGACGACGATTTCAAGTCCGTTTACCGGCGAGATTTCGCAGGAACTGGATCGAATGAATTCGATGCCGACTTCAGCAGCATTGACGCAGGCGGGTCTGGACGAGCGTCTGGAGGCAGCGCGGCGTCGATTTGAGGCAGCACGCGGTGGCGGTCAGCGCCCGTTGCTGATGACGGGTTCGCAGCTGGCGAGTGGCCGCGAGATCCCTGAGGGTGAGCGGACGGATGATCCGGGAGTGATTCCATCGTTTCGCCGCGGGATGATGGTGCGTCATCCGCGTTATGGCACGGGGGTTGTGACGGATGTCTCCGGGGCGTCGCATCGGGCAACGGTAACGGTGCATTTCGAGGGCGCTGATGATACTCAGACGTTCGTGGCGGCACGATGTCCCTTGCAGCCGGCGTATCCGGGCTGACGACTGGCCTTACTGTCCGCGAAGAAAGTTGCGGAGTGCGTCGTCATCTTCATCGAGGATTTCAACCTCATCGACCTCTTCGAGTTCTTCTGGTTGGTCAGCGTCCGGCTGGGCGTGTGCGGCTGGCTGCGGACGGGTGCCTGCACTGCCTGGCAGCAGGAATGTGGAGTCGTTTTCGTTGATTCGAGGCAGCTGGATATCAGCAGCGGTTTTGTCGTGAGCGAGTGCACGGGTGCCGCGACCTGAGTTGATCAGGACGTCTGCGTGCAGGACATCAACGCTGTCCGGGCCGGAGGGCGATGGCGGGGCGGGCCTTCTGGCTGCCGGTACGGTGGTGCTGTTCAGGTCAGAGCTGCTGCCGAGATCGATGATTTCAGCACGGCTGTCGGCGATGGGGGCTGTTTGGTAAAGGCGGCCATCGGCGGTTTCGTCTTCGTCAGTGGAGACACCAGGTCCTGCATCGATCTGTAATCCGCCATGGCTGTTGACGACTTCGTGCAGTGTGCCTGAGGTCAGGACGCTGGCGGCAACGGCTTCCTGTCTGAGGTAGACAACGAACTTGACTGGTCCGAGTGACAGTTGCTGGCCATCGCCGATGTCCTGACGGATACCCGAGGGTATACGGCGACCCTGGACCCATGTTCCGTTGCTGCTGTCCAGGTCGGTGACGGTCACACCTTCGCGACTGACGCGGAGGAAGCAGTGGCGGCGACTGATTTGTGGGGATGAGAGACGAAGGTTGCAGTCGGAGCCGCGGCCGATGACGATATCGTGACGTACGGTGATTTTCCGTACGTTGGCCGATTGATCCTGAAGCTCCAGCACTACCTTCATGAGACTGCCCGAGAGCCATTGTGTGAATGTTTGTCCACCGAACAAGAACCGGTCGGTGGGCGCCGATTTTCTCAAAAACGCCAGAGCATTTCAAGAATAAAGCATTTTTGCCGTAAAAACGGGTGGGAATTTTTGGTTGATGCGATGGATTGTTCGTGGTGGTTTTTGTCGCAGAAAAGCTGCTCAATAGGATCGGAAATTTGTGCGGGTTGGACGCAGGAAACTGAGGGAAAAACGAGGTGGCTGAATGTGAATTTCGATTGTGTTGAATTGCGAGCGGTGCGGGCTGCCACGTTGTTGGTGAAGTCGATAGGATGGCTGTGGGGTCAATTGCGGGTGGTTTTGGAGGGGGCGGGTGAACCCATGATTCTGGATGCTCATCAGCATTTCTGGCAGCTGGACCTGCCGTTTGATTATGGCTGGCTGGGTCGCGCCGAGCATGCGGCGATCAATCGAAGTTATCTGCCGGCGGATTTGTTACCGCAGATACGGTCTGCGGGTGTGGATGCGACGATTTTCGTGCAGACTCAGCATTCTGTCGAGGAGAATCGCTGGGTGTTGAGGCTGGCAGAGCAGAATGCTTTTATTGCCGGGGTGGTGGGTTGGGTGGATTTATCGAGTGAGTGCTGTGAGGAGCAGCTGCAGGAATTTGTGAATCAGCCGAAGTTCTGCGGCGTCCGCCATATTACTCAGGATGAGCCTGACGACGATTTCATTATACGGCCGGACGTGTTGCGGGGTTTGCGTGTACTGGAGCGGTACTCGGTGCCGTTTGATTTGTTGTTTTATGTGCGACATCTGCGGCATGCTGCGACGTTGGGGCGTCAGTTGCCTGATCTTCCGATGGTGGTGGATCATCTGGCGAAGCCGCAGATTCGGCTGGGTCAGCTGGACCAGTGGCGTCTGGATCTGCGTCGTGCGGCGGAGTGTGGCAACATCTACTGCAAGCTGAGTGGTCTGGTGACTGAGGCTGACTGGGGTCGGTGGACTGTGGCGGACCTGCGGCCTTACGTGGAGACGGCACTGGAGTGTTTTGGTGTGGAGCGGTGTATGTTTGGAAGTGACTGGCCGGTGTGTGAGCTGGCGGCCGGTTATGAGGACGTGGTGGGTGCGATGCGTGAGCTGACGAGTGGTCTGAGCACTGCGGAGCGGGCGCGAATTTTTGGTGGGACTGCGGTGGAATTCTACGGTCTTGAGGCTGGTGCGGGGGAGATGGCGACAACATGAAGACTCTCATTCGGTATGCTCAGGTGGTTCTTCCGGAATCGACAGAGCGGATCAATGTATTGCTTGAGGATGGTGTGATAGCGGCATTGGACGTTCCTGACGGTGCGTCTGCGGACGAGGTTATTGACGCGCGCGGGTTACATCTGATGCCCGGTGTTGTGGACGATCAGGTGCATTTCCGTGAGCCTGGTCTGACACACAAGGAGGATCTGGAGACGGCGACGCGTGCCTGTGCGAAGGGCGGGGTCACGTCATTTCTGGAGATGCCCAACACGAAGCCGACGACGACTTCGGTGGAGGCATTGGAGGCGAAGCTGGCGCTGGCGGCTGGTCGATGTCAGGTGAATTATGGTTTTTACATCGGAGCGACTCCGGAGAATATTGCTGAGCTGAAGCGTGCCGAGCGGACTCCGGGGATCAAGATTTTCATCGGTTCCAGCACTGGTGACCTGCTGGTGGACAGTCAGTCGGCGCTGGAGCGAATTTTTGCCGAGACGACTCTTCCTATTTGTGCTCACTGTGAGGACGAGACGACGGTGCGAGCGAATGCTGCGCGGTTGTCGGGTGGTGTGAGTGTGGCGGATCACAGTCGGATTCGGGATAATGCGGCGGCCATTCTGGCGACTCGGCGTGCCGTGGATCTGGCTGAGCGTCATCGACATCGATTTCATGTACTGCATGTGAGTACGGCGGAGGAGGTGGAGTTTCTGCGAGGGACGAGCGACCTGATCACGGCGGAGGCGTGTCCGCATCATTTGTTTTTCACTGTGGATGACTATGAGCGTCTGGGAACTCTGATTCAGATGAATCCTTCTGTGAAGAGTACTGCGGACGCGGCGGCGGTCTGGCAGGGTTTGCTGGACGGAACACTGGAGGTGGTGGCAACCGATCATGCTCCGCACACGCTTGAGGAGAAGCGGCAACCGTGGCCGAAGTCGCCTTCGGGGTTACCGGCGGTTGAGAATTCACTGGCATTGATGCTGAATCAGGTATCGCAGGGGTTGTGCAGTCTGCAGCAGGTTGTGTCGTGGATGTGCGAGGCTCCGGCGCGAGTCTGGAACCTGCATCACAAGGGTGTGATTCGTGAGGGTTGGGATGCGGATCTGGTGCTGGTAGATCTGAACTGTACGGCCGTGGTGCGGAATGCGGATCAGTTGACGAAGTGTGGCTGGACTCCGTGGGATGGTGTGTCATTGACCGGCTGGCCGGTGCGAACGTTTGTTCTGGGGCGGACGGTGTATTGTGAGGGGCGAGTGGTTGGTCCGGCAGTGGGGCAGGAAATCCGGTATGACCGTCGGGGGGGCTGATGAATCCGGCATCGGGCGAATCAGGTTCAGCAGGCGCAGCGGGTCGTTGTCTGCTGCAGGATGTTCAGCGTCTTGAGGATGTTGAGCAGAAGCACGAGCGTATTCGGCAGCTGTTGAAGGTGCAGCAGGCGGATGCGGTACTGTTGCAGGATGCTGCTTCGCTGGCGTGGTTTACTGCCGGGGTAGATCTGAGTCGCAGTCAGGCAGAGCTGTGTCAGGTGAGTATTTTTGTGACGGAGGATGCGCGACTCTTCGCTACAAATTCGGTGGATGCCGTGCAGTTGTTTGAGCGTGAGGCTTTCGGGCTGGGCTTTCAGCTGAAGCAGCGTGAGTGGCATCAGCCGCATGCAGAACTGGTTGCGGATCTGTGTCGTTCGCGTCGTGTACTGAGTGATTCGGGAGTGGACGGGACGGTTCCGGCGAGTCGGCAGATTCAGGAATTGCGTCAGTCTCTGACGTCTCTTGAGGTGGAGCGTCTGCGGAGGCTGAGTCGTGTTCTTGTGCATGCGGTTGAGGTGACGGCCGTAGGTATCCGTCGGGGTCGGACGGAGGCGGATGTCGCCGGTGAGGTAGGTCATCGGCTGCTGCGTCGGACGGTCTGGCCGGTACGGTTGCAGGTGGCGGCGGATGGTCGCAACGGGCGTTATCGGCACTGGGGTTTTGGTGACGATCCGATCAGGGGCAGTGTTGTCATATCCTGTCTGGCGCGGCGGTGGGGGCTGCATGTGGGCGTGACGCGAACAGTGTCGCTTGGTCCACCAGCGTCTCGACTGCAGCAGGCTCATGCGCAGGCTGTGCTGATGCATGCGACGGGGATGTATTTTTCGAGGTCTGGCGAGTGTCTTGCGGATGTGTGGGCGCGGGTGCAGCGGATTTACGAGAAGTTTGGTCTGACGGATGAGTGGCGACAGTCCGATCAGGCGGAGCTGCTGGGTTACCGATTGTCCGATCATCAGGTGACACCTCGGTCTGAGTTACGGTTAGGATCTCCACAGGCGATGTTCTGGCATCCGTCCGTGGATCAGGCGATGTGTGGCGACACGGTGTTAACGGGTGAGCGGGTGGAATGTCTGACGGGTTCATCAAAGTGGCCCGGACTGCTGGTTCAGGTGCGTGGAGTTCCGGTGACGTGTGCGGGGATCCTGCAGATTCCGAGCTCTGGTGCCGAGCAGGAAGTGGAGAGCAGATTTGAGGACCTGGTGAATGATCTGGACGAGGGGCGGTCTGGAGGTGCAGAGGGTTTAGGGTCTTCGTGGGAGGTATTTCCCGAGGGCAGTTGAGGTGGTGTGCAGCCTTTCAGGGACGGAGAGGGTTGGAGAGATCGCTGTGGAATTGGGGGAGGGGTGTGATGCTGACGGTGACAAGGACGATACGTATTCCGGAGGAGGAGTTGGAGTATTCGTACGTGCGGAGCAGCGGTCCTGGTGGTCAAAACGTGAACAAAGTGAGTTCGAAGGCGGTACTGACGTGGCGATTTGCAGATTCGGAGGCCTTGTCGGGGGCTGTGCGGTCGCGGTTTGAGTCGCGTTATGGGCATCGCGTGACTCGTGAGGGCTGTATTGTGCTGAGCAGTCAGAAGCACCGCGAGCAATCGCGGAATGCGGAGGAGTGTCGATCGAAGCTGCGGGTGATGATCCTTTCGATTGTAGAGGCACCGGTTGAGCGGCGACTGACTCAGAAGACGCAGGGTTCGCATCGTCGTCGTCTGGAGGAAAAGCGGACTCGTTCGGCCCATAAGCAGGGGCGACGTCGTCTGCGTCCGGAGTAGGAAATTGAGGGTTGGTGGTGCGGGCGGTCAGGACGTTTTTTCGGGATAGAGCGGTTTTTCCGGTGTTGTTCGGGTGATCCTGCGGTTGTTTGGGTTGTGGAAGCCTGGGCTGTTACGGAAATCGGTCAGGAATTGTGGTCTGGTGGTGGTGTGGGTGTTAGGATTGGTTGTTTGCAGGAACTTTCTTTTGTCTGGCGCGGTGTCATGTCAACGGGCAACGAGGAAAATCGAATGGAGGCGGTTCCGGAGTCGTCTGCTCCGACCGCAGTCGCTCCGGTGATCGCTCGCACCGAAGAGCCTGACTTTTCTCAGTTTCCGGTGGATCCCGAGGAGCTGTCGGGGGCTGGGTTTGATGCTGCCAGAAAGAACTGGGCTCGTCTGGTTCGTCGTCGTGAGCGGCGTCGATCAGCCACATTATTTGTGCTGACCTTTGCCAGTACTTTGCTGGTGGGTGCTGGCTTTTTCCCATTCGAGTATTTTCTGGCGTCGATTTCGCCTGGGTACTACACATTTCTGCAGCAGGTTGTGCTGCGTGGTGCAGATCTGGAAGCCCTGCTGTGGTCATCTGTGGTGGCTGGTCTGCAGTATGCTGGCCCGGTGATGCTGATTCTGGTGTTTCACGAGATGGGGCATTATCTGCAGGCTGTGCGATACCGTGTGCCAGCATCGCTGCCGTACTTTATTCCGTTGCCATTACCGCCGATGGGGACGATGGGGGCAGTGATTTTTCAGTCGCCTGGCGCTGCCAGTCGTCGGCAGATGTTTGATATTGCAGTCTCTGGTCCTTTGGCGGGTCTGGTGGCGACGTTGCCTGTCCTGTGGTTTGGTCTGCAGCAGTCACGGTATGTGGCTCTGGATCCAGCGCGCAGCGGGGGGCTGGAGTTTGGTGAGCCACTTGTCATTACCTGGCTGATTCGTCTGTTGCATGGTCCCGAACCTGCGGGGATGGTGTTTGAGCTGAATCAGGTGGCATTTGCCGGCTGGGTGGGTGTGTTCATTACATCTCTGAATCTGCTGCCGATTGGACAGCTGGATGGTGGTCACATCCTGTATACTCTGATTCGCCGTCGTGCTCACGTAGTAGCCGTGTTGTTATATGCTGCTGCGGCTGGGGCAGTTCTGTTTCTGGGCAACACCTCGTTTGTGCTGCTGTTGGTCCTGCTGCTGTTGTCGGGTGTCCGTCATCCTCCGACCTCTGATGATTCCGAGCCTTTGGGGCTGGGGCGTCATATTGTGGGCTGGCTGACTCTTTGTTTTCTGATCATCGGGTTTACTCCTGAACCGATTACAGTTTCCTCGGCTGCTGCACCGCGCAGTCAGCCGGCACCGGTGCAGTCAATTGAAGAGACTCCCGCGGAATATCCGGCGATCGAGCTTCCGGAAATGCCTGATGTTCCTGTGAAGCAGCAGGACGAGGGCGGGGAGCAGCAGCTGATCTGAGGGCAGTGCGGCGACGGGCCTGTGGTTATCAGTTGCCGGCGTTCAGTTGGCAATGCGGTGGACGGCCTGCCATTCCGATTCGGTGACCGGCTGGATGGAAAGTCGGCTGCCTTTTTTCAGCAGGAGCATGTCCCGGCAGTCCGGTTCCAGCAGCAGCGAGCTGCGAGTGACGGGTGTCCGGAAGATCTGCGTCAGTCGAATATCGACCATGAACCAGACGGGCTGGTCCGGGGTGGAAGCGGCGTCGAAGTATTTGTGTCCATCCTGCCATGCGAAGTGGTCGGGGTATCCGGCTTTCACGATGGTGGCTGTTCCGACGATGGCGAGGGGATCGGCATTGCTGTGATAGAACAGCACGCCGTCCCCCACCTGTGCGTCATCGCGCAGGAAGTTCCGTGCCTGGTAGTTACGGATACCTTCCCACGATGTGCGTTTTCCTCGCGAGTTGTGCAGGTCCTGAATGGAGAACACATCCGGTTCGGATTTGAAGAGCCAATACCGAGCCATGCTGTGTGCCTTTCAATGGTCTGCAGTGCGTAACGGATCTGCGTCAGCGAAATCAGCCTTTGGGCCGAGCGATCACGGTGACAGTTTCAATGGTGGCAGCCTGTCGCGGCCGATCATTGGCATCGGTGGGCAACTGCCCGATTTTACGGACGACATCCATGCTGGCAGCGTCTGCGGTACGTCCGAATGCGGTGTACTGTCGGTCGAGGTAAGCATGCGTACCGAGGCAGATGAAGAACTGCGAGCCGCCGGAATTCGGGTCATTGGTACGGGCCATGGAGAGCACACCGGCGACGTGTGGTGTGGCATTGAATTCGGCTCGGATCGTGTATCCAGGGCCACCGGTACCGGTGCCCTGTGGGCACCCGCCCTGAATCATGAATCCGCTGATGACGCGGTGAAATATGACACCGTTGTAGTAACCGATTCGAGCCAGTCCGATCATGTTGGAGCAGTGTCCTGGTGCAACTTCGGGGAGCAGGTCGAGCAGGATGGTTCCGTGATTGGTTTTCAATTCGATCTGGTAGCTGTTGGCATTGAAATCGATGTCTTTGACGGCTGCGGCGACTTCAACCTGGCGATTCTTGCTCATGGCATGCTTTCATTGGGTTTGACGGACTTTGAGATCAGGCGTGAGTTTCTGATTTTCGGCCGCGAACGCAAGCCCGGAGCCATATTTTCGACAATTCGGATGCCCTGCGAGGGAGTGTGAAAAAAATGTCAATTGCGACGTTCCGGGACCCAATCTGGCTCGACCCGAAATGGCGTCAACCCTATGCTTTGTACTCAGCGAGTCAGGACCACTGTGGATTGGTGGATGATTTGCGGCTGACGGCAGTGATGGAGTGCTGCAGCGAGCAGGGTTGACGCAACAGGGATGTTCCATATGGCTCGAGTGATCGGCTTGATCGCGCTGACGTTTGTGTTGTTCATGCTGGGCTTGCTGACGGGGGCTGGCATTCCCACCGGCTGGACTCGGGGCACGCTGGCGACGCCTGTGCCAGCTCCGCAATCGCCGGAATCGGCTGCAGCGGAATTCGAGGCGGTGCCGGGTTCTTCTGTTCCTGTGCAGCCAGCGTCATTTTCTGCGGACGAAAGTGAGCAGGCGCAGCGGTCTGCCGAGCAGCGTATCCGAAAAGTCTTTCCCGAAGCTGACTCCGAAATGGTTGCAGTCTGGGCTGAGACGCTGCGGGATCTTTCCGGGCGTGAGCAGGAGGAACTGCTGCAACAGCGGCGATTAATGTCAGGTTCGTTGAATTCGCTGTTTTCCCGATCGCTGCGGTTTCCGGACAAGGCACTTCCGCCGCTGGCTGCTGAGGCGACTGGAAGTGGTCGGATTGCTGGTGGGGGGAGTGGTCCGCCGGTGCCCGCGATAACAGCGGAGTCGGAGTTGGCAGAAGTAACAGCGACCGGGGTGCGTCCGGTGAAGGTTGATGAGCGAGCCGGAGTACTGCAGAATCTGAGAAATCTTCGCAGTGTCGGTTATCGCGCGTTGTTGAACAGTCCATCCGGAGCCGTGGGTGAGACTGTACGGATCTTTGAGCCGGGACGCCGTGTCCGGACCTCGTGCGTGCTCTGCTGCAGTCTGCCTGATGATCCGCAGTTATGGTTTCAATTGCGGGATAGGCAGCTGACTCGTCGTGGTGATCTGCAGATTTCCGCGGAGGGAATCCCGGGGTTTCGTGATGGTACTGACTTTCGGGCACTGGCGGGAACATGGCAGGTGGATACGAGTGAGCGACTGCAGATCAGTCAGCAGGGCGAGCTTCTGGGTGGGGTGGATCCTGCGAGTGCGGAGGGCAACAGGCGGAGTTTTGGTCGGCTGCCTGTCGTGCGGGTGTCGGAGCTGGGAGGCCTGACGACGGGCGACGGTGTGTTTTTCCGTATCCCGGAAGGTGTGCAGGTGGAACTGGTGGCTGCAGATGACATTCAGGTTTCACCCGGTACACTGGAGTTATCGAACGTGGACGTGATGGAGGAGCAGGTGCTGCTGAACTCACTGTCCGCTCAGTGAACTGCGGCATGAGTCAAATTCTGCTGACCACTCTTAATGCTCGATATTCGCACACCAGTTTCGGGCTGCGCTGTCTGCTGGCGAATCTGGGGGATCTGCGTGCTTCCACAGAGCTGGTGGAATTCACGATTAATGATCAGATCAATGATGTTCTGGCGGAGATTGTGCGGCGGCAGCCAACGATTATCGGGATCGGGGTTTACATCTGGAATGTGGAACCGGTGACTCGCCTGCTGGCAGATCTGCAACGAGTCCTGCCGGACGCGTGGCTGGTGCTGGGTGGTCCTGAGGTCTCTTATGAGACGGACCAGCAGGCCGTGACGGCTCTGGCGGATTACGTGATTACGGGTGAAGGTGATCACGCGTTTCGGGAGCTTTGTGAACGACTGCTGAGTGGGGTAGTGCCTGTCGAGCGAGTGATAGCGGGTGGTGTGCCGGATCTGTCGACGGTGGCCCTGCCCTATCATGAATACACTGCTGAAGACATCGCGAATCGAGTGGTTTATGTGGAGGCATCGCGAGGCTGCCCATTTACCTGTGAATTCTGTCTGTCGGCACTGGATATTCCGGTGCGGATGTTTCCGCTGGCGGAATTTCTGCGAGCCATGCAGTTGTTGCTGGATCGTGGTGTGCGGCAGTTCAAGTTTGTGGATCGGACCTTCAATCTGAATCTGCGACTCAGTCAGGCCATTCTGCAGTTCTTTCTGGAGCGTGTGGAGCCCGGTTTATTCCTGCATTTTGAGCTGATACCGGATCGGCTTCCTGAGTCTTTACGCGATTTGATTGTGCAGTTTCCTGCGGGTTCACTGCAGTTTGAAATCGGAATCCAGACCTTCAATGAGGAGGTTGGCGAGCTGATCAGCCGACGGCAGGACAATGCGATTGCGGCTGCCAATCTGCGCTGGTTGCGTGAGCATACGGCGGTGCATCTGCATGCGGACCTGATTGCCGGCTTACCGGGCGAGACTCTGCAGTCATTTGCAGCAGGTTTTGATCGGTTATGGAGCCTGCGTCCGCATGAGATCCAGGTGGGATTACTGAAGCGTCTCCGAGGAACTCCGATTCTGCGACACGACGAGGCTCATGGACTGGTCTGGAGCGGCCATTCACCGTGGGAGATTTTGCAGACAGCCTGTATGTCGTTTGAGGAGCTGCAGCAGGTGCGGCGATTCGCTCGGTTCTGGGATTTATACGGCAACAGTGGCAGTTTTCAGGAGAGCCTGCCCTTGCTGCTGCGATCCGGTGAATCTCCATTTGCACAGTTTATGGGGTTTTCAACATGGGTTTGGGAGCGTGAGCAGCGACGCCACAACATCGCATTAATCAGGCTTTACGAACTGTTGTTTGAGTATCTGCGGGAGTGCGGGACGTCGGCTGATGAGGCGGCGGTGGTGCTGTATCGTGACTATGTGCGAGGCGGTCGTCGTGATACCCCTGCATTCCTGCGCGGCCGGGATCTGCCGTCGATCGGCAAGCTGCGGCGTGTGGCAGCAGATCAGCATGTGCCAACTCGCCAGCGTCGCCATCTTGGCGAACTGCCAACAGAATGAGATTCCTGACTGGCGGATGCTGAGCTTATCGTGGCAGCAGCTGCACTGAACTGTCGACGGCATCGTGCATCGGGCCATCGATGGCAACAGAGCATGGTGTGTTTTTATTGGTGCGGTCGCAGTTGAACAGGACGGCCCAGCAGTAATCATCCCAGCGACGAACCAGCAGGGTTGATGTCCCGGACAGCAGACCAGTATGCCAGATGTTGAATCTGCGAACCTCTGCCAACTCGCGGACATTCCAGCCAAGTCCATACCAGACGGCTGAGTCTGAGGGTTCAGGGAGAGCGGGGCGTTGCAGCATCAGCGTCAGTGATTTCTGCTGCAGCAGTCCATTTTCGGTTGCTGACAGCATCTCTGCAAAACGCACCAGATCACCGGCAGTGGAGACCCAGCCACCGTGGGCATCCATGACTTCGAGGTCCCACTGTCCCCAGGGTTGTTCGACAAATCTGATACCGTCTGCTGGCGGTGCAATCAGATCAAACACAAGTGGCACACGACGTCTGTTTCTGGTTGTGTAGAAGACTTCGTGCGTGCCGCGATGTTCGAGTGTGGTTCGTCCGAGCCGCGTGCGGGTCATACCACCGGGGATCAGAATCCGCTGCCGGACAAACTCTTCGCAGGATGACTTCGTCACAGCTTCGATGATTCGTCCCAACAGGCAGTATCCGACATTGCTGTAGTGGAACTCAGTTCCCGGGGGTGCATCCAGTTTCTGCAGCAGCTGGTACTTCACGATCTCGTGAGTATTGGGTGACCGATCCAGTTCCAGTGTCCCAGCGATCCTGACCAATTCGAACATGGTGTCTTTTGATCTGTCGCGGTCGATACCGGCTGTATGCTGCAGCAGGTGTCTGATCTGCACATCGGCCCAGCGTGGATCGCTGTCAAGTGCCTGTTCAGGAGAAAAACCTGCGGAATGTGTCGCCAGAATGGGTAGAATCGGATCGTCGAGCGACAGTTTGCCATCAGCTTCAAGCAGCAGAATGGCCACAGCAGTCAGTGGTTTTGAAATGCTTGCGATCCGCATTTCGTGATCAGGCTGCATGGGTGTTTTCTGATCGACGCTGGCCCAGCCGAAGCCACGTTCAAACAGCATTTTACCATCTCGTGAGACAGCCACAGTCGCGCCGGGGACGGCGTCATTTTTCAGGAAGTTACGGAACAACTGATTGAGTGGCTCGAGATTTGTTCCGATCACTCCAGTTTCCGGCAGTTCCTCCGCGGGCAGCTGCAGTTCAAAAGAGGCCTGCGGGTCCTGCGTCCAGAGACCCGAGTGCAGACGCTGTCGACGTACTGTCAATGCCTTGCTGCTGAGCAGAACGAAGCCATCAGCAGAGTATTGCTTCTGCTTTTCAGCGAACTGTTCGGCGGTGAGATTCACATGGGCAAACCAGGCCAGTTCGGCCGTATTGGGCGCAGCCCTGGCATCGAAGACCTGGTTGCCACGAGACATGCGGGTGGAAAGTTCTGTCAGCCAGAGACCTTTTGCGGCAAGACTGTCTGTGAAGGCTGTCAGTTCTGCAGCACTGACGCCTTTCAGTTCGGTGGCCTGCTGTTTGGTGTCTGGGTTGTCCGCTGCGTCGGGAGGTTGAATCGCTTTGAGTGCTGGCTGCAGCCAGCACAGCAGTGACAGCACGCCGAGCAGGAGTTTCAGGCAGGAAAAGCTCGGGCGGACGGTCATGTCAGAGTTCCGAATGGAGCAGCCAGTCAAAGAAACAGCCCCGACGGTCAGTCGGGGCTGCTGAGAGATTCGGCAGAGGCGGACTGAATTCGTCAGCTGAGACGCTCGAGGACCTTGTCGATCAGATTGTAACCGCGGGCTTCTTCCGCAGACATGAAGTTGTCGCGGTCCGTGTCTTCCTCGATCTTTTCCAGCGTCTGGCCCGTGTGTTTCAGCAGGATCTCGTTCATGCGACGTTTGATTCGCAGAACTTCCTTGGCATGAATTTCCAGTTCTGTGGCAGTGCCTTCCATGCCAGCCAGTGGCTGGTGGATCATGATGCGGGCGTTGGGAAGGGCGTGCCGCTTGCCGGCAGTTCCGGCGGTGAGCAGCAAGGCGCCCATGCTGGCGGCCTGTCCAATGCAGTAGGTCGCTACATCACAGGTGATGTACTGCATTGTGTCGTAGATCGCCATACCGGCGGTAATCGAACCTCCGGGGCTGTTAATGTAGAAGTGGATATCCGCTTTGGGGTCGTCAAACTGCAGAAACAGCAGTTGTGCCACGATGCTGTTGGCTGAGTCATCGTTGACCTGGCTGCCAAGGATCACGATGCGATCCTTCAGCAACCGGCTGTAGATATCCATAGCCCGCTCATCGCGGCCATTCTTTTCAATTACGTAGGGTACAAGTACCGTCATAGCTTTGATCCGTCATGAGCGCGTAAAAAACAGCGTGAGGCTGAGAATGTGGTGACAGGTCAGTTGCTTACTTGCGACGTTCTTTAGCCGGTCGATCCAGAATCTCGTCAACCAGTCCGTAGGCTTTCGCATCGGCGGAGGTGAGATAGTGGTCACGTTGGGTATCCCGAGCGATGCGTTCGACGGGTTGACCGGTGTGACGAGCAAGTATCTCGTTCAGCAGTTCGCGAGCAGCAAGAATGTCTTTGGCCTGGATTTCAATATCTGAAACCTGACCACCCACCTGCCCATAAGGCTGATGGATCATCATTTTTGAATGTTTCAGAGCGAAGCGTTTTCCGGGCGTTCCACCGGCCATCAGGATGGCACCACCGCTGGCGGCGAGGCCTACGCAGTAGGTGGCCACATCGCACTCGACAAACTGCATGATGTCGTAGATAGCGAGCGTGGCAGTGACCGAGCCACCCGGAGAATTGATGTAGAAATGAATGTCCTGATGGCGATTTTCGCTCTGCAGGAACAGCATTTTCATAATTGCCAGATTGGCACTGCCGTCATGAATCGGGCCATCAAGAAAAATGATGCGATTGTCCAGCAGCAGGTCACCCACCGTCATCTGCCGTTGAGCAGAGTATTCGCGGGCTGCCATTGGCATGTAATCGAGTCGCGGATCCTTCATTCGCCAATTCCTGAAACGTGCCAACAAATCAACCTACACGGCCACCAACAAAAAACAGGCGCCGCATAATCCTATGCGCGCCTGTCGAGATCGGAAAGGGACACTCACTCAGATTCAGCGGCGGCGTCATCTACAAGAGAAGAACGCATGTTCTGACAAATTGCAGTTCGCACTGAAGATGAGGAATTTCGAGTGATCGGGGTGTGCGGTACATCCTCGCACTGGACCCGCTCC
>CAXBSH010000074.1:0-17980 GCA_963977705.1 uncultured Planctomycetaceae bacterium
GGAGTGCAGGATCGGCGAGATCAATATCGGGATCGATCAGCAGTGCCGGCGGTCTGCCATTGAGCGACGCCAGTGCCAGTGCCCGTACTTCAATCTGTTCGCCCGTTCGTGCCTGATGCAGTCTGGCAATGGCGGTTGCTGTCTGGCGAATCATGTCAGGATCGATGGTGAACCTGGCCAGTTGTTCCTGGTGCAGCAGTCTGGAGTGGTCTGCGAGCCAGCTGTATCCGTCCGCCGGTCGTGTTGCGAGGAAGTGCACTTCTGCGGTTTTGCCACGGAGCATCATCCGCCATGCGAAGAAGTGTCCCTGCTCAGTCCAGGATGCATCCCCCGGAATGGCCAGATGTCGCAGTGGCAGCAGCAATTGCAGCAGGCACCAGCAGGCTGCTGTCAGCAGCAGCAGGCGGCTGAATTCAGGGGGCTGGGGTGGCGGAGCGAGGGCGGTCAGGGCCCCCGGAACAATGTCCGCTGCGGGAATTACGGATCTGCGGCAGAGCAATCGCACTGGCCAGTCTGGTGGAAAAAAGATGGTGGATGCCGCCAGCATAAACCAGGGGAAGATGTGGATGGGAAACAGCAATGAGTTGGTCAGATGAAAAATCAACAGTGCCGGTAATGCCACAAGCCGTGTCGTTCGATGCATCAGAGCCGGGACGATCAGCAGGTCAAAAGCCATTCCGCCCCACGCCAGCAGCAACCCTCCCTGCACCGCCTGCACGCTGTCGGCAGCAAGGTTGAATCGGTCTGCCAGCAGCAGTCGCATCGACTGGCCACTCAGCCATTCCGGATCGATCTTTGAGAGGCCACCAAAAACATAGGGCAGCCCCACGTGGAATCGCAGCAGCCAGAGTCCTGCAGCCGGCATCTGTGGCTGCAATCGATGCTCTGTTGCGTCGAATGACCACACCCGATTCACCGGTACAAAAACGCAGATCCAGCACAGCAGCAGCATGAGATAGTAGTGATTCTGGTAGCTGGTCTGATCGATCAGGAAGAACCACGTGAATCCGGCTGCAGCCAACCCCGCTGCCACGCGGGCAGCAGCGCCAATTGCCAGCAGCAATCCGGCCACACCGATCAGTCCGAACAGCAGCGTGACACCCACTTCACTCGGCGGAGTGATCCGGCTGAGGCCGGGCCAGGTAAAGTGCATGACTTCAGTGCTGCACAGCAGATGGGCCCGGCCGGACCACAGATAGTGGGCTGCCCAGAAACTGAGGACTGCACCTAGACTGATTCTGAGTACCGCAGTGCTGTATGCCGGCACTGAGGAATTCAAGAGCGTTTCCATTCGCACAGCCTGATCACTCCGGATCTGCATCCGGGTCAACCGGAGCTTTGCGGCCACCTGTGATTGGTGGCACGTTTACGGTGAATTCGTTTTTCTGGCCGGACTTGACTTCGGCTTCCATTAGTACGGTGATGTCATCCGACCAGCAGTTGCATGGATGTCCGGGATCTGGGGTCGCTGTAACCTCGTGCATGCCGATCACCGCTCCGTCTCCTTCACCATAAGTCGAGAGGACGAAACGGCCGTCTTTGTCCGCGAAGGCAAAGCCTGGTTTTCCCACAATCGCCGACTTCGAATCAGATTTTTTTTTCGGATTGAAGAAGACTTTGGCAAAGGCAACCGGTTTTCCTTCGCACAGGACCACGCCCGTGGCTTCAGCTACCGGGAATTCCTTCAGTCCACTGTCGCTGCAGCCCGCCAGCCCACCCAACAACAACAACGATGCAACCCTGTTCATACCGGAGTCCCCCAGTGCAGATCTAACGGAAAACGAAGCGTGTTGCGCCATCCCCGCCGACGGCGCAACACGACTCCGCCAATCGCCACGTCACGATCAATAATCGCCAATGATTCCACCGTCACGTTTGTCGTGCAGAAAGTCATAGGTGTAGACGTCGATGTTCTCTGTAATGAATCGCACAGAACCGTCGCACAGGCAGAACTGGGCGCCACCGGTGTGATAACTGAAGGCATTGTCGTCATTGATTGCCAATGCCATCCGCTGAACAGTGCAACGACCGTTGATTACGCTGCCCCAGCGGCCGTTGGTGCGAACCGTCTCGTCCTGACCATTTCCATGAGAACCCATCCAGATCGGCCAGTCCTGCAGGAAGTGAGTTCCAAGTACGAGAGGCGTCGTTGGTCGCAATGCGGCGCTGACGGTACTCTGCACGTATGTCGACTCGACTACCATCAACGTATTGCTCATGCCGTCAGTGATGTCGCGGAATTTTGAGCCCCCACCTTCGAACATCTTGTGGATCACACCAAAGTCACCCGCGTTCGCTCCCCCAGCTGACTTGTAGCTGCTGGTGGCATAACCAGCTCGCTCCGGATTGCGATGCGTCAGGGCCACGCTGCCAGCAGGGCCTCCAGGAATCAGCCATGTGACAGGGGCAATAGCAGGCATGGCAGAGGAAGGGCATAGGAAACCCGGAATGATCGTGTCACCGCCCGTAATCACCGTTACCCCGGTTCCGTAATTTGCTTCCCGGATTGCTGTCTGGCTGAAGATTCCGGGAATTCCCATAGGGTTGATGCGACGATACAGGTTGTCCTGCTCAATGTAGGGCAGGATGGAAACCATCCAGCCAAAGCCGTCGTCCTCACGCGCCGCGGCAGGCAGACCATAAGTGTTCGTTGGCACGCTGCCGTACAGAGCTGCAGGCAACACGCCATAAGTCCCTTCGTAGTTATGCAGTGCCAGCCCCAGTTGCTTCAGATTGTTCTTGCATTGAGTACGCCGTGCTGCCTCGCGAGCCTGCTGTACGGCCGGCAGCAAGAGCGAAACAAGGATGGCAATAATGGCAATCACCACCAGCAGTTCAATCAGCGTAAATCCACGTTTCCTGACCATAGACCTCATCTCCGTGATCTCCAAGAAAATCAATGATTCTGAACATCGAACAACGGCTGCCGGTGACACACAGGCAGAGAAACTCAGCGGTGCATGTGGCATGAGAGGTTAGGTGAGTGACTTGAAGAAGAGGTTGACTTATGTTGTTTATTTGATGAATAAACACTGAGGAAATTGTGAGTGATTTGTGTTTGATGCGTGAAGCTTGTGTTGTTGTTCTGTGAATAAAAACGGTCATGCTGTTCAGCGTTCTGCGCAGACAGCAGCCGAGTTTCCCGCGACAGCGCTCGGCAACAATCGTACCATGGGGTGGACAGCACCCGGCTGTATGGACGGGGCTCAGGTGACCTGGAGTGGGGCAGCCGTTCTGCAGCCGCGCGTGATCACTGGAGTTTGTACTGGTCGCGGCCGCCGACAAGGAAGTAGTGCAACAGGATCGGCAGCTCAAACACCGCCAGCATGATTACCAGTTTAGCCCCTTTGGGATAGCCGGCTGCAAATCGAGACATATCGCGATGTTCAGTGAACCAGCGATGGCTGACCTGCTGCAATTGGTGCCAGACAGGCAGCAGGGGAAGCGCCAACCACAGCGGTAGCGGCAGCAGTGCAGCTGCAATGCTCAACAGGATGGCCGACAGCACTGACAGCAGCAGTGCACCCATCCGGACATTCCACATCAACACCGCCAGCCAGGGCACTGACAGTCCGAACAGCAAGAACGTCAGTTCTGCTGGCGAGAGCTGCGGCAGACCGGCGGTCAGAGCAGCGCGAGCCAGGCAAAAAACAGAGAAATAGACTCCATAAACAGCAATCAGGTGCAGCACGTTGATGCCGAACTGACTGTGCCTTCCAAGGTGTCGCTGGTACACCTCATCGAAGTTGATGCTCAGAATTCGCAGCGAATCAACAGCCGTCTGCTGCTGGGAAAGGTGTTGTGCGGACATCAGTCTGTCTCCGAGTAATTCGAACCGTCAGTGTGTGTATTACCTGCGGGCGCGCAGCAGGGATTGCAGTCCGCAGCCCAGTAAACGCGTCTGAGATACTGACAGGGTGTCACCGATTGTTTTGACGGAATTCCTGATTTCGTCAGGTGTCACTGTCAGAGGCGGTGTGAACTTCAGAATGTGGGGTTCGTACTGACAGTACCCCATCAGCAGTGGAAAGTCGCGGTGCTGCATCATTTGCAGCAGATACAACTGGGCGGGTTTCAGCCCCAGTTTGGCGGTCAGAGTCTGCCGCACGTTCAGCTCAATCCCGATCAACAGTCCGAACACTCGTACGTCCGTGACTCGAGGGTGCGTCGGCAGCAGCTGCCTCAGTTGTTCAGCGTACTTTTTACCGGCCGTCTCCACCTGCGTCTGCACGGGCTGCTTTTCCCAGCGACGCAGTGTATTGAGCACGGCTCGATATCCGGTTTCGTAGCCGTATTGTTGCTGCAGTCGTTCGGGCAGGCAGTTCCCCAGTTGCTGCAGCCTTTCATGGACCCGGCCTGAATAGAGTGTCAGGGCGAAAGGAAACAGCATATCGCTGGTGCCCTTTCCCAGTACGATGAAGTCAGGTTTGAGCGGAGTCTGGCTGGTGCGAATGAAGGGGCCTGTGCGATGCATACCCGTTTGAATCTCATCAACAATGACGCTGATCCCATCTGTTTCTGCGGCGTTTGCAGCGGCCTGCAGTACGTCTGCTGGGATGGCACGGACACCACCGACCCCCTGAATCAGTTCGAGTTGAATGGCAGCCACAGGGCAGCTGCGCACGGCCATCTGCAGCTGCTGGCAGGCATCTGCTGCGAAGGGGTCGATGCAGATGCGGTGGGGATACAGCGGTCCCAGTCCCTCGCGGTACGTGCTGCGTTCGGTGCCTGTGAGTGCCAGCAGGGTTTTCCCGGCATAGCCGCCGCGCATGAGAATGACGTGAGTTCTGGGGAACTGGACGGTCAGGGCCATTTTGAGGGCAGCTTCGATGGCGCCCGCACCGCTGACCGCCGGGACGTGGTGCGGCAGTCCGGTCAGGGTCAGCAGTCTTCGTGCCAGTTCATTGCGAACCCCGTTTTCCGGAAGACATCGCAACTCCGCCGGCCATGATTCCGGGTTGTGTCCGCGCAGGCTGCAGGCAACCCCGCCGATGCCGTCAAACAGGCGTCGGGGTCCGGCATTCACGTAATGTCCGTTTACGGTCACGTCATGTTCGGCGAACCCAGCTGCGCAGATTACGCGGAGCAGTGACGGGCTGAACAGCTCAGCAAACGCATTTCGCAGGGCCTGATGATCTTTCAGCAGCCGATCCAGCTGAGGCTGAACCCGGCGACTGAGGGCCGGTGCGATATTGGGCAGACAGCGCAGCAGATGGCAGGTTGAAATGGTGTTCGGCTGGAACGTTGTGCTGTGAAAGGTACTGAGTTTTGCCTTCATCCATGGTGCGTAAAGTGCAGCGCGAGCGGTAAAGGCACCAAACGGTACCTGTCGGGCGGTCAGCGTGTCATCGAAGATCAGCACATCGGGAATAAGACTCTGCGTGTCTTCGGCTTCCAGCACCAGATCTGCAGCTCGCATCCGCACGAGGACCAGCCCGCCGCGCTGCTGATACGTCTGCAGCTGGTGTGTCAGCGGACTGTCGGACCAGATTTCGGGTGCTGACAGTACGATTGCCACTGGCAGGAACGTTGTCTGTTCCAGTAGCTGCACCGCTGCCTGCTCGGTGCAGCAGCGTACATGCGGAATCAGCCCATTGGTACCCGAGTCCTCACCCGTGCTGTGCGTTTCGAGTTCTGCAAACCCGGCTGGCAGCGCGTCCCCGATAAACAGGACGGCGGAATTTGGAGTGAGAGTGCGACCCTGAGGCGTTTGATGCCTGTGAAACCTGGCCAGTTTGATGGCCCCGCTGAGGGCCTCTTCGCCGGAATTGGCGAGGAACGACGGATATCGCTCGCCCGACGAAGCGGGGAACTTCCAGTGTACTGCAGCCGAAAGCACTGTGCAGGATTGTACAACCCACGGGTTGAGGTACAGTCTGAGCAGATTCGGGATCCGCAGGCGAATCAGTTCTTCGCATGTTCGCAGAACAGCTTCCAGTTCTGCCTCTCGCTCTTCAAAGGCTCTGCTTTCCTGGGTTTGTGCGGACTGTTGGCAGATGCTCAGTGATGAACTCAGTAAAGACATGACGTTTCCCTCGCAGCATGAACAGATCAGCACAGATGCAGTCAAAGTTGCAGCATGCCGAATTCTCAATTCCATCTCGGAGCATGCGTCGCAGCTGAATTTTTGCTAATGGCAGCCGGGTGTGATGTTTCCAGAAGATGCGGAACTCGTCGGGAGTCATCAGGAGTTCGACGTGAAATGCAAAAGTCCGTACGAACCAGTGAAACAGTGTGCCGACCAGTGGAGTTTCCTCGATGCGATCCCAGAGGCTGCCGAGGCGATCGCGAGGCAGGTCACCGGCACCGGTTATGGCAGGCTCGGCATCAAACCGTCTGACGATGACTTCGCGGTCGACAGCTCGTGCCTTCCGCAGCTCCACGTTGGCTGCCTCGGGATCGGCAAAAGCCTGCAACAATTTTTCGGCAGTTGGATTTTGCAGTGTTTCTTCGCGGACGGAGTATTTAAGTGGCTGCTGCGTCTGCAGCGTCATTCGCAGCAGCAGCAGTGGACGACTGCGATCGTACATCATCCGCCGAAACTCGCTGTCACGACGATGCAGTCGCAGCAGGCGATTTTCCGCGGCGTCATAGACCAGTGCCCGCACGACTGTCTGGCCGAGTGTTGAAACGCGACAGCCAGAACCATGAACGGGGACGAAAAAGGCCGTGCCCATACTGATCCATGAGAAATTCGGGACGACAGGAAGACTGCGTCCAACCTTTTGCAGGGCGAGCAGCACCTGTTTCAGCGGTAATCCGCCGTCGACCGTAACAGACTCCGTGCCTGGCCGCAGGCATCGACCGCTGGCCGATGTGGAGACCACCGTGCGGCCGGGAAACTTCCAGCCAAAATGCACGACCCCATTGTTCCAGCCGGCGAGTTGCAGGTCCGGCCAACTCCAGCGATTGTAGATTTCCAGCAGTTCACGGGCTGATCGCGGTTTGACGGTTTGTGGCAGCAGCCGCGCCCAGGACCAGCCGATCCGACAAAGAAGTCTCAGCGTCAGGTCGGCCAGCAGGGTGCCACCAAAGCGGGCGGCCAGCGCTGCGATTGCCGTCATTGTGTGCGACAGTCCTGAGCGGCGTTTCTGCAGGGACAGCAGTTGTCGCAGTGAAGATCGCCGACCGGGAATCGTCAGCCGACGAAACTGTCCAACGCGCTGAGTTGTCTCTCCGAGAAACTCCCCCGCCAGCACCTGCACCAGCCGCTCAGCGGTGAGGCAGGGCAGAGTAGCTGAAGCGGGCAAGAGCGGGGCCAGCCAGCGGGGTAGTCTGAGCTGTTCTGGTACCTGCGAATCATCAACTGTCAGCAGTCCGCAATCAAGCTGCAGTATTTCGCCAGCTCCGGCTGCAGCGAGTTCTGCCTGCATCCGCCGTTGAGCATCCCCGCGTTGTTCCGGCGAGCGAAAGGCACCGCCCGCCAGAATCATGCAGATTGAAATACGGCTGCTGCCCGATTGTTGCAGCAGTTTACACAAACTCTGAAAGGCTGATACACAATGGTCATCCGTAATCCAGATGACTCGCAGTGTCGCTGCCGATTCACAGCGAGCGGCGCCGGCTTCCGGCAGCTGTGTAATCACTCGTTCCCCGACGGTTTCCAGCAGTTCGGCGATTCGGCTTGAGACCAGTGAAAGGTTGCTTTCGGACAGCAGCGTCACTGTGCTGCACTCGGCAGCAACCGGCGTATCCATGCTCAGGAGCAGACTCATGTGAGTAACCCCGTACTTTCGACGGCAGTGGTCAATTCGAAGAGAGGCTGGCGGATGCGAGTGCACGTATCACGAGGGCACAGCGTACGTTGGGTGCGATCGCGTTCCGCCAGAATGATGACGGTGGATCCCAGTTCGAATGTGGCCATCCATTCGCCCCGCTGCAGCGTTTTGGCTGGTGTTAAATTGCACACAGATGTGGAGTTTCGGCGGATTGGAATCGGCAGAGGGAACGGGTGCGTAAGACAGCCGACACCCCAACCGGCCACCAGAATCACCAGCACCCGTCCATGTTCCGTCTGGAGTTCCATTACAAGTCGTTCATTGAGTGAAAAAACGGGGTATTGAGCCGTCTGGTAAGGGGGGTGCACGAGAAGTCGGCTTCCGGGAACATGCACGACGCGGGTCAGCTGGCAGTCAGCCGGCGAATACACTCGATGGCAATCTCGCGGAGAAAGGAACAGGATGGCGAACCGACCGTTATTGAAGGATGCGGTGTCAGTTTCCGGGCAAAGTGAACTGAGTACATAGGAAATCTGCTTGACCGTGAGCACAGTGTCTTGCTGAATCACGCCCTCATCCTGCACCGTACCGTCAACGGGGGACAGCAGCACGTCGGTGCGTTGGCTGAGCGGTCGGAGCTCGTCACGTACGCCGCGCGTGAACAGTGCATTGATGGAGCGATACTCAGTGAGCGGCTGTTCCAGTTCAGATTCGTCGAGGGCTCCGTATTTCCCGCCATACATCAGGGAAAAAACGCGTTTTCTCAGGGCTTTACCGGGTATTGGCAGTCGGCTGAGATGCACTCCGGCTGCGGCTGTCAGCATTCCGGTAAGGCCACCATGAATCCTGTGCGCCTGTCGAAACTGTTCCAGTCTGACTCCCATCAGTGAAGCTCCTTTTGCTTACGGACTAAGCAGATCAGAATTCGCTGCACAGAATTTCTCCGATACGCAGAGCATTGGCGATGACTGTTAACGCCGGACCAACTCCCAGTGAAGTTGGCATGAAGGAGGCGTCAGCAACAAACAACTCGGGATGGGACCATGATCGACACTGCGGATCGAGCACAGCGTGGTGTCGCTGATGGCCGAAGCGAGCGGTGCCACACTGGTGTCCTACATGTTCGGCAGGTGGCATTTTTCCTGCAATGGTCATGGCGGCTCCGGCCGACTTCAGCAGTTTTCCGATACTGCCTGCCAGTGATTTTGCCCGCTGGAGGTCGAACTGAGAGAATCGGTGCTGCAGTCGGATTTCACCGTTGGCAGATAAGTGAATTCTGTTTTCCGGCCTGGGCAGGTCCTCGACGATGCCGACCATTGGCAGCATGTGGTCTCGCAGCAGTTGTCGTATTGGCAGCGGCAGCAGTCGCAGCCCGTTTTTAGCCAGCAGCAGAGGTCCGGGAGCGGGCAGTGACTGCACGATCCCCATTTTCTCCGGCAGGTCAGGAGTTCCGCAGTAGAAGTCGGAAAGTCCCAGCTGCTTGATGAAGGTACGGCGTCCACCGGTGGATCTGAGAAACAGCCCAACAACGACAGGTGAGCAGTGATACATGAAGTTTCTGCCCAGCTGCGTATGTTCGATCCCCGATCCCAGCATCAGCACCGCTGTACCGATTGCTCCGGCTGCGAGCACATAGCGACGTGCTCGGATCAAGTATTGTTCTCCGGAATCACGCTGACGAACCTCGAGCCCATCGATGCGTCCTGCGGCATGCCGCAGGCGAATTGCTTCTGTGCGTGTTTTCAGGTTCAGGCTGTGACCGGCCTGCCTGGCAGTTTCGAGTGTCTGCAGGGCGGACCAGCGAGCGCCAGTGGGGCAAGGTATGCCGGCGCACTGATCGCAACGCAGGCAACTGGTGGCATCGATGGCCAATGGCAGTCGCCAGACGCTGTGGCTGGAATGCTGCAGTTGAGTCAGCACACGCTGATTCACTGGTGCCAGAGGCAGCAGTTCGGGTGGGTTACCGTGAGCCGTCTCGACCGGCTGAAAGTTGCGTCCCAGGGCTCCGGCAACTCGACAGTGAGCTTCTGCCTTTTCCAGCCACGGCTCAAAGTCTGCGAAGCCGATGGGCCAGTGGTGCAGTTCGAGGGGCAGACGACTACCGTAGGCTGAGCCAGGTTCGAAGTCGACCGGCTGCGGTCGCAGCAGGGCGGCGCCGTAGATGCCGCTGCTGCCTCCGGCCTGTCCGCCGATGTACATCTGTCGAGGGATTTCATTACACCAGATTGTGCGATCTTCACAGGGACGACGTGCAATCAGGCTGTCGTGTTCGCAGTGCTGGGCGACAGCGACAGGAGTATTTGCGGCAGGCGGCATTGCACCCCGCTCCACCACGATTACAGACAGGCCACGGGCCGCACATGTGGCCGCGACAGTGGCGCCTCCGGGACCGCTGCCGACGACCAGTACGTCCGATTCCTGTATCTGTTCTGAGTGCACAGTTTCCTTCCCTGTCTGTGAGTCCGGGAACCAGCGTGAGTGGCGTCTGTTCCCGGAACGCGACTACTGTCCGCTCGAATTGAAAAGATCCTGTTAAGTGTCTGTGAAAGTCCGGAGAAGCCTTTGGGGGCACAGTTCTCCTCACTGTTTATTAAGAATTTATTCCACTGTCCTGAATGGTAAGTACGCACAGCCTTAATGGCTGCTTTGCACAATTGTCATATGTTCAATGGAGCAGCGCGGTGTATCGCGTCTGCATGTTTGGTGGTCGAGTAGCGGGCAGGGCAGGAGGCGTTTGATGCAGGCGGCAGTGATACAGCGACAGTATGATGATGTGATTTCTTCGCAGTATGATCGTGACCCTCAGAACACCACGGGGCGAACACTGGATCGGGCGATTGGTCATCTGCAGGAGGAGGGTTTGTTTGACGCGATGTTGCCTCCCTTGCGGGTGCTGGACGTGGGAATGGGGACGGGCATGTTTCTGCAGAAGCTGCGGGGCCTGTCGGCGCGCTCCCTCGAGCCTTCAGGTCTGGACATTTCAGCACAGATGGCTTCGATCGCTCGACAGAAACTGCCTGATCTGTCGGTGGCCATTGATGACGGAGCAAATCTGCACAGGCATTTTTGCGGCGAACAGTTTGATCTGCTGGCGACGCATTTTGTCACGGGCTTTGTCCCCATGAAGGAGCTGGCACCAAAGATCATGGAGAAACTGGTGCCGGGCGGCTGCTGGTCATTTGTAGGCGGTACGTCGAAGGGTTATCCGGCGTTGCAGCGACGGGCACAACATCCGTTGCTGAGACTGCTGTATGGTGGTCATGAGCCGTCTTTGGGCGGGATGATTTGTCCGGCGGATCAGGGAGAAGTGGCAGGTATTCTGACTGATGCGGGGTTCGAGATTGCGCGTCTGGAGACATTTGAGCCGCGGTTGGTATTCCGGGACTTTGATGCCTTCATGGAATACGGCTACCACGGAGGCTGGCTGACCCCGTTTATTGAGGAGGCAGGTCTGCACCGGGCGAAGCGCTGGCAGCGATCTTTACTGAACCGTCTGGTGTTTCCGGTAACGGACCATCACAGCATCGTGCTGGCGGTGGCTCGGCGTCCTCGCTGATCGGGCGACAGGGGAGGGAGTCTGAGCATGCGAATCGTGCTGATCTGTGAAGTATTTCTGCCGAAGGTTGACGGCGTTGTGGGACGCACGCTGAACCTGATTCGCGAGCTGCAGGCAGCGGGTGACGAGGTGCTGGTGTGCTGTCCGGCGGTTCCTGAAAGTCGGGAATCGCCGGTACCGCTGGCCGAGTGTCGTTCGTTTCCGTGTGTCAGTTATCCGGACTATCACATTGGCATTCCGGGCCCGGAGCTGTTGTGTCGTCTGCGCGAGTTCGCGCCGGATGTCGTGCATTTCATCAATCCGCTGGCATTTGGATTTGCGGTTTGTCTGCAGTTGCGGCGAGTGAGTTTCCGTGCCCCCGTTGTTTTCTCATTTCACACTCAGTACGGTGAATTTGTTCGGACGTATCCTGGCCTGTCGTGGCTGTCGGGAATTCTCTGGTATCTGATGCGGTCATTTCACAACACGGCCGATGTGAATCTGACTGTCTCACAGACGATGCTCGAGGATTTGCGATTGCGTGGTTTTGAGCGGCTGGAATTGTGGCCGCCGGCTGTCGACAGTCAGCGATTTTCACCGCAACAGCGAGATCCAGCAATGCGGCAGAGGTTGTCGGGTAATCGTCACGTGCCGTCACTCCTGCTGACCGTCAGTCGCCTGGCGGCGGAAAAGAACGTGGGATTTCTGACAGAGGTTCTGGATCGTGTGCAGGACGGTCATCTGGCGGTAGTTGGTGATGGTCCTGAGCGGGAATCGCTTGAGCGTCGTTTTGCGGGTCGCAGGGCGACGTTTCCGGGCTGTTTGACGGGTCGTCATTTGTCTCAGGCTTATGCATCTTCAGATGTCTTCGTGTATGCCTCGGAAACCGAGACGATGGGGAACGTGGTGCTGGAGGCGATGTCGGCCGGTCTGCCTGTGGTGGCGGCCGCCGCGGGTGGCGTGTGCAGTCTGGTTCAGCATGGTCGGACCGGCTTCCTGTTTACTCCGGGACGCGCCGATGAGGCGGCCGGTTATGTGCGTCAGCTGGTTGAGAATCCGGTGTTGCGGGAACGGATGTCGAAAGCGGCCCTTGAGGATGCCGGCAGTCGTAACTGGGCCAGTGCTGTTGCAGCGGTGCGAAGCAGTTATCAGCAGGCCATTCAGATTCATGCTCAGGAACCTGTACAGCGGTCGCTGTCATGGCTGGCTGAGTTGATGTCGCGTCTGCTGATTCTGGGTTTCAGCCTGTGTACGTGGCGTCGCACGGCGGTGCCAGTGAAGACCTGGCAGCGAAATGCAGATGATGGTGGCGAGCCATATTCAGAACGAGCCGGGCTGCGACCGTCTGAGGTGGCACAGGCGGCATTCGGGCCGAGCGAACGCTGTCCTGTGTGAAGTTTTCTCAACAGGATTTTCATCGGAAATCCTCTGAAAACGCAGCCCACTCTTAACCTCGCGTTACCAGACTTCTTAACTCTTCCGGACGATAGTCTGCGGCAGGGCTGCCGAACCGTCGGAAGCTGGTTGCTGTATGCGGCAGGGAGATGGCATTGAAGACCACCTTGAGGAACGAGGTCGTGCGTCGGATGTTATACTGGGATCAGCTGCTGACACTGCAGTTGAACAGGACGTTGCAGTGGCGACGTCTGCACAGGTTTTTCAGCATGGTAAGTGTGCTGGGAAACGGAAGATTCTGGTATGTACTGATGCTGCTGCTGGCTCTGCTGCACGGCAGTTATGGTGTGCGAGCGGCGCTGCACATGGGGTTGACTGGGTTGACTACTCTGTTGATTTACCGGCTGGTGAAGGGGGCGGCGCAGAGACCTCGACCTGGCGCGGTTCACGAATCGATTCAGCTTGGATGTGCTGTACTTGATGAGTACAGTTTTCCTTCGGGCCATACGATGCATGCCGCAGCTTTTACTCTGGTGGCAGTCGCGTGGTTTCCTGCACTGCTGCTTGTGCTGGGGGTATTCACGCTGCTGACCGGACTGGCACGAGTAGTGCTTGGGCTGCATTACCCGACTGACGTGGCGCTGGGGGCGTTATTCGGCTGCATGCTTGGGCATGGCAGCGTTCTGCTGGCTGGATTGTGATGGACCACAGAATATTTCGAATGGCGGCTTCACTGACTGGTAGCAGAAGTCGCGGGGAATGTCGGGTGGGGGGACGGACTTCCTCTGTTCGTCTGGGCTTTGGGTCTGCGGCTCGGCTCGGACTGGCTCCTCTCGGGCGACGGGCAGCGCGATTTCATCGCGGATTGGACACGTTGGAACGGCAGGAAGCCGGATTAGTAGTGATCCTGCCGGGTATTGAGGGCTGCAGCAGCGTTAATGACAGCATCGCGCGGGGATTGATTGAAGCTGGCTGTCCGGCGGCGATTCGCATTGAGGACTGGCGTCGTTTTCGTCCGTGGAATCCGCTGCATCTGGTGATGCTCAGGCACAATCGATGGCAGGCTGCCCGCATTGCCGGAGTTATTGGTGAGTACTGCCGCAGGTACCCGAGACGCCCGGTTCATTTAATTGGGCATTCTGCTGGTGCCGGTATGGCCTTGTTTGTTCTGGAAGCGCTGCCAGAGGATTGTGAGGTGGAATCGGCGGTGTTGCTGGCTGCGGCCGTATCGCGGCAGTATTCACTGACGGCGGCGACAGCTCGAATCCGAGGATTTCTGTGGAACTTCTTTTCGCCGCTGGATCTGCCCACAGTGGGGCTGGGAACGGCGGTTTTCGGGACCATGGATCGGCGGCACGCGGTGTCTGCCGGAGCCCTCGGGTTTGTCGGTTGCAGCCATGCTCGAGTGCGGCAGGTCTGCTTTCGTCCGGCGATGCTGAGGCAGTGGAATTTTGGTGGTCACTTTGGTTGGACAAATGCGCTGTTCGTGCGTGATCGACTGGCCCCGCTGCTGCTGAATGCTGATTGACCGTACTTGCTGCGACTACCACCTCCCGGATCGTCAACTTGTGGAAAGGAATCCCGCAAACATGTTCCGAACTGATCGTACTCGCGTTCGTACGCTGTTCCTGAGTGATCTGCATCTGGGCTTCCGGTATTCAAGGCCCGAGCAGATTCTGGACTGTCTGCAACGTTACCAGCCTGAGCAGTTATATGTGCTTGGGGACTTTATTGACGGCTGGTGCCTCGGACGCGGCTGGCACTGGTCAGACACATGCAGCCACGTTGTCAGACGCATCGTGGATCTGGCGGCCGGTGGCACACGCGTGCGACTGGTCGCCGGTAACCATGACGATTTTCTGCGAAGTCCGCTGCTGCAGTTGCTGATACAGCGAGCAGGGATGTGTGAACTGGCTGACGAATTCCTGCATCAACTGGCCGATGGACGTCACTTTCTGGTACTGCACGGGGATCAGTTCGACCCCTGGGAGAAAGCGACGCGATTGACCAGTGGTGCCTTAGCGTTGCTGTACGATCTGCTGCTGCAGGCGAATTCCACATGGGGGTACCTGACCCAGTGCGTACAACATGGCGAAGCTTCGCTGGTCTGTCGCGTGAAGCGGCGACTGAGGGCTCTGGGCAGCCACTTGAATCGATTTCGCACCAGGGTTTCGGGGTATGCCAGATATCGTGGATTTGACGGGGTCATTTGTGGACACAGCCATCAGCCTGAATTACTGCAGCTGGAGGGACTGGTCTGGTGCAATACTGGCGACTGGATTGAGAATTGTACGGCGATTGTCGAGCACCATTGCGGGACGCTGGAACTGATTGAGGTGTATCCACAGGAAGCGCCGCATGCAGCTGCGGATCTCACTTCGATTCTGCAGCGCGTCGCCTGAATCGGCAACCATAAGCCTCTGGTGGGCCGGGTTTCAGCGGCAAATCCTGTGGAATTCGGTCACAGGACTCGCGGCTTATTGTGAATTTTTGCGCATGACAAATCTCTTAACCGTTCTTTAAGAATCGGTAGCAATCCTACGCACCGGCGCAAATCGCAGGGAACTGGAGAGGCTGAAAGAGATTCGAGCGGAGCGAACAGCATGCGACGAGAATTCGATCGGCAGCAAAGCCTGCTGGAAACAGCCGGTCTGGCACGGGCACAAGTGGTACAGAACTGGCTCCTGCTGCTGGCAACACGGCTGACAGAAGCTGATGGAAGTTTGTGGGATCCGTGTCTGATCGAGTGTGAAGAGCTGGAGAGTGACTGCCGGGGATTTGAGCAGACCTGTATGCAGGTGATTTCACGACTGAGACCAACTGGAACAGAGTTAAAGAAGGTGCTGCTGATGTCCCAGTTCTGGGCCATGCTGCGGCAGTGTGCCGGACTGGGCGAACGCATTGCGGCTGTGACAGTCGAATTCAGTTACATCGCCGACTTCCATGTGCCCGGTGCACTTACGGAACTGGCACTGTCCACGGGTGAGGCCCTGATAACTTCAATTCGGGCTCTGCGTGAATGGGACACTGATGTCTGCGTTGAATCGATGGAAATCTCCACACAGACTCGACGACAGGCGGCGACGTTGCAGCAGGTGGCACTGGAACGCCTGCGGGGCGGTCAAACGGATGTTCAGTGTCTGCTGCGGCTGCAATTAATCATCGAGTGGTTGTCTCAGATTGCTGAAAACGCTGCTGCGTTTTCGAAGGATATTCGCCGTGCTGTGGCGGAGTGTCCGGCGTCACAGATCGCACTGGTTCCCGACGCACTGGATGATCTGCGGCCCGATGAATGGGTGGTTCGAGCAGCCCTGCGAGTGTGAGACGGAGAGCAGTGAGATGCAGTCGAGGATTCTGCTGATAGATGATGATGAGCAGGTGCTGGGGGTAGTGCGTGAGGGGCTTGAACGAGCCGGCTTCCAGGTATTCTGCGCGCGTGATGGGCGGATTGGTCTGGAATCCGCACGTTCTCTGTTGCCCGATCTGGTTGTCACGGAAGTCGTGCTGCCGGGAATGGATGGCATGGAACTGTGTCGGCAGATCAAGTCCTCGGGGGGGACTGCCGCTGTGCCGGTGATGTTTCTGACAGTGCGATCATCTGAAATGGATCAGATTGCGGGACTGAGTCTGGGGGCCGACGATTATCTTGCCAAGCCACCGCATCTGCAGCTGCTGGTGTATCGCGTGCAGGCGCTGCTGCGGCGACGTGAACAGGCTGCGGTGAATTCGTCGGCACTGACGCTGCACGGCATCGAAATGAATCGACAGTACTATTCAGCATGGGTTGGTAAGCAGACGCTGGATTTGACGCGAACCGAATTTGAGCTGCTGTGGACCCTGATTGCTCAGCCAGGTCGGCCATTTTCCCGCCATGAACTGCTCGACTTCGCTCGCGGACAGCACACTTCAGCGATGGAGCGGACGATTGATGTGCATGTGAAGTCCCTGCGACAGAAACTGGGAACGCTGGGATCACTGGTCGAAACCGTGCGTGGTATCGGGTATCGCATGGCCCGCCCCTGAAGTGATCGGCGAGTCAATCTCCAGTGGGGCAGGGCAGGCGATCGGAAGACGACCAGCGAGCGACTGGTACCGCCCGCTGGTTTGTGCCACTCGCCACCCGACCCCCGCGCCTGTGGGAAGCGAGGGGGTGGCGGATGGTTGATCTGAGGTGATGGCTGGCAGGTCAGCGCTGCACTTTCACCAGCTTCATCAATCGTCCCGAAACGTTCCAGTCCTGCACATACAGGTTTCCGGCTGCATCCCAGTAGGATCCATGAGTTCCGCTGAAGACGCCTTCCACCCACTGATCCTGGGGGATGTTGAAATTGCCACCTTTTTTCGGGTCGGCGTTGTGGCCCAGCACTGCCACGATCGTGTTGGATTTGTCCAGAATCACCAGTCGGCCCTGCAGGTCCGGGACCGACACGTAATCGCCCTGTACGGCTGCGGAGGTGGGCATACCGAGGCCGGTAATCACTTCGTCGATGTAATTGCCGTCCAGATCATAGTGCAGCAGTCGTCCTTTGGGCTGATGATTGCGGTCGCAGATCAGCAGTCGCGGCGGGTCATAGCGGGTGTCAAGGGTCATGCCGTGAGCTGTATTGAACTGCTTCAGATCATTGCCCTTCTGGCCGAAGTGGCTTTTGTACTTGCCTGAGCTGTCGTAGCGGAAAATGTGATTGCTGGAGTAGCCATCTGACAGATAGATATCGCCAGTCGGTCCCACGGTGATGGCTGTGGGCTTGAAGTCTTTCAGTCCCAGGCCCGATTCTTCGGGATAAGTCAGTTTCAGGACAATCGCACCTGTTTCCGCATGAAACTTGATGCCTTCCTTCGCGTTGTTCCGCGCACCATAGATGTATTCGCCATCCGCTTCTGAGCGAATTTCAAGGTCATGAATGCTGGTGTATTCATCACCCAGAAAACGACGGATGACCTGACCGTCGGGAGAAAACACAAACACTCCGATGTTGGCACTGGTGTAGATGTTGCCGGCCTTGTCCCACGCGACGTCAGTTGGGCGCGAAAACGTCGAGCCCGGCGTGCCGGCGGTGCTCTCGGCCAGGCCGGGGACCGGCAACCGTCTCAACCTGGCCAAGTGGCTGGTCGATCCGTCCCATCCGCTGACCGCGCGCGTGGCGGTCAACCAGATCTGGTTGAGGCACTTCCGGTCGCCATTGGTGGCCAGCGTCTACGACTTCGGCCGCAATGGAGCCAGGCCCACGCATCCGGAACTTCTCGACTGGCTGGCGGTCGAGTTCATGGAGTCGGGCTGGGACATGAAGCATCTGCATCGGTTGATCGTTACCAGCGCGGCGTATCGCCGACT
>CAXBSH010000075.1:0-17956 GCA_963977705.1 uncultured Planctomycetaceae bacterium
GCAGCCCCGGAAGCTCCAGCAGCCCCGGAAGCTCCAGCAGCCCCGGAAGCTCCAGCAGCCCCGGAAGCTCCAGCAGCTCCGGAAGCTCCAGCAGCCCCGGAAGCTCCGGCAGCTCCGGAAGCTCCAGCAGCTCCGGAAGCTCCAGCAGCCCCGGAAGCTCCTCCGGTTGTAGCACCGCCTGTTGCTCCACTGCCGAAACCCTACTGAGCTTTGGATGAACTCAGTTTGGTTCGTGTGGACGCAGGTACGCCATCAAGACGCATTGTCAGGGTAGTGCGATCTTGTTGAGAATGAAACGAGGCCGGTGGTTATCCACCGGCCTCTGTTTTTTTGAAGCCACACGGACGATTCGCTGGCACTTTTGCGAAGTGCGTTTAACTCAAAAAGCGTGTCGCTCAGAAGTCAATTCCCAGTCGGCAACACAGTTCCTGGAATTGCTCGTGCATTTCATTACTGGAGCTGTGCACATGCTCGGCTTCCGTGATGACGCGCATGTCTTCGATCAGTGGAATCTGTGAGCGTCGCAGCGCGAGTTCACATTGCCGATTCTGCTTTCCATAGACGAACAGCAGTTTGTGTTCGTCCAACTGGACTTCAAGAGGCAGTGAGGGGTTCAGCACAGCCAGTCCGCAGCAACCATCGTTCAGCAGCAGTTCTTCAAAGTCATACAGGATGCTTTGCAGGACGGGCAGATCGATTTGTTCTCGATAAAGGTCGGAGTGCTGTCCGGGTGCGCGTTCGTGACTGGTTTCGAGCACGACATCGACGATTGAGCCGAGTGGTTCCAGCAGCGACATAAAGGTTTCAAACAGGTGTTCTTTCGTGACGGAAGCCATGAGCACGGGAATCTGTGTTCTGGTTTCCTCGTCTGTATAGCATTCGTGTCGGTAGCCGGTTCTGGGGATGATTTCAAGGCTGTATGCCGGACGGATCGCATCGGTGAGTGTGAAGTTTCCGTACCGCGCGATACTCATGTGCTGTTCGAGTTGTTCTTCGGACAGGTGACGGAAGCTGCTGACATCGCTGGACGGCGAGCCATCGCGGTAACCGGTTTTCAGGAAATTCTGCAGAAAGCCCATAACATTTGATCTCGAAAAAGGCCGTTCTTTTGAACGGAAAGCCCGAATAAACTGAGCCTAGCACCCAACACTGGGGCGTGCGGGAGCTTTCGTGAAAATCTGCGGAATTCGTGATCTGGGGTGGGTTTGCGGGCGTGCACACGACTGTTTCTGGTGTCGCAGTGTCGGTGTGAGGCGATACAATCGCTAAAAGCGACAGGATCCGAGTGTGGTCCGGCAGATTCCGGGAGAAGAACAGTGCGGCAGGTCAGAGCAATACTGCGGGTAATTGTTTGTCTGGTGGGAATCAGCCGGAATGCAGTGTCAGTGGCCGTTGATGAAACGTGGTATCGCATTGAGTTTGATGGTCAAGCGGCGGGCCATGAGATTCTGACTGTGCAGCAGTTTGAGCATCCCGATCGTGGGCAATACCTGAAGTATCATCGTGAGACGGTGTTGCGTCTCAAAAGATTTGGGCAGGATCTGTCTGTTCGTGCCAGCCTTGTGACGGAGGAGACGCCGGATGGTTTGCTGTGGGCGTGGAAGCTGCAGCGTTCTGCGGCTGATGGAGCCCAACTGAATCGAAGTGGTGAATGGAGTTCTGGGAACCGGTCCTTCCGGGTGCGTGAGATTGTCGGGATGGACGTCGTTGAATCGACGATTGAGTGTTCCGAGCAGCCACGATCGCCACTGATTGGTGGTTGGCTGCCGACTGCCATGGCGCAGGACAGAAAAACCCTGAGTACTCAGGTGTTTTTTCCGGAGAGCGGTGGAGTGGCTGAACTGCAGATTGACATGAAGTCAAGAGTTCGTCGAGTGGTGTCCGATCAGGCTCGGGGAGTGCTTGAGTTAACCTATGAATTCCGACCTCCAGAGTTTCCGGAGGTAGAACCGGTTACTTTGGCATTTCGGGATGGGATTCTGAATGGTTCTGAACAGGCGGTTCTGGGGGGGCGACTGATAATTGAGCGAACTGAGCCTGCGAAGGCCCTTGGGTACCAGAATACTGCATCGCTGGATCTGCAGTTGCAGACAATGATCCCGGTGAACGGCCTTGTGAAGTGGAGCGATTCGGGTGAGCTGCTGCTGCAGTTGCAGATGTCAGCAGGGCTTCGTGGTTTACTTCAGGCGACTGAGTTTCAGCAGGTATCCAGTCTGGCAGACGGCAATATTGAGTTGTTATTGAGAGATCCGGCATCTCAGCAGGAACGGTCAAAGCCCAGGAAGAAACTGACACCTGAAGAACTGGCTGAGTATCAGAATTCAGGACGATGGATCGACTCAGCGAATGCGGAGATTCAGCGCGCTGGAAACCTGGCGGCCGGTGCCATCACGGATCCGCAGCAGAAGTGCGATCGTTTGCTGGACTACGTTCGGAGCAGGATGCATTTTTCGGCTTTTTCGACATTACAGCAGCCGGCATCAGCAGTACTGAAGTCGTGGACTGGTGACTGTACTGAGCATGCGGTTCTGCTTTCGGCGTTGCTGCGTTCGCAGCAGATTCCCGCTCGGGTTGCGGTGGGATTTCTGTTTGTCCCGAAGGCGGCAGCGTTTGCTCCGCACATGTGGGTAGAGGCCTTGATTGACGGAGTCTGGATTCCTCTGGATTCGACACTACCTTTGGATAATGAGTCCCTTCCCAGAATTCGAGTATCGCACTCTTCGCTGGCAGCAGAAGTCAGTGGCTGTGTCGGATTGTTTGCGAATCTGATGGATTTTCCGGGTCAGGTCGAGGTGACAGTGTTATCTGATCAACCGTTTTCAAACCAACCCCAGCAGTGACAGGCTGTCGCGCTGGATCATGGATTCAAGAGCGTCGACGCTGAGTCGGGGCAATCGAGTACCCTGCAATTGTGTATTGAGATTTCGCAGTCCGGCAAGAGAATCGTTGACGGTTGTGAACGGGTAGTCTGTTCCGAAAAGCAGTTTATGCCAGACGCCATATTCCTGCACCAGCATCAGGCTGTTGTACAGCTGCCATGGTCTGTAATGCAGAGCCGACACATCGGCATAGACATGCTGATGTTTGCGGATTACGGCGACGCATTCACCTTCAAATGGATGGCCGAGGTGTGCGAGAATCATGCGCAGTTCGGGAAACTTTGTGGCTACTTTATCAAGCAGTCGTGGGTAGGTGAATTCAAGCGGAGCCTGTGAGATGAAGGTTGTCCCGGTATGCAGTAGAACCGGTAACCGGTGTGCTGATGCGTAGCGCCACAATTCGTCCAGTCGTTCATCGTCCGGACGAAAACCTGCGTACATGGGCATCAGTTTGATACCACGCAGTCCCAGTTCGCAGTGTCCCTGATGCAGTTCCTGCTGCCAGTTTGGCTGAGTTGGGTCAAGGGACAGAAAGCCGATAAGGCGTTCCGGAGAGCGACTGACGTATGTGGCAATATCGCTGTCATTGACCCAGAGTCCGCTGAGTTTTGCTTTGCCTCCGAACACAACGGTACGAATGTCAGCAGGAGCCGTTGCGCAGTAGTGGTCGAAGTTTACGGTCAGATCCACTTCAACGCCGGCTCGGGCTCGCCGGGCCTGAATCTGAAAATCTTCCTGAAAGTGTTCCGGATAGCGCCAGTAGTGGCTGTGAATGTCGATGACAGGCATGCTGCAGATCCTCTGAATCCTGCTGAATCAATTGGAATTGTCAGTCGAGTTTTCCACGGGGACAAATCGGAATCTCATCCAGAGACCTGCCGCTGTCAGTAGGACAAGGCAGTTGATGTAAAAGATCGGATCCCATTGCTGGCGTCCACTCAGTTTCATTTTTCCCAGTGCATCCGCCAGAACGCCGACCAGCAGTTGAGATGACATGGCGCCGAAGACTCCGGCTGAGTTCATCAGTCCAAAAAGTGCGCCGGTATGTCGGCCACTGATACCGATTGCGCAGGACCACCAGAGCGACTGTGTTGCCTGTGTGGCAAAACAGGATCCGCCTGTGAGCAGGACAGCGTAGCGATGGTCTGAGCAGAGCAGAGCGGCAGCCAGCATTCCGGCAGCGGAGAGGAAGGCGGTCGGACCGGCAACTCTGCCACGTTCGGGGTGTCGTGCAATCTGCAGTCGATCAACGACCCAGCCGCCGAAGAATGTTCCGGCGGCGGCGCAGGCGAGGACGACCGAGGTCATCATTCCGGCATCTGCCGCAGCCAGACCGCGTCCTTTTTCGAGGTAGCGCGGGAACCACGAAAAGTAGATGTAACTGTTGAATGATGCGCAGATCATGATGGCGCTGAGTTGTCGGACGCTGGAGTTTCTGAGGACGATTCTCCATGGGACTTCACAGGGAGGCTGTGCGCTGCTGGTGCCGGCAGCGATGAATTGTCGTTCCCGGGGTGTGACGGCCGGATGCTGCGACGGTTCGTCGCGAAACCAAAACCAGAATCCCGCAGCCCAGACGAATCCCACGCTGCCGAAGACTGCAAATGTGGTTCTCCAGCCCACTCGTTCAATCAGTGCTGCGGCCAGCCATGGTGCGACAGCACCACCAGTCTGCGATGCAGCCAGCAGGATACCCTGCGCACGTCCGCGTTCCTGTTGTGGAAACCAGCGTGAGACGACTCGGGCTGCATTCGGAAACGCACCAGCTTCCCCGGCGCCAAACAGAAATCGGACAAGTATCAGTGATGTCAGGCCGTTGCAGAGGCCTGTCAGAACGGTGAAGGCGGACCACCAGAGCGAGATGCGGGTGAGAATTCGTCGGGCTCCCAGACGGTCGCCCCACCGCCCGGTCGGGACTTCAAAGAGCCCGTAGGCGAGTGTGAAGGCCATCAGGACAAGACTGCCGCCGGTGTTGGAAATGTTCAATTCTTCGCTGATTTTCCCCAATGCGGCTGAGATACAGATGCGGTCGAGATACAGGATACCGGAAAGTGCACAGAGCCAGGCCAGTACGAGGTAACGAATTCGTCCTGGTCCGGGATACTGTGTTCCGACAGCGAATGGGTTTGCTGGTACATCAGGCATCCGAGGTACGTCCTGCGATGTCAGTAACACGGGAGCCCAGTCTCAGGCTGGGGCTGGGGTATTCAGGAGTCAGCGGACGCACTGTGTCAGAGGCGGGGGCAGCGCACAAGCCGTTGGCAGCGGGGATTTTCTGAAGTCTGACAGGTTTTTGGCAGGTTTGCGGATCAGGAATCTGAGGGGTACACTTCGCAGTTGGCCGCTGCAGCGGTTTTGTTCAGCACATCTGAATTTGCAGGGTACATCGCGTGTGGAGTCGTCAGATCCCGTTTCGAGTGGATATTGCTGGTATCATTGAGATCATGGGATCTTCTCTGTACAGCCGAATGGATACGCCCATTCGTGAACTGATACAGAATGCCTATGATGCCATTCTCAGGCGACGTTGTCGGGATCTGCAGTTCCGTGGTCGTATCGACATTTGTCAGGATGCGGACGCCGGGACTCTGACCTTCTCCGATGACGGGGTGGGTCTGACGGCAGACGAGGCCGAGCAGTATCTGGGCACGCTGGGCATCGGGATGACGGGTTTGCTCAAGGGACGTCAACCGACGGCAGCAAAGGCGATTGTGGCCGGTGATGCCGAAGGGTTGGTCGGTCAGTTTGGTATTGGTTTATTCAGTGCATTTATGCTGGCCGATTTTCTGCGGGTTGAAAGTCGCAGTGATGACAGTGATGAAGGGGTGTGCTGGGAGGCCGGTCCGGGTTCAGAGATTCGGCTGTCTTCGACATCCAGATCGCAGGCTGGCACCAGTGTGACGCTGCATCTGAAGCCTCAGTTCCGGATGTGGTGCGAGTCTGTAGAGTCATTGGAAGCCGCAATTCGGGAGTTTGCAGATTTTCTGCCGGTGCCGATTCATGTGAATGACCGTCCGGCGCGGGCAAATGTGATTAATGCTCCGTGGTTCGAGCCGACACCAGAATCTGAGTCTCTGGAAATGGCTCTGGCGGACTACTTCAACGAAGCTCCACTGGACGTAATTCCGATCCGGATGGAGCATCCGTTGTCGATCGCAGGTGCTCTGTATGTGTCTCCACAGAGGACTCCGGGATTCGCAGATGAGTCGACTGTGGCGGTGACAGTTCGTCGCATGGTGATTTCGCGACGTGTCCGGGACCTGCTGCCGGCGTGGGGAACATTTTTTCGCGGGATTCTTGAGCTGGAGGACGGAACGCCGGTTGCCAGTCGCGAAGATCTGGTGCGTGACGAAAACTTTCGTGCGCTGCGAAGAACGCTGGAAGAGCATCTGTATCAGCATCTGGAGGGTCTGGCTGAGCAGCCTGGTTCAAGGCTTGAGTCGATCGTGACATGGCATCGTTACCATTTCGCCGGGGCCTCACTATCTGAGGCTCGTCTCAGGCAACTGATGCGAAAGGTTTATCGTTTTCAGACTTCCTGCGGGCCGATGCTGCTGGATGATATTCTGAATCGCAGTGCCGCTGACCCGTTATATGAGAGCGAGGCTGAGACGGTTGTCTGGTACAACGCTGATCGACGGCAGGAACGGTATCTGGACGATTTATTCAGTCGCATCAATGTTCCCTGTGTGCATGCGGTTCGTAGTTTTGAAGAGAGCCTGCTGGCAGCGATGCTGGCCGATCAGGACAACGGTGCAGAACTTCGGCAGGCGACTCCTTCGGCCCCGAATTTCAGTCGTACGGTTCTGGGAATGACGGATCCTGAGGATTTGTCGGCAGCATGGCAGGACTATTTCTCCTGTGTTGAAGCGCGAGTCATGACGGCATCACTGGCAGCAGGTCCTCCGGTTGCCGCCTTTCTTAATGATCGTTACGAGCTGGCGAGGACCTTTGATGAACTGCGACGTGAGGGGGACATACCAACCGGTTTTCAGCGACTGATTGATGCTCATTTTCGTCAGGCTCCGGTGGGGCGGAACGAGGTTGTGCTGAATCGTGCCCATCGCCTGGTTCAGAATGCACTGCGCGGGGGGATTTCAAGTCCGCTGGCCAGTGTGCTGCGAGTTCTTGTAATGAATACTCTGACAGCCGCAGGAGCGACTCGCAGCGCAAAAGCGGCGGCGGTTCAGGCGGAGGATCTGGACTGGATTGCCGACGCGCTGAGGGGACCAGGCGCCTGATTTGTCAATGCGACGCCGGAAGTCAGTCGAACAGAGATTTCTGTCGAGTGGTGGGCTGTCGTCGTCCTGGCCAGACAGGCAGTTCCGGAAGGGCTGGCAGATGCCGTCTGATCTGCTCATGCATCAGGGTGGCAAACTCCGGAGCAAAGCGGTCATCGGGGGCATGCGTGAAGATGAATGGCTGCAGTCCCTGCTGCAGCCAACCTGCGATTATTGGTCCCCATTCGATCAGCCATGGAAGAGTCTGTTGGATCTGATTGCGTCCGACGATTCGGAGAAACGGGTGTCGTGCTGTGACAGTGTGCCGCAGGGGAGTGCGGGGCTTGCGGGACTGTGAGATTCGTTCGACTTCATCTTCAGGTGGCGCCGAATAGAGTGGTCGCGAGTCGAACAGAACGAAGTCCAGTCCGCGTTCGGTGAGCAGGTCGATCAGCCAGCGTTCCTGTCGATCGAGGTCAAACCAGCCATGGTGTCTGACTTCCACGGCCCACGGCAGGTGTTGTGGTAACTGGTTGAGAAAGTCCAGCAGTGCCTGTGATTCGTCGGGTGAAAAGTCGGGTGGCAGCTGAATGAAGGACGGGCCAAGTACATCATATTTCTGCAGTATCTCGGCGGCACCGACAAAACGATCCAGCTCAGAGCGGGCATTTCGCAGTCTGCGATCGTGAGTAATTGTGCGGCTGACTTTAAGTGAGAAACGGAAGCCCTTGGCTGCTGAGCTGCCCCATTCGTGGAACCGTTCCAGTGGTGGCAGTGCATAGAACGTACTGTTACCCTCGACGGCTCTGAAAACGGAGGAGTACTGGGGCAACCATTCTCTGCGCGGAGCTGCAGCGGTGAACAGTGAACCCTTCCATGATTCACAGGCCCAGACAGGGCAGCCCAGAAACAGATCAGTCGTCGATTGATTCATGACACAGCCGGGAATTCTGAATCAGGCGGCAGCCTCTTCGTCTTCGGAAAATGGCAGCAGCGCAGGTTCTGAGGCACGTCCGGGTTTTCGCAGTGTCGCATAGCCGGGCAGGTCTTCAAGGTGACGCAGTGCAAAAGTCGTCAGAAACAGCTTTGTGGTTCCATACAGGAACGGCCGACCGAGCGAGTCGTCTTCGCCGGCAATTCGGATGAGTCCCTTATCCATCAACTGACGGATCATTTCCGCTGACTGGACTCCACGGATAGCCTCCACGTCAGCCCGCGTCACGGGCTGCTGGTAGGCGATGATTGTCAGAGTTTCCATCATCGGGGCTGAAAGCCGAGCAGCAGCCTGACGGTTATGGAGTCGATCGAGCCATGGGGCGAGTGCGGCCCGAGTCATCAGAACGTAGCCCGCCGCCGTCTGCTCAATACGAAACGCGGAACGTGTGCGGTCATAGCTTTCATTGAGCAGTGCAATGATCTGCTGGACTTCACGTGCATCAATCAGGCGAGCTGACTGGGCCAGTTTTCTGGCAGGAACTGCACTCTCAGAAATCAACAGGGCGGCTTCCAGCCGAGCGATGCGCAGTGTGCGGACCAGTGTTCCGTCGGCCTGCAGGATCCCCGAACCGTTCTGGCTGCCGGGACGATTTGCCGGCAGTCTTCTGATCAGGCGTTCGCGTCCATTGCGATCATCTGTTGTGCACGAATACCTGAGTTGGTCGTGCCGGGGGTTCCACGGACCGAATGTTGAACGGTCTTGCATGGCTGATCTCTGAAGAATTGCGGTCGCAGTGGTTCGGTCAGTTACTGCGCTGGCCAGTTCGCGCTGACTGAATGCGCCACTGTGTTACCTGCTGCAGAACGTCATCGACGCAGGCTGCCCGGGTTTTTCCTGTCGCCTCAAAACGATATCGCACGAGTTCCGTTTCTCCTCGGAAAAATGCTGCAAAGCCATATTCCTCAGTTGTTCCCGGAACAAACCAGAAGGTCCGGATTGCGCCCAAAGCTTCAAGCTGACGGATGTTTTTATCCGTGGCGTCAGTATCCGGGGGAATCAGGGGTTCAGCAGGCTGTTCAGGAGTGCTGCCTGCCGTGCCGGTTTGCGGACGCCATTCCTGATCACCTTCAAATTGCGGAAATGGATCAATGCTGTCTGGTTCCCCTGGGACAGCTTTGGAGCCAACGTGGCTTTCAGCCGTTTTGCCGGATGGCAGTGAGCCTGGCAGCAGTTTTTCGAAGTCCGCATCCTGATGAGTGCGTGCGGCATCTGCCGAGCCGTCAGGGCGGAATTCCGGTGCATCGTCGAGTGACGTGTCGAGCCCGTCGAAGAAATCGTCGGGTGAATCGTCAGGGGTTTGTGCTCCCTGAGCGACCGTCTGCGCAACACCTGCGGGGCCACCCGCAGGTCTCAGCAGAGCAATTGAAGGCACAATAATCAGCGGCAGCGTCATTAACAGAGTTGACAGCAGGCCACTTCGTGAGGAGTCCATTCCCACCACTCCGGGATGAGTTTTCACTGCCATTCCATCGGCAGTTCCTGCCGGAGTTTACGTTCTGATGAAATTTCCGGCAATTCCAGTTTCCGACTTCCCTGATTGCCTCGACTGGCGATAAAACTGGCCACGTTTGCGGATACCGGCAATTTTTGCCGGTTTTCTGGTGGCGCTTGGGTGATCTGCGTGGGGTTGGGTCTGGAAATCACAAGATGGGAAGCCGCGGAAGCTGGACTTTATCCGGTGTCGGGTGATCCTGACTGATTGATTGAACCCGGCCACACGTAATCCTCGATGGATTTACTGACAGGCTGAAAACCGGGTGATTGGGGTGAAGCCTGATGGGGCAGGTGTGCTGGGAGACTGGGGTAGTCCCCGCTGAGGACGTGCGGGGGAGGGGGATCGAGTGATGTCTGCAACTGACGGTTCCGAGGTTTTCAGGTCAGATCGTCGTCTGTTCATGAACACCGTTCTGGCTGCTGGTACAGCCCTGTTTTCCGGTACAGCAGCGACTGTTGCAGCTGATGAGAATTCGGCCGAGCATCCTCTGCAGGCTGCTCTCCGTGAGGCTCGCGAGGCACACCGTCTGGTTCGGAAAATGAGCAGTTACGAGTGCACTTTTACGAAAAAGGAAGTCGTGGATGACGACCTGATTTCGCAGAAGATGAAACTCAAGATCCGTCACGATCCGTTCAGTGTTTACATGCTGTTCCAGGAGCCTCGTGAGGGACGCGAGGTTATTTTTGTGACTGGGCAGAATGACAATAAACTGCTGGTGCACGAGACAGGTCTGGCAGCCCTGATTGGTACGTTGTCGCTGTCTCCGGAAGATTCACGGGTCAAGGCTGAGAATCGCTACCCGATTACAAAAGCCGGTATGGCCAACATGGTGCAGGGGGTGATTGAGCAGTGGGAGGCTGAGACCAAGTATGGCGAATGTGATGTGAAGTACTTTTCGGATGCGAAGGTCGAAGACTATACATGTCGGGTGATTGAAAGCAGCCATCCACAGCCGCGGAAGCAGTTTCCCTTCCAGATGACCAGACTCTGGATTGACGAAAAGACCCAACTGGCTGTTCGCGTGCAGCAGTTTGGTTTTCCGAAAAAGAAGGATGCCAAACCGCCGGTGATCGAGGATTATCTGTTTACCGATGTCCAGCCTGATCTGCGGTTTACGGACCGCGATTTCGATACGGACAATCCGGCCTACAACTTCTGAGTGTTGTTGTCAGTTACCTGTGGTTTCGCTGAGTACGGCCTCAAGTTCCTTCAGTCCTCGCGCCGCATCGATTTCGTAGTAGCCCGGGTGGTAGTGTTTCACCTTGCCGTCAGCGCCGATAACGATCCAGAGAGGCAATTGTCCGCGTGATTCACGAGGGTCTCCGTAGGCCTTCAGCAGGCTGCCGTCGTCATAACCGATGGGGTAGCTGAGATTCATGAATTCCGCGATTTTTCGTGCTGCGCGACGTCCGCGTGCTGAATTTTCTGTTGTTTGCAGGTCGGCATTGGTGCTGATTCCCACGACCTGCAGATTCTGATCGCGGCGTTTGTTGAACAGGAATTCGAGGTAGCCCGTTTGTCCGTAGGGCTCAGTCAGCGGAGCATCCTTGTAGTCCCAGAAGTGCAGAATCACGGTTTTGCCTTTGAGTGAATCGGAGGCCAGCGTGCCTCCGGAAACCAGATTCAGGGAAAAGCCCGGGGCTGCTGAGCTCATCAGTGATGCAGCGCGCCCGGCAGCTGATTCCAGACGTTTCTTCTGAATCTCGACATCCGTGCGAATCTGTCGTACGAGGCGTTCGAGTGGTGTGCCGGCGGACAGTTGAGCCAGTTTGTCGATGGCGGCTACGGAATCTTCGACCTGCCGCTGCGAAAGTTCGGCAAGTTGTGCATCGGGGCGACGTCCCAGCTTTGCCTGCAGTTGCTGCAGTTCTGTGCGAGTCTGGTCGACTGACTGAGCGAGGTTGGAGGGCAGGGGGGTATTGGCGGTGCGAGCCAGCGTCATCAGGAACTGGTCACCCTGTCCCATGAAGATATCGGCCTCTGCTTTGACAAGGATCCCACTGGCGGCATCCACCTGCAGGCTTTGTCGTCGCCCACGCGGCTCGCGAGCCTCCAGCAGCCACAGTGTTCCGTCATCCGTGTTCTTCGTCTCAGTTGCGGTCAGTTGCCAGCCGTTCTGGCTCCACGAGTGTCCTGCCTGGATTTCAGTGGGCAGAGCGACTTTGAGCGGGGGCAGGGTCAGGAACCAGGGGGTGCCATCATAGGGGTACAGCAGGTGGGGCTGCAGAATACCGGCGGCTGTCGCGGGACCGGTCAACCCAAAGCTGTCTGGCCATGGGCAGCCCTGTCGCAGATCGTCTGAAAGGTGAAAGAAACAGAACGTGGTGGTATCGAAGGTTTGGACCTCAAATCTGCGGAGGACCTGTCCATCGCCATCGCCGGGCTGGATCAGTGCCCCGGAATACTGATTGTGGAGGATCCGGAGTTCGTCGGCAACGGCGGTGTCTGGTGAGAGAATTGTCAGTGTCAGGCAGGCCAGCAGCAGGCCGAAAACCATCGCGCAGGGTTTGATACTCGGGAATTGAACGCGGGTATGCATAGGGAGAGATCCGGCCGATAGCAGAAAGTGTTTGGTCGCCGGATGTCCGGCGGCAGACGCAGGTTATAGCGGGAGGCAGCGTGGAAAACAGCGGGGAGGAATTGGAAAAATCCGAAGAAGCGGACAAATCCGAATGTGTGTGGACTGGTCAGGGTGTTGCTGGAATCGCGTGTTGAGCCCGAAAATCCCCGAAAATCCGCCACCAGAATAGGCTGACAGATGGAATTGAATTCGCGTTTCGGCGAACTGCAGCCTATGATTTACGCAGTGATCAGTCCGCGTGTACAGGTTCGGCGGTCGTCTTCGTACGCCCGGATCGACTCCTGCAGCACACTGCCTCCTGTTGTTGGGCGAGGGTTGGATTTGTGGCAGAGAACCAGAATCTTGTTGGCGGATACGAACTGAAGAACTGCATCGCCTCGGGCAGCTCCACGCAGGTCTGGGAGGTGGTCGAGCAGGGTGGCACGGTGCCGCTGGCGATGAAGCTGCTGTTGCCCGATTCGCTGAAAGATGCGGAGGCCAAGGCCGTGCTGAAGCACGAGTTCAAGGTGGGTAGTCAGCTGGAGCATCCTGGTTTCGTGCGGTTTCACAAGCTGGAGATCAACCGCGACCATGGTTTTCTGTTGATGGACTACTTCCGTGCTCCCAGTCTCAAGGCCCAGCTGTCTGCCAATCTTCCGGAAACTCAGTCCCGTCTGAAGAAAGTTGTGGAGGCTGTTTGCCAGGCGTTTGTGCATCTCAATGAAAAGGGCTGGCTGCATCGGGATATCAAGCCGGACAATATCCTCGTGAACAAGACGGGCGAAGTGCGTGTGATTGACTTCAGCCTCGCGTCTCGGAATGCAACCGGCGTCATGAAGCTGCTGGCGGGAAAGCAGAAGAACATCATGGGGACTCGCACGTACATTGCCCCGGAGATCATTCTGCGTCGACCGCCGACGGTTCAGTCCGACATCTATAGTCTGGGTGTGACGCTGTACGAGATGGTCACAGGTGGTCCTCCTTTCGCCGGTCTCAGCCCCAATGACCTGCTGAAGAAGCACCTCAGTGAAGAGCCTGCGCCGCCGTCCGTGGTCAACCGAAACTGTACTCCGGAACTGGACATGGTGCTGATGAAGATGCTGTCCAAGAAACCCAAAGATCGTCCGCAGGAGTTTCGGGATGTGATGTCGCTGTTCCGCAACTGCCGAGTATTTCTTGAGGATCCAGTAGAGCTGCACGAGAAGAAGGTCAGGGAAGCGAAGGCGAATGAGAGTCTGAGTGTTGACAAGCGACTGGACAGTCGGGCGGATGCCGATCGAGTGTCGCGTGGTCTTGCCGCTCCGGAGAAGCCAAAGAAAGGTAAGCGACTGACGGCTCCGATCGGAGAGATTGCTCCGGTGAAGAAACCCGGTAGTGCTCCGGCTGCTGCACAACCTGCTGCCACCACTCCCCAGGTACCCTATGGTATGCCGGGGATGATGCCCGGAATGATGCCGCAGCCAATGATGATGCCGGGCATGATGCCACAGCCGATGATGATGCCGGGTATGATGCCCGGAATGATGCCGCAGCCGATGATGATGCCGGGAATGATGCCTGGTATGATGCCGCAACCCGGAATGGCTCAGCCCATGATGCCCGGAATGCTGCCGCAGGGTGGTATGCCTCAGCCGGTGGCGCCCATGCCACAGCCTCAGGTCGTTCCGGCAGCTGGACAGCCGGCTGCGGTCCCGGCGGCACAGCCGACCGCTGTGCCGCAGCAGGCCGCTGCTCCGCAGCCAACGAAAAACGTGCATCTGCCTCTGGAACGAAGACCGGCAGCGGCGGCCAGGCCTGCTGAACAGGTGACGGATCTCGAGGCATGGAGCGAGTTGCCTGATATCGCCTGAAATCCCACGAAACTCGCGGGAATTCGACACCCAATCAGGACTCGCAGTTTTCCGGTGCACGGTTCGTGGCTAAGATTCAGGCCCGTCGATGGGAGTGAATCTGGCATTTTTTGAATGATCCCGGTGGATAACCGCTGATGGCTGCTCTGCATCAATTGTCGTTTGAAAAGCCCCTCTACGAACTGGAAGAGCGTCTGCTGAAGCTTGAGGCCCAGCACGACCCGGGTCCGGCTGAGAAGGAAAGCATGCGGCGGATGCGTGTTGAACTCACGCAGATGACGCGCGAGCGGTATGCCAATCTTGACCCCTGGCAGATCGTGCAGGTTTCCAGACATCCGGATCGGCCGCAGACTCCAGACTACATTGAGCTGGTGTTTGATGAGTTCGTGGAGTTGCACGGTGACAAGGCGTTCGGCGACGACAGGGCGATCGTAACAGGATTCGCTCGACTGGCTGATCAGAAGGTCATGTTTGTTGGTCACCAGAAGGGTCGCAATCTGCGTGAGCGGAATGAGTGCTGCTACGGATGTGCACACCCTGAAGGTTATCGAAAGGCTATGCAGAAGATGGAAATGGCCAGCCGTTATGGGCTGCCGATTATCTGTCTGATCGATACTCCGGGGGCTTATCCCGGGGTGGGGGCTGAGGAGCGTGGGCAGGCCTACAATATCGCTGTGAATCTGCGTGACATGTCAACGCTGGAAGTTCCGATCATCTGTGTGGTGATTGGTGAAGGTGGGTCGGGCGGCGCTTTGGGTATTGGTATTGGTGATCACGTGGCGGTGCTGGAATACGCCTACTATTCGGTGATCAGTCCGGAAGGCTGTGCAGGGATTCTGTGGAAGAGCGCCAGTCATGCTCCGAAGGCAGCACGAGCTCTGAAGTTTACCAGCAAGGATCTGCTGTCATTGGGTGTGGTCGACGAGGTGATTCCGGAGCCTCTGGGAGGAGCTCACCGTGACCATTTCAAGATGGCGGCAACTCTGAAAAGTCGCCTTGTTGAAGCGCTGCAGGGCCTGGGAACACTCTCGGTAAATGATCTGCTTGAGCGTCGGTATCAGAAATTCCGTCGCCTTGGCATGTTCTACGAGAATGGCAATCCGGAACAGTGAGATTTGCAGGCTGCGTCTGATCGACGTGCACCTGTCAGGCCAGTCTGGCCTGTTGCTTTTCGAAAAACGCTGCCAGCAGGGATTCCAGCAGCAGACAGGCCATTCCAGCCAGCAGCAGATAGCGCCAGTATTTCTGCTGTGACTCAAGTTCCTGAGCATCCAGTTCAGCAGCGTTGACCGCCGGTTGCTGACTTTTGTCGTCCGTACTTACCTGTGCTACATCCGGTGCAAGTCCCATCGCCTGAAGCTGTCCCTCTGGTAGCGGTTCCGTACGACTTTCCGATGCTGCCACGGTGACCAGCAGGCTGGAGATCTTTGTCCCCTCCTGAGTTTCTTCGGACAGCGTCCAGCGTCCGGGTTCGTCGAGCACCACCGCTGTGATTGAGGACGACTGATCGGCTGCTGCTGTACCATCAGGACGCTGCAGCTGCCATTGCTGTGAACTGGCCAGACTCGACAAGGCAAGCGACGTACCCACGTCGTGCAGTCGTGCTGTTGACTGGCCCGGGAATGCGATTCGCACAAGCTGTAACAGCAGGGGTGGGAACCGGCTGGATAGTGCCAGTTGGCTGTCCTGTGGCTGCCAGCCTGCCGTCATCAGAAAGATGCGACCATCCCCCGGTGTGCGAACTTCAACAATGGCCGGGCTTCCAGAATCGAATGCTGCCAGAACTTTGACCGCGTCATTGACGGGCAGTCCCTGCAGCTGTCGATAATGCCAGAAACGGATTGACGAAAAGTCAGAAAGGCGGGAATCCGCAAATGGAGCCAGCAGACGCGAGTTCAGGTCGTTTGTGGTAAGGATGGCATAGTCAGCGACCTCGGCTTCAGTCCACGTCAGGCCCTCCGGCAGCAACCGCTTCAGGGATTCAGCCATTTCCACGGATTTGACGGCCGCAAGGATGACGCCTCCCGCTTCTGTCATACGTCGCAGAGGATCAACAAGGTTTTCGGGAAGGGTATCCGTCAGCAGTGCCAATCGGGAACCTTCAGGTGGTGGAACGCTGACGCCGTCGGCAGTCATCAGATCCGACAGTTCCAGAGACTCTGCCTCCTGTCCATCGAACACTCGCTGCAGGTAATATCGCATGGATTCTTCATCATTAGGGTCTGTCGAACCGGCATGCAGAATCCTTCGCAGTTTGGGCAGCTGAACGGGCAAATCCACGACATTATCGAAGGGATGAGGATCACCCAGCAGTTCGATACCGGCAATCTGTGGCTGGTCATCTGCGGTATCCGGCATGGTGACGGTGCGTCGCTGTCCGGGTGCGAGATCGAGAGTCAGTGATTTTCCGATCGGTTTCCCTGCAGCATCAAATGGCTGCAGGGTGCAGTTTGTTCCGGGAGCATCCCCGGAGGCCGTCGCTCGCACTCGAATGCGACCGGATTTCTGATCCTCTGCCAGACTGAGCCCGCGATTGCCTTTCTGTTCGGGCTTGACCATCCGCAATTCGAGTTTTACGCCGTCCGGCCATGCGGCCGATCTCAGGCCATCGAGTCGACTGCCTTCCTGAAAGTCTGTCATCACCACAACGACTGCTGCACCCTCATGGTTTCCGAGACGCTCTCTGGAGACCTGTTCTGCAGTTTCCAGCAGAGCTGTGTCCAGGTGGGTGGCTGACCAGTCGGGGCGCCACTGCTGTTCAACTCGCCCAAGTAAGGCTGCCCGACTGCTTTGATCTGTCTGTTTCCATTCGTCTGCTGTCAGTAGGCTGTTGGTTTTGTCAGAGAAGACAGACACACTGAGGACGTCTTCAGATTCAAGCTCGGCGGTCAGTTCCCGGAACTTCTGCAGCAGTGATTCTCCGAGACCATCGCGGCGCATACTGGCACTGGAATCCAGCAGCACACCGATTCGACGTCCGATACCAGCGTCACCGACGCGTGGTACCGTAACCCTCTGAAATGGTCGCGAAAAGGCAAGTGCAATCAGGGTAACAGCAAGAATTCGCAGCAGCAGCAGTGGCCAGTTTTCAATTCTTGACCGGCGAGTGGTTCTGGGAAGTGTGGGGGTGAGGAATCGCACAAGACTGAAGGGCATGCGGAGCGCAGGAGTGCGTCTGAGCATATGCAGCAGTACAGGCACTGCGGCAAGAATGCCTCCCGCTACCGCAAAGTTCTGCGCCAGGAATTCGAACATATCCCCTTTTACTCCCTGAATCAGTACAGCAGCATGACTTCTGCGGATATGGAGTTTTCCGTGACTATGGTTCAGCGTCGCTGGCGTCGTGCCTGCAGGAATTCTGCCAGCGAAAGCTCCAGCGGCTGATCAGTCGCCAGCAGCCGCAGACTGGCACCCGCCGTTTCACATTCTTCCCGTACCATCCGATTATGTTCATCAAGTCGCTGCAGGTACTCACTACGGATTGCGTCCGGATCGGCGAAGATCCGCTGCTCCGACTCCAGATCCTCAAACAAACGTGGTCCGTCAAATTTGAGTGTCAGTTCAGCGGGATCGAGAACCTGGAAAACAACGAGATCATGAAGACAGCCTCGAAGCATACGAAGGCCATCACCAAACTTCTGGACAGGAGATAACAGGTCTGAGATCAGAATCACAAGACCTCGTTTGCGCAGGCGTCGAGCAATATCTTCGAGTGCAACTGAGGGATCGGTCTGAACCCCGGTGCCCGGTTCTTCGAGTGTAGTCATGAGTCGGCGAAAGTGACCTGGGCGATATCGTGGAGGAATCACCGTACGAACCTGATCATCAAAGAGAGTCAGACCGACGGCATCACCCTGGCGATTCATCAGCCATGCCAGCGAAGCGGCAACCGTTGCTGCATACTGCAGCTTGGACCATGCGAGGGATGAGAAGGTCATGGAGGAGCTGATATCGA